>NZ_LR733817.1:5172846-5547164 GCF_902506165.1 Bosea sp. 29B
GCGATCGCGCAGAGACGGGAGTGTCGAGATGCAGCTTCAACGGCAGAGGCGGGTGGTATTCGGTGGCCTTGGGCTTTTGGGCGCTGCGCTCATGGCCTTGCCCGCAACGGCTCAGGTTGTCGATTTCCGCTCCTCCGACCGCGAGATGAACCGCGCGATCGAGCAGGCACGCAAGACGCTGCCGGATTTTGTCGCGCTCTATCGCAGCGGCAAGGGCGAGCGTCATGCCGTGAAGGTCGCGATCCCCTATGACCGAGGGCGCGAACATATCTGGATGAACCTGACGGCCGTCGAAGGCGACGTCTTCGTCGGCAAGATCGCGAACGATCCCGTCCATCTCGACAAGCTGAACCGCGGTGACAGTTATCGGGTCGGCAGCGCGATGGTCAGCGACTGGAACTATATGTCGGGCGGCCAGATGTACGGCAGCTACACTACCCGGGTCGCGATCAAGAAGCTCACCCCGACGCAGGTCAGGGAACTCGGCCTCAAGCTCGCGCC
Source organism: Bosea sp. 29B (assembly GCF_902506165.1). Taxonomy (NCBI): domain Bacteria; kingdom Pseudomonadati; phylum Pseudomonadota; class Alphaproteobacteria; order Hyphomicrobiales; family Alloboseaceae; genus Allobosea; species Allobosea sp. 29B. Next base: position 5,173,348 of record NZ_LR733817.1, read on the forward strand.
GCTGCCCTGAGAGCGCCTCACGCGCTCTCCAGCTCCTCGCTCAGCGTCAGCCATTCCTCTTCGGCTGCGGCCAGCGCCTCTGTCAGCTCGCGGCGCTGGCGCGACAGCAGCAGTGCCTTTTCCGGCTCGCGCGCAAAAGCGCCGTTGGCGAGCGCGCCGTCGACCTTTTCGATCAGCCCGGTCAGCTTGGCGATGCGCGCCTCGGCGAGGTTGAGCTTCTGCCTGAGCGGTCCCTGCGCCTGGCGCTTTGCCGCCGCGCCCTTGCGCTCCTCGGCCTTGCCTGCGGCTTCGGCATCGGACTTGCCGCGCTGGGCCGGCTTGTCGCGGCCGAGCACGAAGTCGCGATAATCGTCCATGTCGCCGTCGAAGCTCTTCACCGTGCCGTCCCCGACCAACCAGAGCCGGTCGGCGCAGGCTTCGATCAGGAAGCGATCGTGGCTGACCAGGATCACGGCGCCGGGATAATCGTTGATCGCGTTGACGAGGGCGGTGCGGCTGTCGATGTCGAGATGGTTGGTCGGCTCGTCCAAGATGAGCAGATGCGGGCCGCCGAAGGTGGCGATGCCGAGCATCAGGCGCGCCTTCTCGCCGCCGGAGAGGTTCTTCACCGGCGTGTCGGCCTTGTTGGCGGGAAAGCCGATCTGCGCGGTGCGTGCCCGGACGCGCGCTTCCGGCGCATCCGGCATCAGCTCGCGGATATGGCCGACCGGCGTGTCCTCCATCCGCAACTCGTCGAGCTGGTGCTGGGCGAAATAGGCCGTCTGCAGCTTCGAGGAGCGCCGCATCTCGCCCGAAAGCGGCGCTAGCCGCCCGCCGATCAGCTTGCAGAAGGTCGATTTGCCGTTGCCGTTGGAGCCGAGCAGCGCGATGCGGTCGTCCGGCGCAAGGCTCAGGTTGAGCCGCTGCAGCACCTTGCGCTCGCCATAGCCGGCGCTGGCGCTCTCCAGCACGATCATCGGCGGCGAGAGCGGTCGCTCGGGCGCGGGAAAATTGAACGGCTGGACGTCGCGATCCTGGACGACCGCGATCTCCTGCATCTTCTCCAGGCGCTTGACGCGCGACTGGGCCTGGCTGGCCTTCGAGGCCTTGGCCTTGAAGCGATCGACGAAGGATTGCAGGTGCTTGCGCTCGGCCTCCTGCTTCTCGCGTGCCTTGGCGAGATGCGCCTGCTTCTCGGCCCTTAGCTTCTCGAAGTCGCTGTAGCCGCCGCGGTAGATGGTGAGCTTGCCCTGATCGAGATGCAGGATGTGATCGACGCAGGTGTCGAGCAACTCGCGATCGTGGCTGACGACCAGCACCGTATGCGGATAGCGCTCGAGATAGTCGTAGAGCCAGAGCGTGCCTTCGAGATCGAGATAATTGGTCGGCTCGTCGAGCAGCAGCAGGTCGGGCTCGGAGAACAGCACGGCGGCAAGCGCGACGCGCATGCGCCAGCCGCCGGAGAAATCGGAGCAGGGGCGCTGCTGCGCCTCCTCGTCGAAACCGAGCCCGTACAATACGGTCGCGGCCCGCGCCGGAGCGGAATGGGCGCCGATATCGGCGAGCCGCGTCTCGATCTCGGCGATCCGCATCGGGTCGGTCGCGCTCTGTGCTTCCTTCATCAGCGCCGCACGCTCGATGTCGGCAGCCAGCACGACCTCGATCAGCGTTTCGGGGCCGCCGGGGGCCTCCTGCGCTACACCGCCGATGCGCATGCCCTTCGGCAGGGCGACGTTGCCGCCTTCCGGAGAAAGATCGCCGGTGACGATGCGGAACAGCGTCGTCTTGCCGGTGCCGTTGCGGCCGACGAGGCCGACGCGCGAGCCGGTGGGCAGGAAGGCGCTGGCATGGTCGAGCAGCAGGCGCTCGCCGAGGCGATAGGTGATGTCATTGAGGGTCAGCATGGCGAGCGGGGTGTAGCGCGCTTTCGACCCTGCTGGAAACGGCATGACGGCAGGAAATTGCCGGGGCGGTGCGCGACAGGCACATGCCCTGGGGGCATGGCCATGGTTTCTCCATGTTTCCGCCACGGCATGGCCGGGCGGCCTCGGCATGCAAAGGGCAGGGTAACGCACTGATTCGCAAAGAGGATCCATGCAGTTTGGTTCTCTGGTCCGGCGTCCGCGCCGGGTGTCGCTCGCAGCCGCCAACATCGCGCTGCTCGCTCTCATCCTCGGCAGCGCCGCCGCGCTCGCCGCCTTCGCGCCGCTGCCCGGCGTCTTGTAAGCACGTTGCGGCGCATGAGGCGCTTCAAGCAACGTTAACTGCGCTCGTGTTGGCTGTTCTCGCACAGTCGATGTCGGGCGGAGACCTGATTCGTGTTCAGTCTCAGGATCAGGCTTCCGGTCGCCATGCTCGCCTTGGCCCTGCTCGCCGCATTGGCGGTGGGCTCGTCCGCCTATCTCGCCGTCTCGAACTGGGCGCAGGGCGCTGTACGCGAGCGCATGCACGCGCTGGCCGAAAGCCATGTCCGCGCCATCGAGCGGCGCTGGTCGCAATTGCGTGCCGAACTCGCCGTCCAGGCTCGCAGCGCCTTCACCGTCTCGGCGCTCGACGAGATCGGCAAATGGCTGGAGCTCGGCCCGCACGATTACCGCAGCATCCTCGGCTATTATCAGGGTGACGGTTCGCTCTCGCTGGCCGAGCGCGTCGCCCGCACCGGCCGCGAGCACCAGCACGGCTATTCCTGGCGGCATGTGCCGGTCCACGAGACTTATTCGGCGGCACTCAAGCAATTCAACTACGCCGATATCTACCTGGTCTCGCGCAAGGGCAGGGTGGTCTACAGCGTTACCAAGGGCCCAGAGTTCGGTCGCCTCCTGAGCGACGAGGATCTCGCCGGCACCGGCCTGGCAAAATCGGTGGCGCTGGCGCGCGGCAAGGCGGCAGGCGAGCAGGTGGTGCTCGACTTCGCACCCTATGACCCGGTCGGCGGCGATCCGCGCGCCTTTCTGGCGGCGCCCTTCTACGATGCCGAAGCCGGGACGGGCGAACAGGTCGGCACGATCGTCATCGCCGTCGACACACGCCTGATCGACGACGTCCTCGCCTTCAACCCGGCCGGTTCCGGGACCGAGCGGGTTTTCGTCATTGGCTCCGACGGCTTCATGCGCTCCAATCCGGCCGCCCGGCGCAATGGCGGCTCACCGCGCGAAACGCTCGATCGCAGTCGATTGGCCGGGCAGCCGGAGCATGCGCTCATCCGCATGACCAGCCATGACGGCCGCTCGCTTGTCGCCAGTGGGCAGGAGGTGGTCATTGGCGATCGGCGCTGGCTGCTCTGGCTGACCGAGCCGGAGGCGAACGCCTTCGCCGTGGTCGGCACGATCCGTAGCGCCGTCGTCTCTGCCGGTTTGCTGGTGCTGCTGCCCTTGTTCGGCATCGCGATCCTGCTCGGCTGGTCGGTGGCACGCCCGATTGCGCGGCTGTCCGACAGGCTGGCGGGCGTCGCCGCGGGGCGGACCGAGGAGGCAATTCCCGGAGCCGGACGCCGCGATGAGATCGGCGGCATCGCCAAGTCGATCGACATGATCCGCGAGACCTTGCGCGGCGAGGCGCAGCGACGGGAGGCCGAGCAGGGAACCCGCCTTGCCGACGCCGAGCAGCACCGCCGCACGCTGCTGGACGAGCTGGCGGGCGAGCTCGAGGAATCGGTCAGGACCGTCTCGGCCTCAGTCTCCGTCTCGGCGCAGACCCTGGACCAGACGGCGCGTCAGCTTGCGGAAGGCGCGCGCGAGACCCAGGCCGGCGCCGCCGATACCGACGGTGCGACCGGCAATGCCATCCGCAGTGTCAAGTCGATCGAGAGCGCGGCGCAGGATCTGCTCGGCGCAGTCGATGCGCTCGCCGCCGAGGTGCGCTCCTCGGATGCGACCGCCGGCCAGGCGCGCGAGCACGCGGATTCGGTCAGCCGTATCGTCGATGGCTTGTCCAACGGCGCGGCGCGGGTCTCGGAGGTGGTCGGGCTGATCTCGGCCATCGCCGGCCAGACGAATCTGCTTGCGCTCAACGCCACCATCGAGGCGGCCAGGGCCGGCGAGGCCGGCAAGGGCTTCGCCGTCGTCGCCAACGAGGTGAAATCGCTGGCGACACAGACTGCCAATGCGACGCAGGACATCGCCCGCCAGATCGAGGCGATGAACCAGGCGACCGTGGCGACAGTCGAGGGCATCACCGGCATTCGTGCGTTGGTGCAGGAGCTGAACGAGGCGACGCGCCGCACCAGCCAGACCATGCAGCGCCAGCACGAGGCAGCCCACGCCATCGCCGCCGACGTCCTCGCCGCGACCCAGGAGATCGTGCTGATCGGCCAGGCCACCAGCCAGGTCGCACTCGCCTCGCGCAACACCACCGGCGCGTCGGACGCGGTGCTGAAGGCGGCGAGCGAACTGACCGGGCTGGCCCAGGCGCTGAATGCGCGTGTCGACCATGTCATCGGCGAACTGCGCGTGGCCTGATGACTTGTCGCGGGAGCCTGCGTTGGCTAACGCTCAGGGCATGAGCCACACCGCCTTCTACGCCGGGTCGTTCGACCCCGTCACCAACGGCCATCTCGACATGATCGAGGCCGCCTGCCGGCTGGTCGACAAGCTGGTCCTCGCCATCGGCGTCCACCCCGGCAAGACGCCGATCTTCTCCGCCGAGGAGCGTGCGGAGCTGCTGCGCGCCATCGCCGGCCCGGTCGCGGCGCTGTTCAAGACCGAGCTCGAGGTGACGACTTTCGCCGACCTGACCATCGACGCGGCCAAGCGCGCCGGCGCCACCATCCTGGTGCGGGGCCTGCGTGACGGCACCGATCTCGATCTCGAAATGCAGCTCGCCGGCATGAACCACACCATGGCGCCCGACCTGCAGACCGTGCTGCTGCCCTCGACGCCGCAGGCGCGCCACATCACCGCGACTCTGGTGCGCCAGATCGCGTCGATGGGCGGCGACGTTTCCGCCTTCGTTCCGCCTGTTGTCAGCGACAGGTTGAAGGCGAAGTTCGCCAGGCGCTGACGCCTTCGCAAACGCCATCGATGTGCATTTGCCTCGCGGCGATCTGCATTAGCGTTTGCAATTTGCAAACGCCGATGGTGTCTCTGGACTAATCTGAATCGGTGCGCGCTCGGTGCATCGCCCCTTCGACGAGTGTTCCATGCGCCTGTCCCGCTACTTCCTGCCGATCCTGCGCGATACGCCCAAGGAGGCGGAGATCGTCTCGCACCGGCTGATGCTGCGCGCCGGCATGATCCGTCAGCAGTCTGCCGGGATCTACTCGTGGCTGCCGCTCGGCCTGCGCGTGCTCAACAAGATCAGCGCGGTGGTCCGCGAGGAGCAGAATCGCGCCGGCGCCATCGAGATCCTGATGCCGACCATCCAGTCGGCCGATCTCTGGCGCGAAAGCGGGCGCTACGACGCCTATGGCAAGGAGATGCTGCGGATCAAAGACCGGCACGACCGCGACATGCTCTACGGGCCGACCAATGAGGAGATGGTCACCGAGATCGTCCGTTCCTACGTCAAGTCCTACAAGGATCTGCCGCTCAACCTCTACCACATCCAATGGAAGTTCCGGGACGAGGTCCGCCCGCGCTTCGGTGTGATGCGCGGCCGCGAGTTCCTGATGAAAGACGCTTATTCCTTCGATCTCGACAAGGAATCGGCGCGCCACGCCTACAACCGCATGTTCACCGCCTATCTGCGCACCTTCACCCGGCTCGGCCTGAAGGCGATCCCGATGCGAGCCGATACCGGCCCGATCGGTGGCGACCTCAGCCACGAATTTATCGTGCTCGCCTCGACCGGCGAGAGCGAGGTCTTCTGCCACAGCGACTACCTGACCTTCGACACGCCGGCCGCGGACACCGATTTCGACAGCGTGCCCGGCCTGCAGGGCATCTTCGACAAGTGGACGAGCCTCTACGCCGCCACCGAGGAGATGCACGACAAGGCCGCCTTCGAGGCGATGCCGGAGGACAAGCGCGTCTCGGCGCGCGGTATCGAAGTCGGTCATATCTTCTATTTCGGCACCAAGTACTCCGAGCCGATGGGGGCGAGTGTCACCGGTGCGGACGGCCAGCAAGTGCTGCTGCATGGCGGCTCCTACGGCATCGGCCCGAGCCGTCTCGTCGCCGCGCTGATCGAGGCCGGCCATGACGAGGGCGGCATCGTCTGGCCCGACGAGATCGCGCCCTTCGACATCGCCGTGCTCAACCTCAAGGTCGGCGACGCGGCCAGCGACGCCGCCAGCGAGCAGCTCTACAAGGGGCTCGCCGCGAAGGGCTACGACATGGTCTACGACGACCGCGACGAGCGCCCGGGCGGCAAGTTCGCCACCGCCGACCTGATCGGCATCCCCTGGCAGATCATCGTCGGCCCGAAGGGGCTGGCGGAGGGCAAGGTCGAAGTCAAGCGCCGCGCCGGCGGCGAGCGCGAGCTGGTCTCGCTCGAGGCGGCGCTGGCGCGTTTCCCGGGCAAAAGTGCGGAGACGAACGCGTGAGCGGAGGAGGGCGGTCATGAGCGCCGTCGCCGAGGCTCGGGAGAGCGTGCCGACCGGCACGAAAGCCTTCGCTGGCTTCGAATGGCTGCTCGCCGGCCGCTATCTGCGCACGCGCCGGCGCGAGGGCTTCGTCTCGGTCATCGCCGGCTTCTCCTTTCTTGGCATCCTGCTCGGCGTCGCGACGCTGATCATCGTGATGTCGGTGATGAACGGCTTCCGCAAGGAGCTGCTGGAGAAGATCGTCGGCGTCAACGGCCACATCTTCGCGACCCCGATCGACCGGCCGCTCGACGATTACGAGCAGGTCGCGGCCAAGCTGCGCCAGGTCCAGGGCATCAAGCTCGCGATCCCGCTGGTCGAGGGACAGGCGCTGGCCTCCTCGCAGGTCGGCAATGGCGGCGTTCTGGTGCGCGGCATCTCGGAAGACGACATCAAGTCGATCCCCTTCATCGCGGGCAATGTCCGCCAAGGCACGCTCGACGGATTTGCCGCGGCCAACGGCGTCGCAATCGGCCGGCGGCTCGCGGGCTCGCTCGGCCTGCAGGTCGGCGACACCATCACCATCGTCACTCCGCGCGGCGCTTCGACGCCGTTCGGCACGGCGCCACGGATCAAGGCCTATCCGGTCACGGCGATCTTCGAGATCGGCATGTCGGAGTTCGACGCCTCCTTCGTCTTCATGCCGCTCGCCGAGAGCCAAGCCTATTTCAACCGCGACGGCGACGTGAACGTCATCGAGATCTTCATCGACAATCCCGATCAGACGCAGGCAGTGCGCGACCGGATCGAGGCCGATCCGCCGCGGCCGCTCGTGCTGTCCGACTGGCGCCAGCGCAACCGCACCTTCTTCAATGCGCTCGAGGTCGAGCGCAATGTCATGTTCATCATCCTGACCCTGATCGTTCTGGTCGCGACGCTGAACATCGTCTCCGGCCTGATCATGCTGGTGAAGGACAAGACGGAGGACATCGCGATCATGCGCACCATGGGCGCCTCGCGCGGCACGGTGCTGCGGGTCTTCCTGATCACAGGCGCGGCGATCGGCGTGGTTGGCACGTTCGCCGGCTTCGTCCTCGGCATCCTGTTCGCCAGGAACATCCAGACCATCAACAAGGGCTTGAGCAAGCTGTTGGGTATCAATCCCTGGGATCCGACCGTGCGCTTCCTGAGCGATATTCCCTCGGTGATCGACTGGCGCGAGGTTGCCACCGTCGTGGTGATGACGCTCGTCCTGTCGCTGCTGGCGACGCTCTATCCGGCCTGGAAGGCGGCGCGGCTCGATCCCGTCAAAGCCCTGCGGATGGGTTGAGGACGCGACAATGGCAACCGAGACGCCGGCGCTCTTCCTCTCTCAGATCGAGCGCTACTATCCCCAGTCCGACGGTCCGCTCGAGATCTTGCGCAAGGCCGATTTCGCGATCTGGCCGGGTGAGCTCGTGGCGCTGGTCGCCCCGAGCGGCACCGGCAAGTCGACCTTGCTGCACGTCGCCGGCCTGCTGGAGAGCCCCGATGGCGGCGAGGTCTTCATCGGCGGCGTGCCGACCTCGCAGCTCGACGACAAGGGCCTGACCCGGCTGCGGCGCACCGAGATCGGCTTCGTCTATCAGTTCCACCATCTCCTGCCGGAGTTCACCGCGCTGGAGAATGTCGTCTTGCCGCAGCGCATTCGCGGCCTCGGCAAGGCCGAGGCCGCATCGCGCGCGACCGAGCTGCTGAGCTTCCTTGGTCTAGGCGATCGGCTCGATCATCTGCCGGGCGAATTGTCGGGCGGCGAGCAGCAGCGCGTCGCCATCGGCCGCGCCGTCGCCAATGCGCCGCGCGTGCTGCTGGCCGACGAGCCGACCGGCAATCTCGACCCGCACACCTCGCTGCACGTCTTCAACACGCTGGTGGCGCTGGCGCGCGCTTCGGGCCTGGCGGCGCTGATCGCGACGCATAATCTCGACCTCGCCTCCCGCATGGACCGCCAGGTCACGATCCGCGACGGGATGGTCGTGCCGCTGGGCTGAGATTTTGGCTCAGCCCCCGCCGCGGTCGTAGCATTCGGCGAAGTAGAGCATGAAGGCGTCGACCAGCCCGTCCTCGTAAGGAGCGGTCTTCGCCTCCCAGCGCGCGACATAGGCGTCCCAGAGCTTGCCCTTGCGCGAGGAGAGCAGGCCGTCGAGCCCGCGCCCGGCGTCGAGCCCCTCGGCCACCGCCTGCGGATCGAGGTCCTCGACCAGCATGCGCAGCGCGTGCTGCATCGCCGAATAGGTCTTGATCTGGTGGACCTTGAGGTCCCGGAAGCTCTCCTCGAACGCCTTCTGCGCGTTGAGGTAGCCGCTTGTCGGCCGGCCGAAGATCAGCTTCAGCGCATCCTCGATCGTCGGCGAGAACTTCAGCGGATTGTTGTCCTGCGCCTGGATCATCGTCTGGTTGGAGCTGCGCGCGATGCGCTTGCTCTCGGCCCGCGCGGCCAGCAGCGCCTTCAGCTCGATGGCGATCAGGCGCATCAGCGCGCCGGTCTGCTCGGCGAAGGCGCCGGGATCCTGCCAGGACAGTTCCTCGGCCGGCAGGCCCGCCCCGCGGGCGAAACGGGCGATGAACTCGGCCGCCGAGATCGACGGGCCACCCGCCGGAGCGCCCATTGGCGGCGGGGGAGGTGGCGGCGGCGCCATGGGCCGGGACGGCGGTTCGTAAGGCGCGTCGAAGCTCGGGCGCGCTGGTGGCCCGGCCGGCGCCTCGTCCCAGGGATTGCCGGCGGGCGCGGCCGAGGGGGGGCGGCGCGGCGTCGGGATCGGGGCGATCGGCTCGGGCTCGGGCACCGGCGGCGCCTGGTAAGGCGCCCAGGCAAGATCGTCCGGCCGTGACGGTTGGGGTGGCGGAGGCGGCGGCGCATCATAGACCTGCGCCGATTCCGACGGAGTCGGGATATCGGCGGCCCAGTCGATGAAGGGCGCGTGCACGGGCTGGTATTTTTGCGGCGGAATCAGGTCGCGGCGGGCGATCGGTGGTGCCTCGTCGCCGTTCGAATCCCACAGCGATTCGCCGGGCGGCGGCGGCATCGCCGCTCGCTCTGCCGGGCCGGGCACTCCGCGCTCCGCCTCGTCGATCGCGACCGCGATGATATATTGGCCGATCTCGAGCCGGTCGCCATGCTGCAACCGATAAGGCGACTGCACCCGGTAGGCACCGCCATTGACGAAGGTGCCGTTGGTCGAGATATCGCGCAGCCAGTAGGCGTTGTCGTTGAAGCGGATTTCGCAATGCCGCCCGGAGATGGCACGGCTCGGATCCGGCAGGCACCAGTCAAGATGCTGGTCGCGGCCGATATCCAGCCCGCGTCCGCCGCTCAGCGTCACGCTGAGCGGGCCGCCATCCGGCAGCGAAGCCTGGTTTTCGATCGTCAGCGTCAGCGCCATGTCGGGCCGCCCGCCTCATCATAGCCCGACACCGGCTGCCGCATCGGCGCCGGGGCCATGCTATGCTCTCGTCTTGCCGCTTTCGTCATCGATCAGACGAATGCATGCTTCGACGCAATTTCGCAATGCGGCATCGCGCTCTGGCTCGGATACCCGTCCGAGTGCGGTTAATACCGCGATCCGCGCCGTCTTCGCGGTCAAGTCCGGCGGTGCGGGTACGGCATGGCTCGCCACCATGCTGCCGCCGGAATAGCCGGCCGCGAGCGCGACCCAGGTACCGAGGCTGGCGTGATGGCCGCTTTCGCCGAGCGCCAGGGCAGCACGGCGCGTCTCGTCGGTCGGGTCGCGAACCCAGGCTTCGGCTGCCTTCAGGCCGGGATCGGCCGGGGCTCCGGGCGGCTGCATGCGCTGGACGCTCTGCAGGGCCCACCAGACGGCTTCGCGGCGTGGCATCAGGAAAGCGCAGAAGCCGATCGCGTCCTTGTGATCGCCCGCCGCAACGAGCTTGCGCAGGAAGCTCAGCGGCGGCTCGGTGGTCGGCGCGGTCTGGATGATCTCGCGCGCGGCGGGGAAGGTCTCGAAGACCTCCTGCGCCGTGCTGAACCGAAGTTTCGACATCGCGGCCTCAGTTGATCTTGACGACGCCGCCGGTGATGATGGTCGCACCGCCGCCGTTGATCTCGGTCTTGGCCGTGCTCTGCACCGTGATCGTCGGCGAGGAGATGGTGATGTTGGTCGGCGTCATCGTGATCTCGCTCTGGCCGCAGACCAGCTTGATCTCGAGCGCTGCCTCGACATAGCGCTTGCCCTGCTTGACGTGCAGCTTGTCGCTGCCGCTCAGGATCTGGGTGGTGCGGGCGAAATCGGTCGGACCACCCTCGAATTTCTTGCCGACGTCGCGGGTCTCGAGGTTGAAGACCTCGGTCTTGTGGTCGCGCTCGGCCTGCATGGAGAAGATCTCCTTGCCGGCCAGGTCCTCGAACTTGATCTCGTTGAACTTGCCCGACTTGCCGCCGCCATCGGTCGATTCCGATTTCAGGCCGGACTGGGTCTTGTTGGCTGGCAGGTCGTAGGGCGGCATGTGCTGATCGTTGACCACGGCGCCGGTGATGATCGGCCGGTCGGGATCGCCGCCGATATAGGAGACGACGACCTCCTGGCCGATGCGCGGGATGATCTGGCCGCCCCAGTTCTTGCCCGACCAGGCCTGCGCCACGCGCACGCGGCAGGAGGTCGACTCCTTCTCGCGGTCCCAGTGGAAGCGCAGCCAGATGCGGCCGTATTTGTCGACGTCGATGTCGCCTTCCTCACCCTTGTTCTTCTCGCCGACCACCTTGGCGGTGTCGGGGCCGATATGGAGCGGGGAGGGCGTCAGCAGCGGGGCGCGGAAGCGCTTGGTGGCCTTCTGGAGCTCGTAGGAGCCGTGATAGATCGCCTGGTCGGTGCGCTTGGAGGAGCGATAGCTCTGCACGCCGTAGCTGTGCGTCGCCCTCACCACCAGGAACTCGGCGTTCTCCGAGCCGACGGGATGATCGGCCAGCGTCATCAGCGTCCCTGGATTGAGGCTGGGCGCGTCGCCGACGGCGAGGCGCCGCTCGTCCTGCGCCTGCTCGGCCTGGACCTGGATACGGGCGAGCTTCTCGCCCTTGCCGCGGTCGAGATAGGCGCCGGGATAGTCGAAAGCCTCGTAGGACTTGGTGCGCGGGAAGCCGTCCTCGGCGCGCGCCGTCAGGTCCGAGGTGGATTTCTCGAAATCATAGTCCTTGATCTCGATCTTTCCGGTCCGCAGCCGCCGCTGCGCCGACCATTGCGTCAGATGCTCGATCCGGCGCCTCTGGGCCCCATCCGTCGGCATGAAGGGGTAGGCGGAGCCGGCTCCGGTGAAGCTCGGCTCGGCCGCGGCAGTCACCGCATCATGCGAATTGCGCGCATCCGAGAGGACCAGCTTGTGGTCCCCCTCTGTATGCTTGAAATAATAGTAGATGCCGTACTTCTCCATCAGGCGCAGGACGAAGTCGAGATCGGACTCGCGATACTGCACGCAATAGTCGATCTCCGGCGGAGGCTCGCTGACGCGGTCCTCGAAGCTCGCCTTGTCCTCTTTCCCGAAGATCGTCTTGATGATGTCCAGCGCGGTCTTGTTCTTGAAGATGCGGCAATCGGAGCGCTGCGAGAGCAGCCAGAGCCAGGGCCGCAGCACGAAGCGGTAGTGGTCGAGATCCTTCTCCCGGCCGAGCCACTGCGCCTCGACCAGCACGCCGTTGAAGATCCGGTCTTCACCGTTCTTCAGCGTCATTTTGATATGACATTTCTCGCCAATTAAATTTTGAAGATCGTCGCCTCGAGCAGTACTCACAGCCTCGATTTGATAAACAAACAATTCGCTGAGAGCTTCGCGCGCCTCAAACTTGAGAAGTGAGAAGACATCTTGACCCGCCGGTGTCGTAAAGGAGGCAAGTCTTTTCGATTGTCCTGGAGCGGCGGGCATCAACCAAACCTCGTGGCTTGCGACAAGAGACGACTATTGACGCAGCAAACGCTGCGAGGCATAATTCGCGCCGTCAGTCTTCAACCGCCTCAGCGAACCTAAACGGGAGGAAGACCGTGCGCAAGCAGGCCCTTGTCATGGTTAGTGCCGCTCTTGCCGCAGGCTTCTGCGTCCTGTCGCCGCTTTTTGCGCAGGCACAAGCCTACAAGGCGGACGATATCGTCAAGCACTTCGGAGCCGCGAAGCCGAATCTCGGCGTCTCGCGCGGCTTGTGCGTCGGCACCGAGGCCGAATGCAACAAGGCCGGCCACGTCGTGAAGCCGCCGACCGCCTTCGATCTCGTCGTCAAGTTCAAATATAATTCCGACGTGCTCGAGCCCGAGGCGCGGGTGAATCTCGACGAGTTCGCCAAGGCGCTGAAGGACCCGCAGCTTTCGGCGAGCAGTTTTCTGGTCGAGGGGCACACCGATGCCAGCGGCACCGCGGACTACAATCTGAGTCTGTCGGAGCGGCGGGCCAAGGCGGTCGTGCGTTATCTCAGCGATCGTGGCGTCGATACCGCCAAGCTCGTGCCGCGCGGTCTTGGCCAGAGCAAGCCCGTCGTCTCCGACAAGTTCTCGGCCGATAATCGCCGGGTCGAGACGCGGCTGCAGGTGGAGTGACGGCCAGGCGGCCGGCCCGATAATCTCGATCGATCGTGAGGGGGCATGGCCGCGCTCAATTTCGCTGATCTGGCGAAGCCGGTTTCGGCGGACGATCCCTGCGGTCCCGATCCGGATGCCGATCCCGACGTCATGAACGTCATGGCGCGCCTCGAAGTGGCGCTGCCGACCTCCTATTTCCGCCGCGACGACGAAGGGCGGCAGATCCCGTTCGATCGCAGCACGATCGATTTTCCCGTAGCCTTCGGCGATCTCGGCAAGGTGCTGAAGCAGAGCCGCGACCTGCGTGGCTTCGTCCTGGCGGGCAAGCTTTGTCTGCTCAATCGCGACATCGCCGGTTTCGCCGCGAGCCTCGGGCTGATCGTGAGCTATCTCGGCGAGTATTGGGAAGAGGTCTATCCTCGGGCCGAGGACGGCGACTTCATCATGCGCGAGGTCGCGCTGCAGGGGCTCGACGAGAACGCCACCGTCGCCTTGCCGCTGCAGCATGCGCCGCTGTTCCTGAGCAAGCGGCTGGGACCGGTGATGTTCCGCAGCCAGCTCGTCGCCTCGGGCGAGCTGCGCCCCGGCGAGGATGAGCAGCACCCGGACGCCGGCGGGATCACCGCTGCGCTGAAGGAGGCGGAGCTCTCCGACCTGACGGCCATGCTCGGCCATGTCAGCGCGATCCGGGACGCCCAATCCCGGTTGCGGACGATCTGGAGCGAACGGCTCGGGGCCGACCAGGCGGTGACCTTCCCGCGGCTGGCCGCCCTGGTCGGGCAGATCATCGTCTTTCTCGAGGCCGCGATCGAACGGAAAGCACCGGGCGGGCAGGGCAGTGCCGTCGCCGACGCGCCTGCAGCCGGCGGCGGTGTTGCCGCTGCTGGACCCATCGCGGTTGTGGCGCTTCCGGCCGGCGTCTGCGCCTCCGTCGACGAGGCCCAGGCCGCGCTCGCCGGCTGTCTCGGCTATTTCCGCCGGGTCGAGCCGTCCAGCCCGGCCGTGCTGTTGATCGGGCAGGCGCAGCGCCTGATCGGCAAGTCGCTGATCGAGGTCATCCAGATCATGTTCCCGGAGCATGTCGACAAGGCGATGCTCGAGATCGGCGACGACACGAAATACCAGCTGCCGCTGGAACGCCTCGGTGGCGACGGTTCCGGCGGCTATGGCGACGACAGCGGCGACGACGGTTATGCCTCCGATGGCGACGAAGAGAGCTCGTCCTACGAGGACGAGGACAGCTCGTCCGATGACGAGGAGACGGACGCCGGGGACGGAGCTGACGAGGAAACCGACGACGAAGGGGAGCAGGGCGCCGACGAGGAGGCTGAGAGCGAGCAGCCGCAGGCCGAGACCGAATCCAGAGCGAGTGCTTCCGCGGCGGCCGCATCTGTGCCTGCGATCACCATCGCGAGCCGGGCCGAGGCGATCGCCCGGATGAAGGCCGTCGCCGGATTCTATCGTCACGCCGAGCCGTCCAATCCGGTTCCCCTGTTGATGGACAAGGCCTGTGCGCTGGCGCAGCAAGATTTTCTCTCGCTCCTGAGCGATATCCTCCCTGACGTCGGCATAAGGCAGAGCAGCGGCGAATAGGCCGCGACGGTCCCTTCGTGGAGCGCCGCGCCTCATTCGTTCGGTGGATGCGATAACGTCATCCACCTGCAAAGCTGAGCTGGCTGAATCACCTCGCGCAGCCGATGCGAGCAGTTCGACGAGAACTGTCAAGCGGTCGGCAAGTGTGTATGGTATAGCGAGCTGGATCGTAAGCGTGGCATCACGCTCTCCTTGCGTGATGCCTCTAAAGGAAGGGGCGCCGTCATGGCCGGAGATTCGGGGCAGAAATTCATTCGCCGCAACAGGCCGCCGCGGGTCCACATTACCTATGAGGATCCCTACAATGCCGATCAGAAGGTCGAGCTGCCCTTCGTGATGGGGGTTCTCGCCGATCTCTCGGGCAATGCCTCGGCGGTCGAGAAGCCCGACGTCGGCGAACGCAAGTTCCTCGACATCGATATGGACAATTTCGATCAGCGCATGGCCGCGATCGAACCGGGCGCGGCCTTCGCCGTCCCCAATCGGCTCGGCGACGGGAGCGACAAGCTCTCCGTGTCGCTGAAGTTCAAGAAATACGAGGACTTCAACCCGGCTGCGATCGCCCGCCAGATTCCGGCGACGGCCAAGCTGCTGGAGGCGCGCGAGCAGCTCGCCAACCTCCTGCGCTACATGGATGGCAAGGTCGCGGCCAGCGACCAGCTCAAGGCCCTTCTGGCTGATCCGCAATTGATGGCGGCGCTGAAGGACAAGCTCGGCGAAAAGCCGGCTGGTGACGACAAGCAGGACGGTAACGGGTAAGCGAGGCGGCCATGGCGGAAGCACAGATCCAACAACCCGGCGCGGCAACTGCTGAAACGCAAGGCGCCGACGATTTCTCGGCACTGCTGAAGCAGAGCTTCAAGCCGAAGACCGAACGAGCGGCGAGCGAGGTCGAGAATGCGGTAGCGACCCTGGTCAACCAGGCTCTCGCCGACTCGACGCTGATCAAGGGCGACGTACTCGACACGATCGAGGAGATGATCGCCCGGCTCGATGCCAAGCTCAGCGAGCAGATGAACGAGGTGCTGCACGCGCCGGAGTTCCAGAAGCTCGAAAGTGCCTGGCGCGGCCTCAACTACCTCGTCTTCAACTCCGAGACCGACTCGCAGCTGAAGATCAAGGTGATGAACGTCGGCAAGACCGAGCTCTACCGCAACCTCAAGACCTATCCCGGCGCCCGCTGGGATCAGAGCCCGCTCTTCAAGCAGCTCTACGAGCAGGAGTTCGGTCAGCTCGGCGGCCAGCCCTTCGGCGCGCTCGTCGGCGACTATCACTTCAGTCACGCCCCCACGGACGTGCAGTTGCTGCGTGATCTCTCCAAGGTCGCGGCCGCCGCTCACGCGCCCTTCTTCACCGGGGCCGATCCGAACTTGATGGGCATGGACTCCTGGACGGAGCTCTCCAACCCGCGCGACCTTGGCAAGGTCTTCGACACGCCGGACTACGCGGCCTGGAAGGGTCTGCGCGACGCGGCCGACTCCCGTTATGTCGGCCTGTGCCTGCCGCGAGTGCTGGCGCGGGTTCCTTACGGCGCCAAGTCGGAGCCGGTCGAGGAGTTCGCCTTCGAGGAGGACACCGACGGCCACAAGGGCGAGAAATACGCCTGGATGAACGCCGCCTATGCCATGGCGGTGAACATCAACCGGGCCTTCAAGGAGTATGGCTGGTGCACCCGCATCCGCGGTGTCCAGTCGGGTGGCGAGGTTCTCAACCTGCCGACCCACACCTTCCCGACCGATGACGGCGGCGTCGACCTGAAGTGCCCGACCGAGATCGCGATCAGCGACCGCCGCGAGGCGGAGCTGGCCAAGTCCGGCCTGATCCCGCTGATCCATCGCAAGAACACGGACAAGGCGGCGTTCATCGGAGCGCAGTCGCTCTACAAGCCCAAGGCCTTCTTCGGGCCCGACGGCGTCGCGGCGACTGCTTCCGACAATCTGTCCTCGCGTCTGCCTTACATGTTCGCCGTGTCGCGCTTCGCGCACTATCTGAAGTGCATGGTTCGCGACAAGGTTGGCTCCTACAAGGAGCGCGAACCCCTGCGTCGCTGGCTGCAGGAGTGGATCACCGAATATGTCGACGGCGATCCGCTGAACTCCAGCGAGGAGACGAAGGCGCGCAAGCCCCTGTCCGATGCGCGCATCGACGTCTTCGAGGACGAGGAGAACCCGGGCTATTATTCGGCCAAGTTCTACCTCCGGCCGCACTTCCAGCTCGAGGGCATGGATATCGGTCTGAGCCTCGTCTCGCGCCTGCCGGCGCCCAAGACCTGAGACCCAGGCGTGCCCTAAGGCGCGCCGGCCCCCCAGGACAACAGTTGGCCCTGCGCTTATCGCGCAGGGAGAGTGGCGACGCATGGGGGGAGCTCTCCAGGCGACGCGAGTTCTATGCCTAAATCACCGCAATCAGCCAATCATTGGAGAGCATCATGGCAAGTGACTTCCTGCTTGAGATCGAAGGCATCAAGGGCGAAAGCCAGGACGCCAAGCACAAGGACACGATCGAGATCGAGTCCTTCTCCTGGGGCGTCAGCAACTCCGGCACGCATGCTGCGGGCCATGGCGGCGGCGCCGGCAAGGCCAGCTACCAGGACCTGCACTGCACAGCCAACGTCAACAAGGCCTCGCCGACGCTGATGCTGAAATGCGCCACCGGCGAGCACATCAAGAAGGCTGTGCTGCACGTCCGCAAGCAGGGCAAGGGCCAGCAGGAGTTCTACACGGTCACTCTCGAGGATCTGCTCGTGTCGAGCTATCAGTCGGGCGACTCGACCGGTGGCAACCCGGTGCCGACCGACCAGTTCTCGCTGAACTTCGCCAAGATCAAGTACGAGTACAAGCCGCAGAACAAGGACGGCTCGCTCGGCTCGACCGTGACCGGCACCTACGACCTCAAGAAGAACCAAGAGTAATACGCCATTCCAGCCGGGTCCGCTCAGGCGGGCCCGGCTGGAGGGCAACTTCCGGTGTCTCGCCTCGACCGGCGTCGCCGATCCTGTCACGTTCCGCACGGACTCCCCGCGATTGCGGCAGCAATCACCGGGAGTCCGTCGCATTGAGCTGCTTCGTTCGGGATGACCCAGATGCTCGACCCCAAGGCGAAGAACCGGTTGCGACCGCCGTTGATGTTCGCCTTCCGCGAGGCGCATCGCGCCAAGGACGCCAAGGTCCAGCTCGACCTGCGCGATGCCGGTGGAGAGCGCGTGGTCGCCGGACGCCGCGCCGCACCGCGGACCGCGATCACCGAGAGCAAGCTGCGCCAGGAGATCGCGATCGACCTCGAAGCCCTGGTCAACACGATCAATTTCGGTTCCTCGACCGATCTGTCGCGCTTCGAGCATGTCCGCCGCTCCATACTCAACTGCGGCTTCCCGGACGTCCAGAACAAGTCGATCGACGAGCACCGCGTCGGCGCGATCAAGGACGAGCTCGCGCAGGTGCTGCTCGCCTACGAGCCGCGGCTCATGAAGCAGTCGATCGTGGTCGAGCGCGACGAAGGACTCGATAAGGCGGAACTCAAGATCCGCTTCATCGTGCGGGCAGATCTCAATTGCGAGCCGCTGAATATTCCGGTGCAATTCGTTGCCGATGTCGAGCTCGACACCGGCAAGATCGCGATCAAGAACCGGTAGCGTGGAATGAACCAGGAATTCCTCGACTTCTACAACCGCGAGCTCAGGCTCTTCACCGAGCATACGAAGGAGTTCGCCGAGGAATACCCCGGCATCGCCGAGCGGCTCGGCGGTCTGGTCGGCGAGCGCATGGACCCGATGGTCGGCGGCCTGCTGGAGGGAGCGGCCTTCCTTGCCGCGCGTGTCCAGCTCAAGCTCAAGCACGAATTCCCCGAGTTCACCAACAATCTGCTCGAGCAGCTGATCCCGAACTATCTGGCGCCGACGCCGTCGGCTCTGCTTGCCGGGATCGCGCCCACCTATGGCGATCCGGCCCTGCGCGAGGGCGTCGAGGTGCCGCGTGGCTCCTATCTCGACGCAACCTATGTCGAGCGCGACCGGCGCGTCGCCTGCCGCTATCGGCTGAGCTCGCCCGTCACGATCTGGCCGTTCGAGGTCGCCTCGGCCGAATACATCGCCGCGCCGGGGCGGCTGCAGGCGCTTGGGCTCCCGGCCGACGGCCGGGTGCTTTCTGGACTGCGCCTGTCGCTGACCCATCGCATCGCCAGCGACCCGGCCGAGGAGCCGTCGCCGGAGCAGGCGAGCAAGCTGCCGAACAGCTGGTTTGCCGGCTGCAAGACGCGCGATCTGACGGTGCACCTGCTCGGCACGGAAGCCGATGCGATCGCGCTCTACGAGCAGATCTTCGCCGATCGCCTCGGTCTCTACTTCCGCTATCTCGACGAGTTCGGCGATCCGGTGGTGCTGTCGGGAGCGGAGTGCGGGCTGGAGCAAATCGGCTTCGATGAGGACGAGGCGCTGCTGCCGGCCGATACGCGGGTCTTCCGCGGCTTCGACCTGCTGCGCGAGCAGTTCTGGTTCCCGCGCAAGTTCCTCGGTTTCAAGCTGACTGGCCTCGACAAGGTGATGTCCCGGCTCAAGGCCAAGACGGTCGACATCATCTTCGTCTTCGATGAGGTCAATACGCGCCTGCCGGCAGCGGTCCAGCGCGAGCTGTTCGCGCTCTATGCCGCTCCGGCGGTGAACCTGTTCGAGAAGACGACCGACCGCATCCCGGTGCGCCGGAACGAGCACGAGTATCACGTCGTGCCCGATCGCAGCCGTATGCTCGACTATGAGCCGCACTCGATCCTCGACGTCTATGCGCATTATAGCGGCGGCCGCGACAAGCAGCCGGTCCACCCGCTCTATTCCTCGCCCGAAGGCGCTTCGCCGACCCATGGTCTGCTCTATACGCAGCGGCGGCTGCCGCGTCGGCGCTCCTCGGCCGAGCGGCGGGAGGGGCGGGCGTCCGACTATACCGGCACCGAGATGTTCATCTCGCTCTACGAGCCGGCGACAGTCTCCGATGCCGCAGCCGTGGCCGAGCTCAGCATCCGGGCTCTCTGTTCCAACCGTCATCTGACCGAGCATCTGCCGACCGGGGTCGGCGGTGCCGATTTCCGCCTGATCGACAATGTCGTGCTCGACGTGACCTCCCTTGCCGGGCCGACTCCGCCGCGCGAGCCGATCGTCTCGCAGCTCCGGCTGCGTTCGGAGACGGCGAGCACCGGCGTCGTCACCTGGCGGTTGATCAACCTGCTCAGCCTCAACCATCTCGGTCTGGTCCAGCGTGGCGCCGGCGAGAACGCTGAGGCGCTGCGCGAGATGCTCTCGCTCTTCGCCGACCTCGCCGACAGCGCCACCGAGCGCCGCATCCGCGGCATCAAGAGCGTCGACAGCCGCCCGGTGATCCGACGCTTCCCGCAGCGGGCCGGAACGGGCGCCGCCCGCGGGCTCGAGATCACCGTCCTCTTCGACGAAAAGGCGTTCGAGGGCAGCGGCGTCTTCCTGCTGGGGGCGATCCTCGACCGCTTCTTCGCCGAATACGCGGCGATGAACCATTTCACCCAGACGGTGATCCGCACCGTCGAGCGCGGCGAGGTCATGCGCTTTCCGCCGCGCGCCGGCACGAGGCGCATCCTGTGAACAAGAGCGCGCCAGCCCTGCCGCCACCGGCCGCGCTCGACGATCTGCGCGTCGAGCCGCCCTTCGTCGAAGGGCTGCGGGCCGAGCCCTGGCGGCATGATTTCTACGCGGCGCTGCGCCGGATCGAGCGCAGCTTCCCCGAACGCGAGCGCATCGGCGACGTCGCCGCCAGGCGCGATGAATACGTCGCGCTCGGCGAGCAGCCCTATATGGATTTCCCGGCCTCGACCATCGCCGAGGCCGATCGCGACCTGCAGGGTCGGCTGCGGCTCTTCGTCAAGTTCCTCGGCCTGCTCGGCCCGCAAGGTGCGCTGCCGCTGGCGACGACCGAGGAGAGCTATCACTGGCAGCTCGTCCGCGACGACGCCTTCCCGCGCTTCCTCGACATCTTCAACAACCGCTTCCTGCAGCTCTTCTACCGGGCCTGGGCGGATTCGCGGCCGGTTGCGCAGCATGACCGGCCCGACAGGGACCGCTTCATTGCCTATGTCGGCAGCATGACGGGCCTGGGCTCGCAGCCCTATCAGAACCGTGACAGTGTCCCCGATCCCGAAAAGCTCGCCCATGCCGGGCTCACCGGCGCGCAGGCCAAGTCGGCTTCGCGCCTGCGCAGCCTGCTCGCCGGCCTCTTCGACATCGAGGTCGAGGTCGAGCAATTCGTCGGCATGCGGCTGGTCTTCGACCCGGAGGACCGGACCAAGCTCGGCCGCGGCCAATGCGCCTTGGGCAGCAATGTCCTGCTCGGCGCCAGCGTCTACAGCGTCGAGGACAAGTTCCGGGTCAAGCTGGTCGCGCGCGACCTCGAGCAATTCAACCGTTTCCTGCCGAATGGCGACCGCTGCGAGCCTTTGGCCGATGCCGTGTTCTTTTATCTCGGCGAGCAGTTCGAATGGGACGTCGAACTCGCTTTACCGGTCGGCAAGGTCCAGCCGATGCAGCTCGGTCGCTCCGGCGCGCTCGGCTGGTCGAGCTGGATCTCGCCGAACTGGAACGTCCCGGACGGCAGTCTGCGCCGCGATGCCCGTTTCCACCCCGCCGAACGCATGCGTCAGAAACGCAGCCGGAAAAGCCAGAACTTGACCAAGCAAGCTTCCACCAAGCCAGCTTCTTCGAAACAAACCTGATCCAAAAAGACAGACGATAGGGGACCGCCATGGCCGACATCAGTCTCGAAGCCGTCACCGGCAAACTCAACCGCGTCGGCTATGAAGCCTTCATCCAGGCGCTGCGCCAGGCGAAGGGGGCCGGCAACCGCAATGTCGAGCTGGCGCATTGGCTTGCCCAGATTCTGCAGCGGCGCTCGACCGACATCGGGCTGACCGCGCAGCATTACGGCCTCGACATGGCTCGCCTCGCCACCGATATCGGCGGCGTCATCGAGGGCTTCCGCAAGAACGAGACGGAGATGCCCGGCGTCGCCAACAACGTCGTCGACGTGCTCGACCGCGGCTGGCACTACGCCACCCTGTTCTTCGGCGAGACCCAGATCCGCAGCGGCCATGTCCTGGTCGCGGCGCTGAAATCGCTTGAGCTCAAGCGGGCGCTGACCGGCATCTCCAAGGAGTTCGGCAAGATCCCGGTCGAGGAGCTTGCCGCTGGCTATGCCAAGATCTGGAAGGACTCCGAAGAGGAGAACCTGCGGCCGATGGACGGCTCGGGGCTGCGCGCCGCCGGCACGCCTGGCGCCGAGCAGGCGGATGGCGCCAAGGGCACAACGGCGCTGGACCGCTTCTCGCAGGACCTGACCGAAAAGGCACGCTCGGGCACGATGGACCCGATCCTCGGACGCGACGACGAGATCCGCCAGGTCATCGACGTGCTGATGCGTCGGCGCCAGAACAACCCGATCCTCACCGGCGAGGCCGGTGTCGGCAAGACCGCGATCGCCGAGGGTTTTGCCCAGCGCATCGTCGCCGGCGACGTGCCGCCGCCCTTGCGCGGGGTCAAGGTCTGCGCCCTCGACATCGGCCTGATGCAGGCTGGCGCCTCGATGAAGGGCGAGTTCGAGCAGCGCCTGCGCTCGGTCATCGACGAGGTCCAGTCTTCGCCGACGCCGGTGATCCTGTTCATCGACGAGGCGCATACGCTGATCGGCGCCGGTGGCCCTGCCGGCACGGGCGACGCGGCCAACCTGCTCAAGCCCGCTCTGGCCCGCGGCACCTTGCGCACCGTTGCGGCGACGACCTGGTCGGAATACCGCCAGTATTTCGAGAAGGATCCGGCGCTGACCCGGCGCTTCCAGCCGGTGCAGGTCGACGAGCCGGACGTGGTGCGCTGCTGCACCATGCTGCGCGGCCTGATCGGGCCGATGGAGAAGCATCACAAGGTCCGCATCTCCGATGCCGCCATCGTCGCGGCCGTTCAGCTCTCCTCGCGCTACATTCCGGCGCGGCAATTGCCCGACAAGGCGGTGAGCCTGCTCGACACCGCCTGCGCCCGCGTGGCGATCAGCCAGACTGCGACGCCCGCCGCGATCGAGGATGCCCGTGTCGCCATAGCGGCGCTCGAAAAGGAGAAGATCGCCCTGATCGCCGACAAGGATCTCGGCGACGCCACCGACGAGCGCCTCGGCAAGATCGACGAGGAAAGCGCCGCGCTGAAGGCGAAGCTGGAGACGCTCGAAGCCGACTGGGCCTCCGAACTCGCGATCGTCGAGGAGATCACGCTGCTGCGCGGCAAGCTCGGCGAGAAGGCGGCCGCTGAGGCTGCTACCGCCGACGGCGAGGCAGCGGCCGAGGCTGCGCCTGCCGAGGCGCCGGCCGATCCCGAGGCGACGCGCGCCAGCCTGCGTGAGAAGTTCGACACGCTCGGCGCGATCGATCCGGCCAATCGGATGATCTACGCCCATGTCGACGAGCAATCGGTCGCCTCCGTCGTCTCCGACTGGACCGGCATTCCGGTCGGCCGCATGGTCAAGGACGAGATCGAGACCGTGCTCAACCTCGCCGCGACGCTGAACAAGCGCGTGGTCGGGCAGGGACATGGCATCGGCATGATCGCCAAGCGCATCGAGACCAACCGCGCCAAGCTCGACAATCCCAACAAGCCGATCGGCGTGTTCATGCTTTGCGGCCCGTCGGGCGTCGGCAAGACCGAGACGGCGCTGGCACTGGCCGAGTCGCTCTATGGCGGCGAGCAGAACGTCATTACCATCAATATGAGCGAGTTCCAGGAGGCGCACACCGTCTCGACGCTGAAGGGAGCGCCTCCCGGCTATGTCGGCTATGGCGAGGGTGGACGCCTCACCGAGGCCGTCAGGCGCAAGCCCTATTCGGTCGTGCTGCTCGACGAGGTCGAGAAGGCCCATCCGGACGTGCACGAGCTGTTCTTCCAGGTCTTCGACAAGGGCATGATGGAGGACGGCACCGGCCGGCGCATCGACTTCAAGAACACGCTGATCATCCTGACCTCGAATGTCGGCACCGACGAGATCATGCGCATGGCCGGCGACGAGGGCAGCCGTCCGGATTCCGAGGAACTCGCCATCGCTTTGCGGCCGGCGCTGCTCAAGGTCTTCCCACCGGCGCTGATCGGCCGCCTGGTCACGATCCCGTACTACCCGCTCTCCGGCGAGATGCTTGGTGGCATCGTCAGGCTGCAGCTCGGGCGTATCGGCAAGCGCCTGCGCGACAATCACAACGCCGCCTTCACCTATGACGACGCGGTGGTCGAGCACATCGTCGCCCAGTGCAACGACCCGGATTCGGGCGGGCGCATGATCGACAACATCATCACCAACTCGATGCTGCCGGCGCTCTCGCGCAGCATCCTCAACCTGCAATTGGAGAAGAAGCCGCTGACCGAGGCGAAGGTCACGATCGAGGACGGCGCCTTCCACTACGCCTGCAGTTGACGAGCGGCCTACGCGATCGTCATCGCAAGCGTAAGCGAAGCAATCCAGGGCGGCAGCGTCCGGCCGCGCTGGATTGCTTGGTCGCAGGGCTCCACGGTGATGGAGCAGAGGCCGGGCTCAGCGAAAGTATCGCCGCCGATCTCAGTTTGAGATATACTTGCGCCGTGCGATCGGAGCGGAAACAGAGACGTGCAACCGGTTCGCCTGAAACGACGGCCCGACGAGGCCGCCAGCACGACCTCTCTCCAGCCGGAGAGCAACACGCCGCGGCGTCCACGCAGCGGCGGCGGACGATCGGGATCTGGACGTGGGGGCCTGTTGCCCTGGTCGCTCGCCGTGCTGGCCATCATCGGCGCCGGGGTCACCGGCTATCTGCTCTATGAGGAGAAGAGCCGCGTCGCCGCGCTCCAGCAGGAGCAGGCCATCCTGCAGAGCAGCTATGACGAGAAGCTCAAGGCGCTGCAGCGCCGGCTCGTGAGCGCGATCGTCGCCTCCGGCAATTCACCCGGCCTGCCGGCGCAGCCGGGCCAGCCAGCCGCCTCCGGCAAGGCGGGCGACCAGCTCGCCGACCTGATCACCCGCCAGATCGAGCTGGAGGCCCGCCAGGCCCTGCTCGGCGCGCTGACCGGCCAAGCCGTCGGCCCGATCTTGCCGCAGGGCGGCGCGCAGGCGCCGGGCGGCAACCAGTTCGCCGACGGTCAGAACGTGCTCGACCGCGTCAATCCCGCCGTGCTGGCGCAGCAGCGCCGGCAGGTGGCGGCGGCGGTCAAGGCAGCCGAGACCATGTCGCTCGACCAGCGCATCGTCATCCTCGGCCAGTCGCTCGACCGGGTGCAGAACGGTCAGAACCAGCAGCTCCCGGCGCTCGGGCGCCAGCTCGTCGGCCGCGTGCAGGAGGTGAAGACGGCGCTGACCGAGATCGGGCTCGACCCGGCCAAGGTCAAGCTGCCGCCGGGCCGGCCGGGCATGGGCGGTCCGCTCATCCCGATAACGGTGAAGCCCGGCACATTCGAGCATGCGCTGATGCAGCTCGGCGAGGCGAGGGCGGTCTTCGGCCGCTGGCGCGACCTGGCGGCGATCGTGCCGTTCCAGCGCCCGCTCGAAGGCGACGACAGCACGACCAGCAATTTCGGCCCGCGCAGCGATCCGTTCACTGGCGGCACTGCGATGCATGCCGGCATGGATTTCCGTGGCGAGACCGGCACACCGGTCCGCGCCGCGGGGGCAGGCAAGGTGCTGCGCGCCGAGGTCGCCGGCGGCTATGGCAATCTCGTCGAGCTCGACCACGGCAATGGCGTCACCACGCGCTATGGCCACCTCTCGGCCTTCGACGTCAAGGAAGGCCAACTCGTCGCCGCCGGCCAGGTCATCGGCCGCGTCGGCTCGACCGGCCGCTCGACCGGGCCGCATCTCCATTACGAGACGCGGCTGTCGGACGAGGCGCGCAACCCGCTGAAATTCATCCAGACCGGCGACAAGCTGACGGTCGGGCCGAGCGGGTTGCGTTGAGGGCAAGTCAGCAGCTTTCTCAGCCCTCATCCTGAGGAGCCGCGCAGCGGCGTCTCGAAGGATGCTCCAGGAGGCTCCGGAACCAGCTGGACCATCCTTCGAGACGCGATCTACGATCGCTCCTCAGGATGAGGGCTAAGTGGACTGCCGGGTCCGAAGTGGTTCTGAGCCGGCCTACCCGACCACCTGCCAGGCGCTTCCGGTATCGTAGAAGAAGCGCTCTTCGGCGATGCGGTCGCCGCGCCAGCGCTGGAAGGCGAGCTCTTCGAGCCGGCGCGTCACGCCTGTCTTGTCGATCGCGTCGAAGATCCAGCGTACGACGACATGGTCTCCGTCGACCAGCACCGCGACGGGCGGATGCGTGTGCATCTTGTTGAGCCGCTCCAGCGCCCGCGCCTCATGCGCCATCAGAACCTCGCGGCCGCGGCGCGGCTCGTTGGCGTTCTCCTGCATGGTCGCGTCGTCGGTGTAGAAATCGCGGATGGCGCCGACATGGTCGCCGCTGACCACTGCGGCGATGAAGGCATCCACTCTGGCGCGCTCAGGCATTGTCATCTCCATCTCGTCCAGCCGAGATGGGGAGAGTAGCTGCGTCCACAACGGAGCCTGTCAGCATCAGCTCCGGCGCTCGGGCGCGCCGGGCTTGGTCGGGCTTTCCGGTGCGACTGGATCACTGGCGGGAAAGGTGTCCTCCAGCGCCCGGTCGAGCTGACGGTCTCCCTTGCCGCCCGCCTTCTTCTCGTCCTTGCGCTGCTCGCGCTGCTCCTTGCGCAAGCTCTCCACCGCCTGGTTCGCGGAATGTGCCACGGCATTCCCCCTGTTGCGTCGCAGGGCCAGCCTGCATGTCCATTCAACGCAGGAGCCGAAGCGAAAGTTCCTATCGCAACGGCTCAGACGCGCCTGTGAGTACGATGCGGAGTACGTGGAGCAGGAAGGATATTCTCCTTCTTCCTCGAAATAAGAAAATTCACGCTATCTGATGTAAATTGATTGGCCGGCATTCAGGTTATATGTGGATTGTTCGATTTACAGAACATCCCACTGACCGTTGGTACGGCAGGTGGCGGCAGGCGAGGGCGGCATCGAGCTGTCCGCGTCGGCCTCGCCTGCGCAGAGCAAGCACATGTTCGAGTTGCAGGACCAGGCCGAAAACCTCAACGCTGCGTTCGGAACGTCGGATGCAGCCGAGCGCCTCGCAGGATTGGTGCGGCAGATCGCAGGCCGCCTCGTCTTCACCACCAGCTTCGGCCTCGAAGACCAGGTCGTCACTCACCTGATCGCGACGCAGAACCTGCCGATCGAGATCGTCACGCTCGATACCGGCCGGCTCTTCGGCGAAGTCCATGCGCTCTGGGCGGAGACCGAGGCGCGCTACGGCATCACGATCACGCCGTTCTATCCGCGTCATGACGCTGTCGAGGCCTTCGTGCTCGGCCACGGCATCAACGGCTTCTACAATTCCATCGAGGCCCGCAAGGCCTGCTGCAATGTCCGCAAGGTCGAGCCGCTCGGCCGAGCGCTCGCCGGAGCTGCCGCCTGGATCACCGGCCTGCGTGCCGACCAGTCGGCCGCGCGGGGTGGCGTCGCACTCGCTGAGGCCGACCGGGAGCGCGGCCTGATCAAGCTGAACCCTCTGCTCGACTGGTCGCGCGACCAGGCGCTGGCCTTCGCCCGCGAGCAAGACGTTCCACTGAACCCGCTGCATGAGAAGGGTTTCCTCTCGATCGGCTGCCAGCCCTGCACCCGCGCCATCCAGCCGGGCGAGCCCGAGCGGGCCGGGCGCTGGTGGTGGGAAGAGGAAGCCGCCAAGGAGTGCGGCCTGCATGTCGGCCCGGACGGCCGGTTGGTGCGGTCGAAGCCGGCCGCGGAGGTTTTGGCGTGATCCAGCTCAGTCATCTGCAGAAGCTCGAAGCCGAGGCGATCTTCATCATCCGCGAGGTCGCCGCGACCTGCGAGAAGCCTGTGCTGCTCTATTCGATCGGCAAGGACTCCGCTGTCCTGCTGCATCTCGTCATGAAGGCCTTCTACCCCGGCAAGCCGCCATTCCCGCTGCTTCATGTCGATACGACCTGGAAGTTCCGGGATATGATCGCCTTCCGCGACCAGACCGCCAGCCGGCTCGGGCTCGACCTGATCGTGCATGTCAACGAGGAAGGTGTACGCGCCGGCGTGAATCCGTTCGCCTCCGGCTCGCGGCTCCATACCGACGTGATGAAGACGCAAGGGCTGAAGCAGGCCCTCGACAGATACGGCTTCGACGCGGCCTTCGGTGGCGCCCGTCGCGACGAGGAGAAGAGCCGCGCCAAGGAGCGTGTGTTCTCGCTGCGCTCGGCCCAGCACCGCTGGGATCCGAAGAACCAGCGGCCGGAGCCCTGGCGGCTGTTCAACACGCGCAAGGCCCAGGGCGAGAGCTTCCGCGTCTTCCCGCTCTCCAATTGGACCGAGAAGGACGTCTGGGACTACATCGCGCTCGAGAACATCCCGGTCGTGCCGCTGTATTTCGCCGCGCCGCGTCCGGTGGTCCGCCGCAACGGCGCCTGGATCATGCGTGACGACGAGCGCATGGAGTTGCTGCCCGGCGAGAAGCTTGAAACCCGCATGGTCCGCTTCCGCACGCTCGGCTGCTACCCGTTGACCGGGGCGGTCGAGAGCGAGGCGGCGAACCTCACCGACATCATCGCCGAGATGCGGGCGTCACGCTCCTCCGAGCGCGAGGGTCGGGTCATCGACCATGACGGCTCCGGCTCGATGGAGCAGAAGAAGCAGGAAGGCTATTTCTGATGGCGGCGCTCGCGAAGTTGAAGGGCCAGCCCGCTCCGGCCGGCCAGCCGCATCCCGCCAACGACCAGAGCCAACGCACCGAGGGCAGCGCTCGCGCTTTGTTGCGCTTTATCACCTGCGGTTCCGTCGATGACGGCAAGTCGACGCTGATCGGCCGCATCCTTTACGAGGCCGGCGCAGTCTTCGACGACCAGCTCACCGCGCTCGACAGCGATTCCCGCAAATTCGGCACGCAGGGCGCGGCGCCGGACTTCGCCCTCCTTGTCGACGGTCTCTCGGCCGAGCGCGAGCAGGGCATCACCATCGATGTCGCCTATCGCTATTTCTCGACCGATCAGCGCAGCTTCATCGTCGCCGACACACCTGGCCACGAGCAGTATACCCGCAACATGGCGACCGGCGCTTCGACCGCCGACCTCGCCATCATCCTGATCGACGCCCGCAAGGGCCTGCTGCCGCAGACGCGCCGGCACTCGTTCATCGTCTCGCTGGTCGGCGTCCGCCATATCGTCGTCGCCGTCAACAAGATGGATCTGGTCGGCTATGACGAGGCGGTCTTCCGCCAGATCGAGCAGGACTACCGCAAGGCGGTCGCGGGCCTGGGGTTCGCCAGCATCGACTTCGTCCCGGTCTCGGCCCGCGACGGCGAGAACGTCACCAGCCTCTCCAGGCTGACACCCTGGTACCGCGGGCCGGCGCTGCTGCCTCTGCTCGAATCCGTCGTGGTCGTCGCCGAGGCGGAAATCGAAGCCGGCTTCGCCCTCCCAGTGCAATGGGTCAATCGGCCCGATCTCGATTTCCGCGGCTTCGCCGGCACGGTCGCGCGCGGGCGGCTGCGCGTCGGCGATGCGGTCGCGGCATTGCCCTCCGGCCGTCGCAGCACCATCGCGCGCATCCTCGCTCCGTCCGGCGACGTCTCGCAGGCGAGCGCCGGCCAGTCGGTGACGATCACGCTCTCGGACGAGATCGACATCTCGCGCGGCGACGTCATCGCCTCGGTCGTGCATGCCCCGGTGGTGAAGCAGGAATTGCAGGCGCGGCTGCTCTGGACCGGCGAGGCGGCTTTGCGCGAAGGCGGCGAGTTCATCCTCAAGCTCGCCACCGCGAATGCCAACGCCCAGATCGTGCGGCTGCACCACAGCGTCGATATCGAAAGCTATGCCGAAGCGCCGGCGGAGAACCTGGCGATGAACGGCATCGGCCTGGCGACGCTGACGCTCGACCGGCCGCTCGCAGTGCTCGACTACACCCATAGCCGCGAACTCGGCGGCTTCATCCTCATCGACAGGCTCAGCAACCAGACGGTCGCCTTCGGCTTCGTCGAGACCCGCACAGCTCCGAACAAGGCTCGTTCGATTGCCGAAACGGGCGCTGCCGTCCGCGTGGCTCTGCGTTTCGTCGGCTGGCGTGGTGCGCAGGAACGTCGCGCCTGGTTCGAGGCGATGAGCTGGCGCCTGGCGAGCGGAGTGTTCGTCTTCGCCGTCGTGGCGCTGTCGACGGAGCAGTGGGGTCTCGCGGCCGTGCTGGCACTCGGCGAATCGCGTTGCGGCCGCTGCTGAAGGGCCTGCATGCTCGCTTGTGGGCAAAGAAGGCGCCGCCTTCACTCTATGACGGGGCGGGCATCTGAAGGGCGAAATCCGAAGAGCGCCGGACGGCCTTCTGCCGGCCCGGCGTTGCGCAAGCGGTGGCTAGGCCGCCTGGGAATAAGTCGCGCCAGCAGAAGCACGTGCTCCGAGCTGGTAGGTCTGGCCATAGGCCTCGGACGCGCCGCTGATCTCCGCCGGCGGCGGTGGCGGAGGCGGCCGATGCGAGGCGCGTTCTTCCATCTGCTTCTTGAAGTCGGCCATCTCCTCCTTGGAGATCTTGCCGTCCTTGTCCGCATCCATCGCGGCGAAGAGGCGGCTGAGCAGGCCGTTCGAGCTGTCTCCGTCCGGGGCGACCGCCTTCAGGAATTCGTCCTTGGCGACGCTGCCGTCTGAATCGGCATCGAGCTTGGCGAAGTAGTTCTTGTCCTCGCCATCCTTGGCGTCGGTCTTGCCCGTCGTCTTGGCGTTGGCCGTATCCGACTGGAGCATCAGCAGGAGTGCCTGCATCTGCTGGTCGGCCTTCTCCGCCTTCGCCTTGAAGGCGTCCGATTCCGCCTTGCTGACCGAGCCGTCCTGGTCGGTGTCCATCGCCTTGAACAGTTTCTCTGTCTTGGCGCTGTCGGCGCCCTTCGGCGCGCCGGCGGAGAATTCGGCGAGGTTGAGCACCCCGTCGCTATTGCCGTCGAGCTTGTCGAAGCTCGGCTTTCCTGGCGGTGGCGGGCGAAAGCCCCCAGCGCCGCTGATACTCGTCATGCGATACTCCTGACGATTCACCGCCCGGATTAGCGGCGCGGTCGAGTATCGTGGCTAATTCTTGGTAAATTCCTAGCGCGCTGGAAACCACGCCGGAGCGGCCGCTCAGCCCGGCAGCACCGCCGTCGCCTCGATCTCGACCATCGCCTCGGGCTCGACCAGAGCGGCGACGGCGACCACCGCCATGGCCGGGAAATGCCGACCGAAATTGGCGCGATAGGCCGGGCCGAGCTCGGCCAGGCTGTTGCGATAGGCCTCGATGTCGGTGACGTACCAGGTCAGGCGTACGATGTCCTCGACCTTGCCGCCGCCGGCCTCGACCACCGCCTTGATGTTGGCGAGCGTCTGGCCGACCTGCGCGACGAAGCCCTTGGCGAAGACGCCTTGGACGTCCCAGCCGACGAGACCGCCGGTTACCAGCACCTTGCCTTCGGCGACCATGCCGTTGGCATAGCCGCGCGGCTGCGGCCAGCCTTCGGGCAGGACGGCGCGGGCGCGGCGCGAAGCGGAATCGGAGGGCGGGATGCCGCTGGTCATGGGCGTGGTCTTTCTCAAATGATGATCAGGAAGCCGAGGCTTCCTGGCGCGCGATCTCGCGCAGGGCGAAACGCTGCAGCTTCCCGGTAGAGGTCTTGGGCAGGGTTGTCACGAAGGCGATGGCGCGTGGGTACTTGTAGGGCGCGATCGATGCCTTGACATGGTCCTGCAGCGCCTTGGCCAGCGCGGCATCGCCAGTGAAGCCCTCGCGCAGCAATACGTAGGCCTTCACGATCTGGCCGCGTTCGGGGCAGGGCGCACCAACGACGCCGCATTCGGCCACCGCCGCATGCGTCAGCAGGCAGGCCTCGACCTCCGGCCCGGCGATGTTGTAGCCGGCTGAGATGATCATGTCGTCGGAGCGGGCCTGATACCAGAAATAGCCGTCGGCATCGCGCAGATAGGTGTCGCCGGTGACGTTCCAGCCGTCGAGGATGTATTTGGCCTGCCGCGGGTCGGCGAGGTAGCGGCAGCCGGTCGGGCCGCGCACGGCGAGGCGCCCCGGCGTGCCGTCAGGCACCTCCTTGCCGTCCTCGTCGACGATCTTCGCCTCGTAGCCGGGCACCGGCAGGCCGGTCGAGCCCGGCCGGATCCTGTCGCGCGGCGCGCCGATGAAGATGTGCAGCATCTCGGTCGCCCCGATGCCGTCCATCAATGGCAGCCCGGTCGCTTGCTGCCAGGCATCGAAGGTCGCCTTCGGCAAGGCCTCGCCGGCCGAGACGCAGATGCGCAGCGATGACAGGTCACGCTCGCCGAGCTTGCCGAGCATGGCGCGATAGGCGGTGGGCGCGGTGAAGCAGACCGTCGCCCGGTAGCGCTCGATCGCCTCGGCCAGATCGGCCGGCGCGACCTTGGCCGGCAGGATGCAGGCGGCGCAGATCCGCAAGGGGAAGAGCACGATGCCGCCGAGCCCGAAGGTGAAGGCGAGCGGTGGCGAGCCGATGAAGCGGTCGTCCGGAGCAGCCTGCAGCACGCGTGCGCCATAGGCGTCGCAGATCGCCAGCAGGTCGCGCTGGAAATGCATCGTGCCTTTGGGCTCGCCGGTCGTGCCCGAGGTGAAGGCGATCAGGCAGACATCGTCCTGCGCCGTGTCAGCCGGCTCGAAGACTTCGTAGCCGGCTTTGCCCATGAGGCCTTCGAGTACACCATCGCCCCATGTGACGATGGTCGAGAGTTCCGGCGCAAGCTGTTGTGCGGCCTTGAGTTCATCGACCAGCGTCACGTCGCAGAGCGCCAGCCCGATCTTCGCCTTGCGGATCGGATAGGCGAGCTCGCCGGCGCGGAGCATCGGCATGGTCGCGACCACGACGCCGCCGGCCTTCAGCACCGCAAAATAGGTCGCGACCATCATCGGCGTGTTGGCGGCGCGCAGCAGCACCCGATTGCCGGGCACCATGGCCAGATCACGGGTGAGCACGTTGGCGATGCGGTTCACGATTTCGGCGAGCGCCTGATAGCTCCAGGTCTCGCTCGGGCCGATCACCGCATCGCGAGCACCACGCCCTTCGGCGACATGGCGATCGACGAATTCGGTGACGACGTTCAGTCGCTCCGGATAGCTCAGCCCGGCGGCTGCAAGGTCGAGGCGCGGCCAGCTCGCGCGCGGCGGCAGGTTTTCCCGCGCGAAGGAGTCCACATGTCCCGACCGCATGAGATCTGCGGTACCCATCTCGTTCCCCTGGTCTATTTTTCGAGCATGGTCCTGTCGCAAAGCCGGCTCCCCCGTTTGCGGACGATGCTCGCGCCTATTTCAGCAGGTCGCGCGCGATCACGACCTTCTGCACCTCGCTGGCGCCCTCGTAGATCCTGAGCGCCCTGATCTCGCGGTAGAGTTCCTCGACCTTGACCCCGCGGGTGACGCCGAGCCCGCCATGGATTTGCACGGCGCGGTCGATCACCTTCTGGGCGTTCTCGGTCGCGACCAGCTTGGCCAGCGCCGCCTCGCGGGTGACGCGGGCCGCGCCCCGGTCCTTGGTCCAGGCGGCGCGGTAGACGAGGAGGGCGGCAGCATCGACCTCGGTCGCGCTGTCGGCGATCGCCGCCTGCGAAAGCTGGAGGTCGCCGAGCGTGCCGCCGAAGAGCTTGCGGTTCTTCGCGTGCGAGACCGTCTCGTGCAACGCGCGGCGCGCGAAGCCGAGCGCCGCGGCGCCGACCGTCGAGCGAAAGATGTCGAGCGTCGCCATCGCGACCTTGAAGCCGTCGCCGGGACCGCCGATGCGATTCGCGACGGGGATGCGGCAGCCGTCGAAACGCAGGGTCGCGAGCGGATGCGGCGCGATCACGTCGATGCGCTCGGCGATCGAGAGGCCGGGCGTATCGGCCTCGACCAGATAGGCCGAGAGGCCGCGCGCGCCCGGCGCCTCGCCGGAGCGGGCGAAGACGACGTAATGGTCGGCGATGCCGCCATTCGAGATCCAGGTCTTCTCGCCGTCGATCCGGACATGCGTATTGCCGTCCGGCGTCGCCGTGGTCGCCAGGGCAGCGACGTCGGAGCCGGCTTCCTTCTCGGAGAGGGCAAAGGCGGCGATCCTGTCGCCGCGCGCCACAGCCGGGAGGATGCGCGCCTTCATCTCGGGCGAGCCGGCGACGCTGATCGAGCCGGTGCCGAGCCCCTGCATGGCAAAGGCGAAGTCGGCGAGTCCGTCGCGGGCAGCGAGGATCTCGCGGGCGAGGCAGAGCGTGCGCACATCGAGCGCGGCATGCAGACCGCCATATTCGGCGGGCACAGCCGCCCTGAGGAAACCAGCCTCGCCCAGCGCCTTCACCCGGGCGCGGCAGGCCTCGTCGACATCGTCATGCGGCAGGCCGGGCAAGGTGGCGTCGGCCCAGGTGGAGAGCTGCTGCGCGAAGTCGCGGTGATGCGCCTCGAAGAACGGCCAGTCGAGCGTGTCGCCAAGGATGCCGATGCCGAGCGAAGCCATCTCAGTTGCCCTCGAACACCGGTTTCCGCTTCTCGGCGAAGGCGTGATAGGCGCGGGCGAAATCCTCGGTCTGCATGCACAGCGCCTGCGCCACCGCTTCCGCCTCGATCGCGGACTCGACCGACATCGCCCATTCCATCTCGAGCATGCGCTTGGTCATGGCGTTGGCGAACGTCGGCCCGTCGGCGAGCTCGGCGGCGAGCGCCTGCGCCTCAGCGAGGACGGAATCGCGCGCGATCAGCCGGTTGAGGAAGCCCCAGCGCTCGGCTTCCTCGCCCCTGAGCACCCGGCCGGTATAGAGCAGCTCGGCGGCGCGGCCCTGGCCGATGATGCGCGGCAGCATTGCGCAGGCGCCCATGTCACAGCCGGCGAGGCCGACACGGTTGAACAGGAAGGCGATCTTGGTCTCGGCCGTTCCGAGGCGCAGGTCCGAGGCCATGGCGATGATCGCGCCGGCACCGGCGCAGATGCCGTCGATCGCGGCGACGATGGGTTGCGGGCAGGCGCGCATCGTCTTGACCAGCTCGCCGGTCATCCGGGTGAACTTGAGCAGGTCCTTGGTGTCCATCGCGACCAGCGGCCCGATGATCTCGAAGACGTCGCCGCCCGAGGAGAAGTTGCCGCCGGCGCCGGTGACCACGATCGCCTTGACCGCTTCCTCCTTCTGCGCCGCCAGGAAGAAATCGGTCAGCTCGCGATAGCTCTCGAACGTCAGCGGGTTCTTCTTCTCCGGCCGGTTCAGCGTCACGGTCGCGACCTTGCCGGCGATCGAGAGCTGGAAATGCTGCGGCGTGAAGCCGGAGAGCGGCAGGGTGACAGGGTTGGCGCTGGTCATTCGTTCTCTCCCGCCGTGGACGGCGTGCCGTTCTGGCGATTGCTGATGGCCTGGTGCAGCGAGGTCTTGACCCCACCGAGCAGGCGGAAGAGCTGGCCGATCTCGGCCGGCCCGAGGCCGGCGAAGAGCTCGGCGATCCAGTCCTCATGGCGCTCGGCCATCGCCTTGAAGGCGCGCCGGCCCTGGGCGGTCAGCGTCAGCACCTGGACGCGCCGGTCCTGCGCCGCCGGGCGCTTGTCGACCAGCCCGTCGGTGAGCAGGCCGGCGACGACGGCGGTGACATTGCCGTTCGAGACCATCAGCCGCTGCGAGACCTCGCCGACGGTCATGCCTGTCGTCGATTTTTCGAGCTGCGCCATCAGGTCGAAGCGCGGCAGCGTCGTCTTGAACTCCTCGCGAAGGCGAGTGCGAATCTCGCTCTCGATCAGGGTCGAGCACGTCAGCATCCGCAGCCAGAGCCTAAGCTCATCCTTGTGGTCGCCGGGGCGTTCGCTGGCTTTGGTCTCGCGATCGAGCAGGGGGGCGTTGGACGGGATCTCCATGGTCAGAACTCCCCGCCATTGATCAGGATGGATTGCCCGGTGATGCCGCGGCTTTGTGGGCCGCAGAGATTGAGGACGGCGGCCGCGACTTCCTCCGGCGTGATCAGCCGATGTTGCGGATTGTCCTTGGTCAGCTCGGCCAGCGCCTCGTCACGGCTCTTGCCGGTCTTGGCGACGATCGTGCTCAGGCTGCCGGCGACCATGTCGGTGTCGGTATAGCCGGGGCAGACGGCGTTGACGGTGACGCCGCTGCGCGCGGTCTCAAGCGCCAGCGAGCGCACAAGGCCGACCACCGCATGCTTGGCCGCGACATAGGCCGAGACATAAGCATAGCCGCGATGCCCCGCGGTCGAGGCGATCGCGATCAGCCGGCCGGAGCGACGCTGGGTCATGGCGGGCAGGGCCGGCCGGAAGCAATTGACCGTGCCGATCAGGTTGATCTCGACCATGCGCCGGAACAGCTGCGTATCGCTGCGCTGGAAGCTCGCGCTCTCGGCTGCGCCGGCATTGGCGACGACGATGTCGAAAGGCTGCCCTGCCGCGAGCCCAGCCATCGCCTCGCTCACGGCGCTCTCATTGGTCACGTCGACGGAATGGGCGGCATCTGCCGCGCCGTCGAGCACAGCCTGTTGCAGGATGTCGTCATTGCGGCCGATGATCGAGACGCGGGCGCCGGCCTGGCGCAGGGTGGAGGCGATGGCGCGGCCGATGCCGCGTCCGCCGCCGCTCACCAGGGCATGCTGTCCCGCCAGAGCCGATGCCATGCCGTTCACTCCCTCTTGTCAGTCAATATATTTTAGGTCTGAAACATTTTGCAAGAGGGAGAGTGAGATATGGGCATGAGCACAAATATCGTCGATATGACAACAGATTATACGGCTTTTGGGTTGACTCGACCGGCCTGTGTCGTGGTCGGTAATGTGGCCGATCAGTCAGGGCTTGAGCCAAAATTATTTTAGGTTTAAAATGATTTCGTGAGCTAGGGAGAGCGTCATGCGCATTGCGGTGGTGGGCGGCGGGCCGGCAGGTCTCTATTACGCGCTGCTGATGAAGCGGGACTGGCCGGCGCTCGACGTGACCGTCTTCGAGCGCAACCGCCCCGACGACACCTTCGGCTTCGGCGTCGTCTTCTCCGACCAGACGCTCGACCTGTTCAAGGCGGCCGACCTGCCGAGCTATGAGGCGATCGTCCGCAGCTTCGCCTATTGGGACGATATCGAGATCCATTTCAAAGGCACGGTGCGTCGCGTGCCCGGCAACGGCTTCTGCGGCTGCTCGCGCCGCACACTCCTGACGCTGCTGCAGGAACGGGCGCGTCAGGTCGGCGTCAAGCTGGTCTTCTCGCAGGAGATCGAGGATGTCGCCGCGCTCAAGCGCGATTACGACCTCGTCGTCGCCGCCGACGGCATCAACAGCCGCATCCGCGAAGGAGACCGCAAGCGCTTCGCACCTGAGGTTGACCTCAGGCCGAACCGCTTCGTCTGGATGGGCTCGACCCGGCCTTTCGACGCCTTCACCTTCTTCTTCAAGCAGACCGAGCACGGCGTCTTCATCGCCCATTGCTACCAGTACGAGCCGGGGCAATCGACCTGGGTGCTGGAGACCGACCCCGAGACCTTCGCCCGCGCCGGGCTGGACGGCCTCGATGAGGCCGCCACGGCCGCTTACCTCGAACAGGTCTTCGCCGAGGAATTGCAGGGCCACCGGCTGATCACCAACCGCTCGCTCTGGCGGCAGTTCCCGATGATCCGCTGCAGCAACTGGGTGGTCGACAATGTCGTTCTGCTCGGCGACGCCAAGGCGACGGCGCATTTCTCGATCGGCTCCGGCACCAAGCTCGCCATGGAGGATTCGATCGCGCTGCATCGCGCCTTCCATCGGGCCGGGCTCGACGTCAAGGCGGCGCTCGCCGGTTTCGAGACCGGGCGGCGCGAGGAGGTTGAGAAGACCCAGCACGCCGCCGACGTCTCGCTGGTCTGGTTCGAGCAGCTCAAGCGCTTCTGGGATTTCGAGCCGCTGCGCTTCGCCTTCGGCCTTATGACGCGCTCCAAGGCGATCACCTACGACAACCTTGCCCTGCGCGCGCCGGACTTCGTCGCGGCGATCGACAGGCTGGTTGCCGACGATCTCGGCGCCGACCAGGCGACGCGCCGCGACGGCACGCCGGTGCCGCCGGCTTTCCAGCCCTTCTCCCTGCGCGAGATGAAGGTGGCGAACCGCTTCGTCGTCTCGCCGATGTGCCAGTATTCCGCGCAGGATGGCCTGCCGGGCGACTGGCACCTGATGCATTACGGCGCGCGCGCCATCGGCGGGGCAGGGCTCGTCTTCACCGAGATGACCTGCGTTGCCGCCGACGCCCGCATCACCCCCGGCTGCACCGGCCTCTACAATGACGAGCAGGAAGCGGCCTGGACGCGCATCGTCGACTTCGTCCACGGCAACTCGGCGGCGAAGATCTGCCTGCAGCTCGGCCATGCGGGGCGCAAGGGCGCGAGCAAGCTGATGTGGGACGGCATGGACCGCCCGCTCGCCGAGGGCGCCTGGCCGATCGTCTCGGCCTCGCCCTTGCCGTACTATCCGGAGAGCCAGGTGCCGCGCGAACTGACCCGCCTCGACATGGACCGGGTGAAGGCGGATTTCGTCGCGTCAGCGGAGCGCGGCCTGCGCGCCGGCTTCGACATGCTCGAACTGCACTGCGCCCATGGCTACCTGCTCGCGAGCTTCCTCTCGCCGCTGACCAACCAGCGCAGCGACGCGTATGGCGGCTCGCTCGAAAACCGCCTGCGCTTCCCGCTGGAAGTCTTTGCCGCGCTTCGCGAATTCTGGCCGGCGGATAAGCCGGTGTCGGTGCGCATCTCGGCGACCGATTGGCAGGAGGGCGGCATCAGCGCCGAGGATTCGGTTGCGATCTCCGAGGCTTTCGCTGAGGCCGGCTGCGACCTCGTCGACGTCTCGACCGGGCAGACCACGCCCCGGGCGCGGCCGCTCTATGGCCGCATGTTCCAGACCCCGTTCGCCGACCGCATCCGCAACGAGGCCGGCGTCGCGACCATGTGCGTCGGCGCCATCACCACGGCCGACCAGGCCAACACCATCGTCGCCGCCGGCCGCGCCGACCTCGTCGCGCTCGGCAGGCCGCATCTGGCCGACCCGTCCTTCGTGCTCAGGGCCGCCGCCTGGTACGGGGCGGATGTCGCCCAGCCGGTGCAATACCAGCCCGGCAAGGACCAGCTCATGCGCAACACGCCCCGCGAGCGCGAGGAGCTCCAGGACCTCAAGCTCAAGGCCAAGCCGAGCCGGCATGGCGGTGAGCTGGTGGCTCCGATTGCGCGGGCGGCAGAGTAGGTGGAACCTGATCGCGCCATGGCGGGTTGATCTCCGAACTCATTGATCAGGTTCGGAGATTCGCCATGATTGCCAGGCCGACGATGCTCGCCTTGCTGACGACGGCCGTGCTCACTGTA
Organism: Bosea sp. 29B; assembly: GCF_902506165.1. Lineage (NCBI taxonomy): Bacteria > Pseudomonadati > Pseudomonadota > Alphaproteobacteria > Hyphomicrobiales > Alloboseaceae > Allobosea > Allobosea sp. 29B. The sequence continues at coordinate 5,212,314 of NZ_LR733817.1, forward strand.
GCCGCTGCCGCGCAGACACCGCAGACCAGCAAGACGCCCGACAATTCCGGTGTCGGACCCAACACCACGCATCCGAGCCAGGTCGACAAGGGCCAGAACATGATCCTGCCTTCGGCGGGACAGGCCGGGCAGTCGGCCGCGCCGACCATGGTCTACGACTGCAAGAACAAGCCACAGGATTGCACCACGCCGCCGTCACCGGGTGACAAGAGCAGCATGCCCAAGCAATCGTCGCCGACGACGAAATAAGCCAAATCATTGCATTCTTGCAATTTATGATTGGATGAGAACCGTCTTTATGGCGCAGGCGCAAGGACTATCTTGGTGGGCAACGCAAGCGCTTCGTCAGATGAAGCGCGCAACCAAGGGGTCCGTATCATGCAGCTCACCGGCATCCACCACGTCACCGCCATCACCGCCCAGGCCGCGCAGAACCGGCGCTTCTATGTCGAGACGCTCGGCCTGCGCCTGGTCAAGAAGACGGTGAACCAGGACGACACGTCTGCCTATCACCTGTTCTACGCCGACGGCGCCGGCTCGCCCGGAACCGACCTGACCTTCTTCGACTGGCCAACGTCTCCTGCCCGGCGCGGTACCAACTCGATTACCCGGACCTCGCTCAGGGTCGCGAGCGAAGCTTCGCTCGACTTCTGGCGCGAGCGGCTGACGGCGGCGGGCGTCGCGGTCTCCGACACGCGCCTGCTCAATGGCCGCGCCATCATCGATTTCGAGGATCCGGAGGGCCAGCGCCTGACGTTCGTCGTCGATGGCGGCGCAATCCCCTTCGTCGCCTGGGAGAAGAGCCCGGTTCCGGCCGAGCATCAGATCCGTGGCCTTGGTCCGGTGACGATCTCGGTGCCGCAGATCGAGCGGACCGAGCTTGTCCTGACCAAGCTGCTCGGGCTGGAGCGGATCGCGGACTATCGCGATGCAGCCCACGGCACCGGCGACATCCATGTCTTCCGGATCGGCGAGGGCGGCCCGGCGGCCGAGCTCAACGTCGCGGTCGAGCCCGGTCTTGCTCCGGCCCGCGAAGGCGCCGGGGGCGTCCATCACCTGGCTCTGCGGACGCCGAACTTCGGGGAGTACGACGCCTGGGTCGAGCGGCTGCGTGCCTCCGGCTATCCCAATAGCGGGCCGGTCGATCGCTTCTATTTCCGCTCGCTCTATCTGCGTGAGCCGAATGGGGTGCTGATCGAGATCGCCAGCGACGGGCCAGGCTTCGCCACCGATGAGCCCTTCGAGACCATGGGCGAGGGGCTTTCGCTGCCGCCTTTCCTGGAGTCGAAGCGGGCGGCGATCGAGGCAGGCCTGAAGCCTCTGGTCTGAGGAAATTCGGGCTATCGAAACGCGCTGCGGCCATGCCGGCCGCAGCGCGAACGGCATTTCGTAAAACTGTTTCGATTCATCGGGAATTAACCAGGTTCGCGCTCAATGCGGAGACGAGGTTGGGGCCTCCCGAGACTGACGAACAGGCCGCTGCGGTCTGCCCGGCGCAATCGAGCGCGATGGCGAGACGAGTAGGGCGCTGCGCCTCAGTGGGAAGCCTGCACGGTGTCCCGAGGCGTTGCGTATGCGTAGCTCGAACAAGTTTGCCGGTTATTCCTATAGCCTGAAGCGCCGGCGCGGCAGCCCCTTCGTCCGGCTTGGCGTCCTCGTGGCCGTTGCCGCCAGCGCAATGGCGGGAGCGTCGGTCTGGTCTGGCAGGCAGGCCGAGCAGGCCACGGCGACATTGCCGCCGGCCCAGAAGCACGCACTGGCGCACCCGATCCCTGCCCACGGCGCAACACCGCTGCTCCGTCCCGGCTACGTCGTTGGCTATGTCGCACAGTCGCTCGCCGAGAGCGCGCCGCTCTCCGGTCGCTTCCAGTCGGCGCCGCAGGCCGTCGTGTTCGATCCGGAAACCACCGGCTCGATCGCGCCGTCCGAACCTGTCGCTCCGAGCGTGGCGACGACCACGATCGCTGTCCAGCCCGCGGCCGAAGCACCGCGGATCGCCCTGATCGCGCCGCGGCCTGTGCCGCGTCCGTCCGACCTCAAGCTGCCGACGCCGCCCGAGCCGCGTGTTGCGGTCCGTGCGACCACGCGCCAGGGCAAGGACGTCGTCGCCAAGGCCGAGCCTGCTCCCGACAATCGCTCCTTCTTCGAGAAGCTCTTCGGCGTGAATGCCAATGCGCCGCAGAGCTCCGGCGAACGTCTCGCCTATGCCGCGCCGCAGGACGACATCACCCAGCGCAGCGGCCGCGGCAGTGGCCTCACTGTCGCCCCGGCGCCCATGCCTGTGCCCATGTCGTCGGCGACGCCGGCTGCCAGCGGCAAGACCGCGGTCTACGACATCAGCGCCCGCGTGGTTCATCTGCCCAATGGCGAGCGGCTGGAGGCCAATTCCGGCCTCGGCGAGATGATGAACGACCTGCGCTTCGTCCATGTCCGGATGAAGGGACCGACGCCGCCGCATGTCTATAATCTGACCGAACGCGAGGCTCTGTTCCACGGCGTACGCGCGATCCGCATGCATCCGGTCGGCGGCAGCGGCAAGATCTTCGGCCGCGCCGGCTTGCTCGTGCACAACTACCTGCTCGGCCCGCGTGGCGATTCGAATGGCTGTGTCTCGGTCAAGGACTACGACCGCTTCCTGCAGGCCTTCCTGCGCGGCGAGATCAAGCAGCTCGTCGTCGTGGGCGGGCGGAGCTGAAGCGCCGCCGCCTGCCTTGCGCCGTCGGGGCCCGGCTGCTCTGATCGGCGGATGACGAGACCGGCCAATCTTGTGACATGCCTGCTGGCGCTTGCCGCGCTGGCGCTCCCTCTGGCGGTGGCCGCTCCGGCCGCCGCCGAAGTGCGTTTCGGCAACAATGTCCGCATCGGCGGGCACGATGCCTCGAACCAGCGCTTCGATCGCCGGAACCGCGGCGTCTACCACATCTACGAAGGACGGCCGCGCAATCCCGGTTGCTCCTGGCATTCGGATGGCAGGAGCGGGCGGGTCAAGATCTGCCATCTGCAGCGCATCAGGCGGCGCTGACGAACGAAAAAGGGGCCAGCGTGCAGCTGGCCCCGACCATGCCCCGGTTCAAGAAAGCGCGCGGGGGCCCGCAGTTGCCGCGGCCCCACGCCGAATGGTCTGTTTCAGAACTCTTCCCAGCCCGCGTCGCCGCCACGGGCATTGACGACCTTGCGGGCAGGGGCCGGCATGAGAGCAGGCGCTGCACGGTCGCGGCGCGGTGCCGGCTTGTGCTGGGCAAAGGCGGCTTCCGCACGCTGCTGCAGCCGTCCGGGCTCGGAAGCGCTGGCCGATACGAGCGCAGCCGACTGTTGCGAGGCGGCGCCGGCGCTCTCATTGGTCCGGAAGCCGGAGACCAGGGCGTTGAGCTCGCCGATCTTGCTCGACAGCGCACCGGCCGAGGCGGCGCTCTGTTCGGCGAGCGCAGCATTGGCCTGGGTCATCTCGTCCATATGGGCGACGGTCTGGCTCATCTCCTCGATGCCGTTGGCCTGTTCGCTCGAGGCGGCAGCGACCTCGGAGACCGTCGCCTGGACGCTCTGCGAGGCGGAGACGATGCGGGTCAGTGCATCACCGGCCTGGCGAACCAGCTTCACACCTGCTTCGACCTCGGTGTTCGAAGAGGAGATCAGGCCGGTGATGTCCTTGGCGGCCTCGCCCGAGCGCTGGGCGAGCGTGCGGACTTCCGAAGCGACGACCGCAAAGCCCTTGCCGGCATCGCCGGCCCGCGCCGCTTCCACCGCCGCATTGAGCGCGAGCAGATTCGTCTGGAAGGCGATGTCGTCGATCACGCGGGTAATGTCGGAGATTTTCTTCGAGGCCTGCTCGATGCGCTCCATTGCCGAGACCGCGTCGGTGACGATGGTGCCGCCGGCCTGTGCGACCTGCATCGCTTCGCCGGCCTGGCGGACCGCCTGCTGGGCGGCCTGGGCCGCGGCCTTGACCGAGGCAGCCAGCTCTTCGGTGGTCGCGGCGCTCTCCTCCAGCGAGGAGGCCTGCTCCTCGGTCCGCTTGGAGAGATCGTCCGCTCCCATATTGATCTCGCGCGCCGACAGGCCGACATCCGCCGACATGGTCTGGATCGTGCTGACGGTCGCCGACAGTCGCGACAGCGTCTCGTTGATCGCATCCTTCAATTCGGCGAAGCGGCCGTGATAGGCCGTCGGCACCTGATGGGTCAGGTCGCCGGCAGCAAGCGCCTGCAGCACCGCGACGAACTCCGTGGTGGCGCTGTCGACCACCGCATTGATCTCGTTGATCCCGGCGACCAGCTTCTGCATCTGCTCGTCGCCATGATCGATCTGGAGCCGGGCCGAGAAATCGCCGGCAGCCGCTGCCGCGACGACCTCGCCGACATCCGACACCACCGAGGCCATCGCATCGGCCGAGCGGATCCGGGCGGCGGAGGCGGCGCGCTCCTGCTCCTGCAGCAGCGCGACCTGCTCGGTGCTCTGGCGCAGCACCGAGACTGCCCGGGCCATCTCGCCGATCTCGTCGCGGCGCTTGGTATGCGGCACCTCGATCTGGGTCTCGCCGGCCGTCAGGCGGCTCATCGTGCCGCCGAGGTCGACAAGAGGGCGGATGATCGAGCGCCGCGAGAAGACCAGCGCGCCGAAGATCGCGCCGCCGAGCACCACGATCAGCGCGACGGGCAGCCAGGTCCGCACCTGCTCCGAAAAGGCGCTCGAGGCTGCATCGACCTCGTTGGCGAGCGTCTCGTTGAAGCTGCTCAGTGAAGTGATCTCTTCCTGCAGCGTCGCGCGGTTTTTCTTGCTGGCGTCGCTGTTGCCCCAGGCTTCCGCCGCCCGGGCCGAGATTTCGCGGACCATGCGCGTCGTCTCGAGCCTGATGGCGACGAATTCAGTGATCAGCGCGCTGATCTTCTCCATGCGCTCGCGCTCGGCCGGCGGGATGAGCTTGGCGAGATCCTTGCGACGTTCCTCGACCCTGGCGAGGCCGCCCTCGACCGTCGTCGCGGCGATGCCGGCGAAATGCGGGTTGCGAGCGGTGTAGACGAGATAGGAATCGGCGACGACCAGGTTGACCGCGGCATTGAGCCTTTCGGCGGCGAGGGCGATGTGGTTCTGCTGCGACGAACGGTCGTTCATCGTGTCGATGCGGGTCATCGCTAGCAAGGCGCAGCCGAGTGCAACCAAGGCGCCGGCCGCGACGATCGCGATCAGCCCCAGAATCTGGGTCCTGATGGATTTCATGATGTCCCCTCGCAGGCCGCTAGTTCGGTTGCGGCGCCGCAGGGTACGCGGAGGCATTGAATCCGGAGTTAACCGTGTCTGGCTTCAGCCCTCGGCGGCGCCGGCTTTCTTGGCCTTGGCGCTCTTGGCCTTCGCCGGTGCCTTCTTGGCAGCCGCTGGCTTCTTAGCAGCCACGGGCTTCTTGACCGGCGCCTTCGTCTTGCTTTTGGTGCCACCGCCGGCTGCCGCCTTGGCGTTGACCAGTTCGATCGCTTGCTCGGTGGTGATGCTCTCCTGCGCCATCGTTTTCGGCAGAGTGGCGTAGACCTTGCCCCAGGCGACATAGGGCCCGTAGCGGCCGGCCCTGACCTCCATCTTGCCGCCCTGCGGATGCTCGCCGAGCTCACGTCCCGGTGTCGCCGCGGCATTGCCGAAGCGGCGGCCACCCGCGCCGCTCTCCTTGGCGACGATCAGGTCGATGGCGCGGTTGGCGCCGATCTCGAGGATGTCGTCTTCCTTGTCGATATTGGCGTAGGTCTTGCCGTGCTGGACGTAAGGTCCGTATCGGCCGATGCCGGCGAGGATCGGCTCGCCACTGGTCGGATGCTTCGCGACCTCGCGCGGCAGCGAGAGCAAGGCGAGCGCCTTCTCCAGCGTCAGCGAGCCGACGGTCTGGCCCTTGGGCAGGCTTGAGCGCTTCGGCTTCTCGCCGTCGCCAAGCTGGATATAGGGGCCGAAGCGACCGTCTCGCGCAGTGACTTCGAGATCGGTGACCGGATCCTTGCCGAGGATGCGGACGCCATTGACGGCCTGCCCGCCTTCGGCAGACGCCTCGCCATCAGCGGCGGACACCGTGAGCGGGCGGGTGAATCGGCATTCGGGATAGTTCGAGCAGCCGACGAAGGCGCCGAACTTGCCGAGCTTGAGCGAGAGCGTGCCGGTGCCGCAGACCTGGCAGCTGCGCGGGTCGCCGCCATCGGCACGCTGCGGGAAGACGTGCTGACCCAGGATACCGTTCAGCGCCTCGAGCACGTCGCCGACGCGCAGCTCCTTGGTCTCGCCGATCGACTTGGTGAATTCGTCCCAGAACTCGCGCAGCAGGACCTTCCAGTCGACATCGCCGCTGGAGACCAGATCGAGCTTCTCCTCCAGGCTCGCCGTGAAGTCGAACTCGACATAACGCTTGAAGAAGCTCTCCAGGAACGCCGTGACCAGCATGCCTTTGTCCTCGGGTACGAGGCGCTTCTTCTCGATCCGGACATATTCGCGGTCGCGCAGCGTCGCCAGCGTCGCGGCATAGGTGGAAGGGCGCCCGATCCCGAGCTCTTCCATGCGCTTGACCAGGCTCGCTTCCGAGAAGCGCGGCGGCGGTTCGGTGAAATGCTGGTCGGCGGCGATGGCGCGCTTCTCCAGCGGATCGCCGGCCTTCATCGGGGGCAGCTTCTTGGAGTCCTCGTCTTCCTCGTCGTCGCGGCTCTCCTGATAGAGCGTCAGGAAGCCGTCGAAGAGCACGACCTGACCGGTCGCGCGCAGTTCGAGCGCGCGGGCGCCGACTTGGGCGGCGATGTCGACCGTGGTGCGCTCCATCGAGGCCGATTCCATCTGGCTGGCGATGGTGCGCTTCCAGATCAGCTCGTAGAGCTTGGCCTGCTCCGGCTCGAGATGGCGCGAGACCATCGCCGGCAGACGGCCGAGATCGGTCGGGCGGATGGCCTCGTGCGCTTCCTGCGCGTTCTTGGCCTTGACCGTGTATTTGCGCGGAGCGTCCGGCACGTAGTTGTCGCCGAACTCCTTGCCGATGACCCGCCGCGCCGCCGTGATCGCCGAGCCGTCCATGTCGACGCCGTCGGTACGCATATAGGTGATCAGGCCGACGGTCTCGCCGCCGATGTCGACGCCCTCATAGAGACGCTGTGCCACCTGCATGGTGCGGGCCGGGGCCATGCCGAGCTTGCGCGAGGCCTCCTGCTGCAGCGTCGAGGTCTGGAAAGGCGGCTGGGGGTGGCGCCTGACCGGCTTGGCCTCGACTTCGGCGACAGAGAATCGCGCGGTCTCCAATGCGGCCTTGAAGGCCGCGGCCTCATCGCCTGTGCCGATGTCGAGCCGCGTGATCTTCTTGCCGTCGGCGCCGCTGAGGCGCGCGTCGAAGGTGGCGCCGCTGGCGGTCGCGAGCGTCGCGACCAGCGACCAGTATTCGCGTGCCCGGAAGGCCTCGATCTCGCGCTCGCGGTCGCTGACCAGGCGCAACGCGACCGATTGCACGCGGCCGGCCGAGCGGGCGCCGGGGAGCTTGCGCCAGAGCACCGGCGAGAGGGTGAAGCCGACGAGATAGTCGAGGGCGCGGCGGGCGAGGTAGGCGTCGACCAGCGCCTGGTCGATCGGGCGCGGATTGGCCAGCGCCTTCTGCACCGCATCCTTGGTCACGGCGTTGAAGGTGACGCGCTCGACCGGGATGCCCTTGATCGCCCGCTTCTGGTTCAGCGCCTCCAGCACGTGCCAGGAGATCGCCTCGCCCTCGCGATCCGGGTCGGTTGCGAGAATGACCTTCTCGGCGTTCTTGGCCGCCCGCGCGATCTCGGCGACCTGCTTGGCGCCGCGTCCCTCGGTCTCCCACAGCATGGCGAAGTCGTTCTCGGGATCGACCGAGCCGTCCTTCGCGGGGAGATCGCGAATGTGCCCGAACGAGGCGATGACCTCGTAGTCCGGGCCCAGATATTTGTTGATCGTCTTGGCCTTGGCCGGCGACTCGACGACGAGGAGCTTCATGACGCTTTCGATCTCATAGGCAAGGGTAAGGCGGGCACTAGCGACCAGCCTCGCCGAACTTGGCGCGGGGCGCGTTGATAGCGGTTCGGGATTGCGCGCGAAAGTGGTTCACGCGGCCGGTCCTGTCAAACCCGATTCTGCTTTCCGGGGCAGGGCGGTCAGGCTACGTCAGCAGCCGCCGCCGTTTTGGCGTTTGATATGGAGAGCTTGGCATGTCGTCGCAAAACCGGACAAGTCGGCTGACCTCGCTCGATATCCGCGGACGCAAGGGCGGCGAGCCGCTCGTCGCCCTGACCGCCTATACCGCGCCGATGGCGAAGATCGTCGACGAGGTCGCGGACATCGCCCTGGTCGGCGACTCGCTCGGCATGGTCGTCTACGGCCTCGACAGCACCGTCCCGGTGACGCTGGAGATGATGAGCCTGCACGGCCAGGCCGTGACGCGCTCAACGACACGGGCGCTCGTCGTGATCGACATGCCCTTCGGGAGCTATGAGGAAAGCCGCGAACAGGCCTTCCGTAACGCCGCCCGGCTGCTCAAGGAGACTGGCGCCGGGGCCGTGAAGCTCGAAGGCGGCGCGAGGATGGCCGAGACCGTGCGCTTCCTGGTCGAGCGCGGCGTGCCGGTGATGGGCCATGTCGGCCTGACGCCGCAGGCGGTCAATACGCTCGGTGGCTACAAGGCGCAGGGTCGCAGCAAGGCCGAGTGGCCGGCCCTCATCGCCGACGCCACGGCGATTGCCGATGCCGGGGCATTCTCCCTGGTGATCGAGGCGGTGGCCGAGCCGCTGGCGGTAGAGATCACCAAAAAGGTCGCGATTCCAACCATCGGGATCGGCGCCTCGGCTGCCTGCGACGGGCAGGTCCTCGTTCTCGACGACATGCTGGGCCTTACCGGCCGCGTGCCGAAATTCGTGAAGGCCTATGGCGATCTCGCAGCACAGGCCCGGGCGGCGGTGCGCGCCTACGCCGCCGAGGTGCACAGCCGCCAGTTCCCCGGTGAAGCACATGTCTACGCGTTGAAAGCGGAGTGACTCACTGAAGAACATGCGCGCTGCCTTGCGCCGGCCACGACTCGCCCCTAAACAGCGGTCTTCAAATGACATCGACCGTACCGCTCTATCCGCACCGGCACCTCCTCGGGATCGAGGGGCTGTCCCATTTGGATATCGAGGCGCTGCTCGAGCGCGCCGAGACCTATGTCGCGCTCTCGCGCCAGATCGAGAAGAAGACGGCGACGCTGCGCGGCCGCACCCAGATCAACCTGTTCTTCGAACCGTCGACACGGACGCAGGCCTCGTTCGAGCTCGCGGGCAAACGTCTGGGCGCCGATGTGATGAACATGTCGGTCAGCTCCTCCTCGGTGAAGAAGGGCGAGACGCTGATCGACACCGCCGCGACGCTGAACGCGATGCGGCCGGACATCCTGGTCGTGCGTCACCACGCCGCCGGCGCGGTCAATCTGCTCGCCCGCAAGGTCGACTGCTCGGTCGTCAACGCCGGCGACGGCGCCCATGAGCACCCGACACAGGCGCTGCTCGACGCCCTGACCATCCGCCGCAACAAGGGCCGGATCGCCGGGCTGACCGTCGCGATCTGCGGCGACATCGTCCATTCGCGCGTCGCCCGCTCCAACATCATCCTACTCAACGCCCTTGGCGCCAAGGTCCGCCTGATTGCGCCTTCGACTCTGCTGCCGGCCGGTGTCGAGCGCATGGGCGTCGAGGTCTTCCGCGACATGAAGAAGGGGCTGGAGGGCGTCGATATCGTCATGATGCTGCGGCTCCAGCTCGAGCGTATGAACGGCGCCTTCGTGCCGTCCTCGAAGGAATATTTCCGCTATTTCGGGCTCGATCGCGACAAGCTCTCGCTGGCGGCGCCGGACGCGCTCGTCATGCACCCCGGCCCGATGAACCGCGGCGTCGAAATCTCGTCCGAGGTGGCGGACGGCGCCCAGTCGCTAATCCGTGAGCAGGTCGAGATGGGCGTCGCCGTGCGCATGGCGGTGCTCGATGCGCTTGCGCAGCATCTCCCGAATGGCTGAGCCGGATGGAGCTCTTCCTCGCCTGGCTGCTGCGACAGATGCGCCGGGCTCGGATTGTCTTCGTCGGACTCTATCTCGTGGTCGTAGCCGGCTTCGTCTATGCCGAGCCGCGCTCCGCCTGGACCTGGCTGATCGTGCTGCTCGGCGCGCTCCTGTGCATCGGCATCTGGGGACTGGTCGGGTTCTGGCATTATGTCTTCACGCAGCGCCGCGAGCGCGCAAACGGAGTCGAGCGTAGCGATGGCTGACAGCAGCGAGCAGAATAGCGGCTGTGCGATCCTCGGCGCGCGACTGGTCGATCCAGCCTCCGGCCGCGAGGGCGTCGGCAGCGTCCTGATCCGCGACGGCGTGATCGCGGATGTCCATTGGGGTGGCGACCGCCCGGAACTGCCGGCCGATATCGCGGTCGAGGATGGCCAAGGCCTCGTACTGGCGCCCGGTCTCGTCGACCTGCGCGCCTTCCTGGGCGAGCCCGGTGCCGAATTCCGCGAGACGCTCGGGACCGGCTCGCAAGCCGCCGCGGCCGGCGGCGTCACCACCGTGATCTGCCGCCCCGACACCGATCCGCCGATCGACGATCCCTCCGTCATCGATTTCATCAAGCGTCGTGCCCGCGACAAGGCGATCGTCAACGTCCTGCCGGCAGCAGCGCTGACCAAGCGGTTGGCCGGCAAGGAGATCACCGAGTTCGGCCTGCTGCTCGAAGCCGGCGCGGTCGCCTTCAGCGACGGCGCCAACGGCGTGCGCAACCCGCAGGTCATGCGCCGCGCCATGATCTACGCCCGCGATTTCGACGCGCTGCTGATGAACCATGTCGAGGATCCCGACCTGCGCGGCGACGGCGTGATGAACGAGGGCGAATTCGCCAGCCGCAAGGGCCTGCCGGGCATCCCGCACGAGGCCGAGACGGTGATGCTGGAGCGCGACCTGCGCCTCGCCCGGGCCAGCGGAGCCCGCTACCACGCCGCCATGATCTCCTGCTCGGATTCGCTCGATCTGATCCGCCGGGCCAAGGAGGACGGGCTTTCCGTCACCTGCGGCGTCTCAATCAACAATCTTTGCCTGAACGAGAACGACGTCGGCGAGTACCGCACCTTCTGCAAGGTCTCGCCGCCGCTGCGGCACGAGGATGAGCGGCTGGCGATGATCGCGGCGGTGACCGAGGGCCTGGTCGACGTGATCGTTTCCGATCACGATCCGCAGGATGTCGAGACCAAGCGCCAGCCCTTCGCCGAGGCCGCCAACGGCGCGCTCGGCATCGAGACGCTGCTCCCGGCCGCGCTCAGGCTCTATCATGGCGAGCAGATCGGCCTTGCCTCGCTGTTCGCCGCTCTGTCGAGCCGGCCTGCCGAACTGCTGGGCTTGGGCTGCGGTCGACTGGCCGTTGGCACACCGGCCGATCTCGCCTTGATCGACATCGACGCACCCTTCGTCGTCGACAAGCGCAAGCTGAAATCCCGTGCCAAGAATTCGCCCTTCGACGAGGCGCGCCTGCAGGGGTTGGTGCAGGCGACCTGGGTCGGCGGCCGGGTAGTCTATCGCGGCGAACCCGCGTAAGCTTGGGCCTAGACGGGCAGGGGAAGTTGCATGGCTGAGGCGTTCGCTTGGGCGTATCCGAGCCCGATAGGGCTCGCCGCGCTCGTCCTCGGCTATCTCCTCGGCTCGATTCCGTTCGGTATCATCCTGACCCGGCTGAGCGGCGGTCCGGACCTGCGCACGATCGGCTCCGGCAATATCGGCGCGACCAATGTCCTGCGCACCGGCAACAAGAAGCTGGCGGCACTGACGCTGCTCGGCGACATGTTGAAAGGCACGGCTGCGGTCCTGCTTGCCGGCTGGTTGCTGGGCGGCAAGAACGCGGCGCTGGCTGCCGGCCTCGGCGCCTTTCTCGGCCATCTCTTTCCGGTCTGGCTGCGCTTCAAGGGCGGCAAGGGCGTCGCGACCTTCCTCGGCATCCTGATCGGACTGAAATGGTCGATCGCACTGATCTTCGTGGCGGTCTGGCTCAGTATCGCCTATCTGAGCAAGTACTCCTCGTTCTCGGCCCTGATCGCCAGCCTACTGACGCCGCTGCTGCTCTGGTTCTGGGTGCGCGACGTCCAGATGGCCGGGCTGATGGCGATCCTCGCGCTATTGCTCTGGTTCATGCATCGCGAGAACATCGCGAGGCTACTCGCCGGCCGCGAGGGCAAGATCGGACAGAAGGGCTGAATGGCGATGGCCGGTTTCGCTCTCGACGACCGGCAACGCCTCGACTGGCTCCGACTGATCCGCAGCGAGAGCATCGGTCCGCGCACCTTCCGCACCTTGGTCAACCGCTTCGGCGGTGCGGCCGGCGCACTGGACGCCTTGCCGGAGCTCGGCCGACAGGCCGGCCGAGCGCTCAGGCTGTGCACGCTTGCTGAGGCCGAGCGGGAGTTCGAGGCGCTGCGCCGGCGTGGCGCCCATCTGATCGCGCTCGGCGAAGCTGCCTATCCGGTGCCGCTGCAGGCGATCGATTCGGCTCCGCCGCTGATCGCGATCGAAGGCGACCCGACGGTGCTGGGGCGCCCCTGCGTCGCCCTGGTCGGCTCGCGCAACGCTTCTGCTGCCGGGCTGAAGTTCACCGCGACGCTCGCGCGGGAACTGGGTGAGGCCGGCTTCGTCGTCGTCTCCGGGCTGGCTCGCGGCATCGACACGGCCGCGCATCAGGCGAGCCTGGAGAGCGGCACGATCGCCGTGCTGGCCGGCGGGCTCGATGAGGTCTATCCGCCGCAGAACATCCCTTTGCTCGGGCGCATCCACGAGCGTGGCGCGGCGCTGAGCGAGATGCCGCTCGGCTGGGTGCCGCGCGGGCGCGATTTCCCAAGGCGCAATCGGCTCGTCTCGGGGCTGGCTTTGGGAACGGTGGTCGTCGAGGCCGCGCGCAAATCCGGCTCGCTGATCACCGCTCGCTTCGCCAATGAGCAGGGCCGTCAGGTCTTTGCGGTTCCAGGCTCGCCGCTCGATCCTCGCGCCGAGGGAGGCAATCACCTGATTCGCGAAGGCGCGATCCTTTGTGCCGAGACGGCGCATGTCGTCGACGTGCTGGCGCCGATGCTCCGGCAGGGCGATCTGTTCGGGTCCGTACCCATTCTGGCGCGCGAGGAAACCGGACCGGAGCGCCGGAAGGAAGCGCTCTGGGACGAGCTCGATCTGCCTGAGGTCCTGCCGGCCCCGAAGCTCGAGCTCGAACGCGAGCCCATGTCGCAGGAGGGACACATCGAAGATGCTCCCCGCCGACGCCTGCTCGATCTGATCGGCGCCACGCCAATAGCGGTGGACGATCTCGTTCGCGCCAGCGGTCATCCTGTGCGCGAGGTCAGCCGCATCCTGCTGGAGCTGGAACTGGAAGGCATGGTGCAGCGCCACGCTGGCGGCGCTCTTTCGCGATCGACATGACCCTGGCGGCGAGACGGTCAGCCCGCCGCGTCGCCCCAGCGGCTGCGCTCGCGCTCGGCCTCCGCCGCCGCAAGCTCGAGGAAGGTCACCAGCAGGTCGAGATCGGCGGCTCGAGCCTGGTTGCCAAGTTCGGCGAGCATATTCGCCGCCTTTACGGCGACATCGCGCTGCAGATCGCGTTAACGGGCTCGTTTCTCGGCCAGAAGCTGCAAGGCCAGAGCCTCCGGTTCGCCGTGGCGGTACAGGCCTTGCGAGGAGAGAGGGGCGCTGCGAGGGTAGGTGGTCGTCGGAGAAGCCGGCATCGGGCACTCCCGTTAGGTTGCTGAATCTTATTTTTGCAACCTATAGTTTAATAATCTGCAAAACCTGATCTTAGGGCGAACTGTCGGGATCCCCCGCGTCGCCGAGCTGCAATTGGCAGGTCCGTCGATTGATCGCAGCCTCAAGCCGCGTCATTTCGACGAAATAGGCGAGGCTGCTGAGTTGCGCCGCCCGGGCCATCGCACCGAGCTCGATGGTGATCTCTTCGATATAGGATGCAACCTCCAATTGCATGCGCGCCAGCGCGTCCATGCTGTACGGACCGGGCGAGGCCGAGGCGCTGCGGCCGATACGGGAAACTTGAGGCAAGCGATTGTCATCCCGATAGATTTTATCCTCCTTGATTCGCCGTGATGGTGCTTTCCTCATCCCGCCCACCCCTGTGGCCGCATTAAATCTGGGAAACGAACCGGTGTTCGACGAAGCTATCCTTGCTACTCGATTTCCAGAAATGCAATCACTGCGTGTAATTATTTTCTTGAAAGGAACACTTTCCGGATTGGCGGGTTGATCTCCAGTCGCAATTTCGCCGCGATTGGTTCAGGCCCGGTTCAACCGGAGCGAGCTAAATCGGGCGTCAAGGCGGGGACCCGCCGAGAAGGAGAATGCCATGTCAGCTTTCGGAAAGAGCCGTTTCCTCGTGACGCTCGCCGTCACCGGCAGCGTTCTGGCAGCGGGCCTGACGCCCGTCATGGCGGGCGAGACCCGCCCGGTCGGCTTCGACAAGAGCCGCCTCGATGCGGCGCAAGTCGACTACTCGCAGTACTATCGTCGCGGCTGGCGGGGCGGCAATCGCGGCGCAGCGATCGCGGCCGGTGTCGGCCTCGGCCTCCTCGGTGCGGCGGCGATCGCTGCCAGCCGCCCGGCCTATGCCGAGCCGGTCTACGGCTATGATGACGGCTACTATGACGAGCCGGTCTATGTGGCGCCGCGCCGCTACTATGCGCCGCGCTATTACTACCCCGACAACATCCGCGACCCGGCCGGCGGCAGCTATCGCTGAACGCCGACCAGGATAAACAGCCTTAATCAATTCTGAACGCCTGGCGCCTAGGCTCCAAGGGTCGCTCCTGTCGGATGACGGAGCGGCCCTTTTTATGGCCTACGGGAGCTCGCGGCTCCGATCCCCGGGCCGTCGCCTTGCCGACCTTGGAGAAAGACGATGAAACCCTCGCTCAAGACACTGCTGTCCGGCTGCGGCGCGGTCGCCCTGGCGGCGCTCTGCTCCGGCGCGGCAATGGCCCAGTACTATTCCGATGACGGCTACGGCCGTCGCCGCGGCTATGACCGGGGCTATGACAATAGTTACGATCAGGGCCGCCGCGACAGGGGCTATGGTCGCGACGATCGCGGCCATGGGCGCGACGACCGGCGCTATGGCCAGGACGGCGGTGGCTATCGGCGCGGCCCCAATCCCAACAATCCGCTCGCCGGCATGAGCATCGACGACCAGAAGCGGGCGATCAAGAACCATCGCGACGCGCAGAAGAAGGCTATCAAGCGCGGCTACGTCATTCCGTAGTCGTCCTCCTCCGGCTCGCCCGCATCGGCCGTGAGGCGGCCGAGCCGGTCGAGTGCGCCTTGCAGGATGTAGGCGGCTGCCATCTTGTCGACGACAGCCGCGCGCCGGGCGCGTGAGGCGTCGGCGTCGAGTAGCGTGCGGGTGACCGCGAGCGTCGACATCCGCTCGTCCCAGAACACGATCGGCAGCGCCGTCAGCGGCGCGAGATTGCGCACGAAGGCGCGGGTCGACTGGACCCGCGGGCCTTCCGTTCCGTCCATGTTGAGCGGCAGGCCGATCACCAGCCCGGCGATCGCATGCTTGTCCGCGACTTTCAGCAAAGCCACGGCATCCTGGCGGAACTTGATGCGCTGGATCGTCTCCAGCGGCGTCGCGATCCGGCGTTCGACATCCGACAGGGCAAGCCCGATCGTCTTGGTGCCTAGGTCCAGCCCGAGCAGGCGTGCGTGCTCGGGCAGAGCGAGGAAGTGGTCCAGGGCGACGAGATTGCTCATCCACCGCCGGTAGCATGGGCCGCCCGCGGAGGCGAGCGGCCCAGCCAGCGCTCGATCGCGACGCATTTTGACTGAAGGGTCAAAATGCGAAAATCGTGATCGATTCTAAAAGTTTAGAGCATTGCTCTTGCGAAAAACCGGTTCCCACTTTTTCGCGCAATGCTCTAGTTGGCGTTCTGCGGCGTCAGTCCGGCGGCCTTCAGCGCCGTTCCCCATTTGGCGACCTCGGCGGCGAAGCGCTTGGCATGGGCCTCGCGCGTCCATTCAGCCGTCGGGAAGGCGCTGGTGCCGACCGACTTGAAGCGCTCGAGCACGGCCGGATCCTTCAGCGCGGCCTGCAGAGCGCCGTTGAGCTTGTCGAGTGCCGCGGTCGGCGTGCCCTTCGGGGCGTAGAGCCCGTGCCAGATCGTCATGTCGATCTCGGTGCCGGCCTCACGCGAGGTCGGGACCTTCGGCAGCACGCCGAGCCGCTCCGGCGAGGTCACCGCATAGGCGCGGATCTTGTCGGACTGGATTTGCGGCACCGCCGTGGTCGACTGGTCGCAGAGCACGTCGACCTGGCCACCGACGAGGTCGTTCATCGCCGGCCCGGTGCCGCGATAGGCGACCTGGGCGAGCTTGACGCCCAGAGCCTGCGAGATCAGCACCGCGCACAGATGCGCGTTCGAGCCGACGCCGGCATGCGCGACGGTGAGCTTCTCGGCCTGCTGTTTGGCGTAGGGGAAGAAGGCCTTTCCGTCGACCGGGGGCAGCGCGAGCTTGCCCGCGATGACCATCGGCCCGGTGTTCACGAGCCCGACCGATGCGAAGGCGGTCTGCGTGTCGTAGCCGAGATTGCTGTAGAGCGCCGGCGCTGCCGCGAGCGCGAGGTGGTGGATCAGCAGGGTGTGCCCGTCCGGCTCGGCCGCGACGAGGCGCTTGGCGCCGGCCGTGCCGCCTGCGCCAGCGATGTTCTCGACGATGACCTGCTGGCCGAGCGTGCGGCCCATATGCTCGCCGAGCAGGCGGGCTATCACGTCGCTGGGGCCACCGGCGGCAAAGGGCACGATCAGGGTGATGGGTTTGGTCGGGAAGCCTTGAGCCAGGGCAGGTGCGCCCAGGCCCAGCAGGGCCAGCCCAACGAGGGCGCCGCGGCGCGTCATGAGGAATCTACGGATATGCGCGATCATTCGTTTCCTCCAGTAGGGCGGCCGCTCTGCGTCGGCTTGGTCGAAATCTCGTGGCTCTCGGTCCCCGAGTTTGGTTCGCTCGATTTCGAGCGAAACTTTAGGAATCTACGGCAACAAACTGATCTTGCGCCGATACAGACGATTTGTGCTCGAGCAAGCTTGGCGCGGGGACGGGTCAGCGCAGGTCCGACAGGTAGTGAACCTCCTGGGTCAGACACAGGCTGAGCCTGTGCTCGACGGGCGTGCCGTCGAGCGACAAGGCGATACGGTCGATCTGCAGGGCCGGTTCGCCAGCCGAAGCTCCGAGCGCTGCAGCATCCTCCGCCGAGAGCGCCACCGCCTTCAGCCGCTCGCGCGCATTGGCGATGGTGATGCCGTAGTGCCCCGCATACAGGCTGTAGAGATTGTTCGGGATCGGCCCGTTCTCCAGCCCCGGGAAGAGCAGCTGCGGCAGGCTGACCGTCTCGACGATCAGCGGCGCACCGTCGAAGGAGCGCTGCCGCCGGATGCGAATGACGACGGCGCCCTCGGCGAGGTCGAGAGCTGCGCGCTCGGCTTCGTCGGCGAAAGTAGTCGTCACCGAGAGCACGACGCTGTCGGGAAAACGCGGCGCCCCCTGGTCCGGCGCCAGCTTGAAGAACTGGAACAGGATGCGGCGCTCGTCATGCTCGGCGACGAAGGTGCCACGCCCCTGGCGCCGCACGACGAGGTTCTCGGCGGCAAGCTCGTCGAGCGCCTTGCGCACCGTGCCCTGGCTGACGCCGATCTCGGCGGCAAGCTGTCCCTCGCTCGGCAGAATCGCGCCGGGGGCCCAGACACCGTCCATAAGCCTGCGCACGAAGATCGCCTTCACCTGGCGGTAGAGCGGCCGGAAGCCCAGCGTCTCCGGTGTATCGGGCTCGCGAGGCTGCCCTGTGATTTCGAGCTTGTGCACACTCATATGTCTTATATAAGACTTGGACGCAGCCGCGTCGAGCCCGATTTCGCAAATGGGTCGCGACGAGAAGATCACGGGAAACGGTCAGGGATATCAGCCATGAGCAAGCCGCATCTGCTGGTGCATGAGAAGAAGGACACGGTCGGTGTCGTCGTCGTCGAGGGCCTGAAGGCCGGGACCGACATGCTCTGTGTCGTCACGCACGACAATTCGGACTTCCGCCTCGCCGCCAAGATGGACATCCCGATCGGCCACAAGGTCGCGCTCAAGGACATCAAGAAGGGCGATACGATCTGGAAATACGGCCAGGACATCGGCAAGGCCGTCGCTGACGTGGGCAAGGGCGAGCACCTCCACGTCCACAACGCCAAGACCAAGCGCTGGTGAGCACCGGCCTTCGTCCATTCCGATTCCAGGGCTCCCGGTAGGTCGAGCCCCAACGTCCAGGAAACGCCAATGTCCTCCATCGTCGCCAATTTCGACCTCGTCAAAGGCAAGCTCGCCCGGGTGAAGGGCCGCAAGATCGAGGCGCCCGAGTTCAAGACGCCCTTCGTCAAGCGCCCGACCGGCCGCAGCCTCGATTCCTTCATGGGCTGGCGCCGCGAGAACGATCGCGTCGGCGTGCGCAACCATGTGCTGCTGCTGCCGCTCGACGATCTGTCCAACGCCGCCTGCGAAGCCGTCGCCAACAACATCAAGGGCACGCTGGCGATCCCGCATGCCTATGGCCGCCTGCAGTTCGGCGAGGATTTGGATATCCATTTCCGCACCCTGATCGGCACCGGCTCGAACCCGAACGTCGCTGCCGTCATCGTCATCGGCATCGAGGACGGCTGGACCAAGCGCGTCGTCGACGGCATCGCCAAGACCGGCAAGCCGGTGGTCGGCTTCGGCATCGAGGGCCATGGCGACATCGCCACCATCGCCAAGGCTTCTTATGTCGCCAAGGAGTTCGTGCAGTGGGCGACCGAGCTCCAGCGCGTGAAATGCGGCATCGAGGAGCTCTGGGTCTCGACCAAGTGCGGTGAATCGGACACCACCACGGGCCTGTCTTCCTGCCCGACGGTCGGCAACATGTACGACAAGTGGATCCCGCGCGGCGTCTACGGCGTCTTCGGCGAGACCTCCGAGATCACTGGCGCCGAGCATCTCTGCAAGGCCCGCGCCGCGACGCCGGAGGTCGGCGAGCGCTGGTACAAGATGTGGAAGGCCTATCAGGACGACGTCATCGAGGCCCACAAGACCGACGACCTCTCCGATTCGCAGCCGACCAAGGGCAACATCGCCGGCGGCCTGACCACGATCGAGGAGAAGGCGCTCGGCAACCTCGAGAAGATCGGCCGCGAGTGCAAGTTCATCGACATCCTGGAGCCGGCGCAGGCGCCGGAAAAGGGGCCGGGCCTCTACTATATGGACACCTCCTCGGCCGCGGCCGAGTGCGTGACCTTGATGGCGGCGGGCGGCTATGTCGTGCACACCTTCCCGACCGGACAGGGCAACGTCATCGGCAATCCGATCGTCCCGGTCATCAAGATCACCGGTAACCCGAAGACCATGCGCACCATGCCCGAGCACATCGACGTCGACGTCTCCGGCATCCTGCGCCGCGACCTCACCATCCCGCAGGCCGGCGACGCGTTGATCGAGAACATCGTGCGCACCGCGAATGGCCGCCTCACGGCAGCCGAAGCGCTCGGCCATCGCGAGTTCTCGATGACCAAGCTATATCGCAGCGCCTGAGGAACTGCGTCTCCGGGCGCGACGAGGCAAAAGTGTCGGACGGAATCGTTTCCAAGCTCGTTTCACTGCATGCGCCGGGACGGGACGTGTTGCCCGCCTATGTCCGTGCCCTGGAAGCGGGCTGGTCCCCGAACACGATGCGCAATGTCGCGCCCGAACAGCTGGCGGCGATCGCGGCCGATCCGGACGCCTTCGTCGCTGGGCTGAACAACCGCGGCGGCACGATCCGCCTGCATGACGGCAGCGAGGTCGCGCGCCTGCCGGACATGATCCGCTGGATCATCGCGACCGATCGGCCTGACCGCCCCTTCGTCGGCAGCATCAATCTGCGCTGGCAGGAGGACGCGGCCGGCAAGCCGGTCACCGAGCTGCCGCCGCATGTGCTCGGCCATGTCGGCTACACCATCCTGCCGGAGCATGCCGGGCGCGGCTATGCCAGCGCGGCCCTGGCGGCGGTGCTCGTCGAGGCGCGTAGTATCGGCCTGCCATTCCTGAAGATCACCTGCGATGCCGGCAATGCGGCCTCGCGGCGGGTCATCGAGAAGACTGGCGGGCGTTTCGTTGAAAGCTTCGTCGCTCCGTTCTACGGGCCGGAGGAGCGGCTGATGTATCGGATCGAACTGCAATCATGACCGAAACGGCCACTTTGCGCCTGACGAACGGACTCGGCCGGCTCGCACCGGGCATCGCCCTGTCGGCGGTGGTGGCGATCGCCTCCGTCCTGGCCGAGCCTGTTGTGAAGCAGCTCGCTGGCGGGCGCGTCGGCATTCCGGCCGTCGTCATCGCGCTGGTGATCGGCATGATGCTGCACCCGATCGCCAATACCAGGCGCTTCGAGCCCGGCATGACCTTCTGCGTCAAGAAGCTGCTGCGCTGGGCGATCGCGCTGCTCGGCTTGCGGGTCGCGCTGGGCGACATCATCGCGCTCGGTCTGAGCACCGCCTTGCTGGTCGTCGTCGCGATGACCGCGACCGTCGTCACCGGCTTCGTGCTGGCGCGCCTGCTTGGCCGCGAGCCCGGCGTCGGTGCGCTCGGCGGCGTCGCCACCGCGGTCTGCGGTGCCTCGGCCGCGCTTGCCACCTCGACTGTCGTGCCCGACTACCGCAACAAGGCCGCCGACACCGCCTTCACCGTGATCGCGATGAACGTGCTCTCGACGATCGCGATGCTGGCCTATCCGCTGCTCTGCGTCTGGCTCGGCCTCTCGCAGCAGCAGACCGGCATCATGCTCGGCGCGACCATCCATGACGTCGCGCAGGTCGTCGGCGCCGGCCAGGCCGTCTCGGACGAGGCCGCTAACGCGGCTGTCATCGTCAAGCTGTTCCGGGTCTTCCTGCTGCTGCCCGCGGTGCTGATCGTCGGCTGGTGGCTGACCCGCCATGGCGAGACCCATGGCGATGCCAAGGTCCCGGTCCCGGTCTTCGCCTTCGTCTTCCTGGTCCTGTGCCTGGTCAACAGTGTACTGAGCACGCAGGCAGGGCTCGCCAGCGTCTACCTGCCGATCCGCGACATCCTGCTCGAAATCTCGCGCTGGGGCCTGCTGATCGCGATCGCGGCGCTTGGCTTGGGAACCTCGATCGCGGCGATGGCCCGGCTCGGCTGGCGGCATCTTGCCGTGGTCACCGGCACAAGCCTCGTCATCCTTGTCGTCGCCACGAGCGGGATCATCCTGCTCGGCTGATTTATCGTCACAGCGGAAAGAGCCATGACCGACATCGTCATCACCGAATTCATGGACGAGGCGGCGGTGGCGGCGCTGAAGGCGCGCTACAGCGTGCACCATGACCCCGACCTCTTCGGCAAGCCGGACGAGCTCGCGCGGCTGGTGACGGACATCCCGGCGCTGATCGTGCGCAACCAGACGCAGGTTCGCGGCGCGCTGCTGGCCGGTGCGAAGAACCTCAAGGTCATCGGCCGGCTCGGCGTCGGGCTCGACAATATCGACATGGAGACCTGCGCGGCGCGTGGCATCCAGGTCTTCCCGGCCACCGGCGCCAACAGCCTGTCGGTGGTCGAGTACGTGATCGGCACGGCGATGACGCTGCTGCGCGGCGCCTATTTCGCCAATGCGGCGATGATCGCCGGCGAGTTCCCGAAGACGAAGCTGATCGGCCGCGAGATCGCCGGAAAGCGCATGGGCCTCGTCGGCTTCGGCGCGATCGCGCGCGATGCGGCACGGCATGCGAGGGCGCTCGGCATGACCGTTGCGGCTTATGACCCCTATGTCCCGGCTGGCGATGCCTGGCAGGGTATAGAGAAGCTTGAGCTCGACGCGCTGCTTTCGACCTCGGACGTGATCTCGATCCATCTGCCGCTGACGCCGGAAACGCGCGGGCTGATCGGCGAGGCCGCCTTCGCCAAAATGAAGCCCGACGCGATCCTGATCAATGCGGCGCGCGGCGGCATCATGGACGAGGCAGCGCTGGTCGCGGCGTTGAAGGGTGGCCGTCTCGGCGGCGCGGCGCTCGACGTCTTCGAGCAGGAGCCACTCAAGGCCGATGGCGCAAAACTCTTCGCCGGCACGCCCAACTTGATCCTGACGCCGCACATCGCTGGCAATACGGTGGAATCGAACGGTCGCGTCTCCGGGCTCGTCGCCGAGCGGGTCATGGCGGCGCTGGAGGGCTGGGCATGACGAAGCTCTCGCTGGAAGCGGCCGAGCAGAAGGTCGCGGATCTCTTCATCGAGGCCGGCGCCTCGCCCGCCAATGCGGCGTCCGTCGCGCTGGCGCTGGTCATGGCCGAGGCGGACGGGCTCAAGGGCCATGGCCTGTCGCGCGTGCCGACCTACATTTCCATGCTGCGCTCCGGCAAGATCGACGGCCAGGCCGTGCCGATCGCGCGCCAGCCCAAGCCCGGCGTGCTGGCGATCGACGCTGCCCACGGCTTCGCCTATCCGGCGATCGACCTCGCCGTGATCGAACTGCCCGAGATCGCCCGCAGGCAGGGCATCGCCGCCGCGCCGATCCGCCGCTCCAACCATTGTGGTGCCGCCGGCCTGCATGTCGAGCGGTTGGCCGAGCAGGGGCTCGTCGCATTGCTCTTTGCCAACACGCCTGGCGCGATGGCGCCCTGGGGCGGCGCCAAGCCGGTCTTCGGTACCAATCCGATCGCGTTTGCCGCGCCGCTGGCCGGCCGCGAGCCGCTGGTGATCGACATGGCCCTGTCCAAGGTGGCGCGCGGCCCGATCGTCGCCGCCAAGCAGAAGGGCGAGCCGATCCCGGAGGGCTGGGCGCTCGATGCCGCCGGCAAGCCGACCACCGACCCGGCGGCGGCGATCGCCGGCACCATGGTGCCGCTCGGCGATGCCAAGGGTGCAACGCTCGCCATGATGGTCGAGATCCTCGCCGCGGCGCTGGTCGGCACCCATTTCGCCTTCCAGGCCTCGTCCTTCCTCGATGACCAGGGCGGCCCGCCCGATACCGGCCAGCTCATCCTTGCTATCGATCCGGCGAGCATGGGCGGCAACTGGTTCGCCGAGCGGATGAAGCTGCTGACCCATGCGATCGAAGAGCAGCCGGGCACGCGCCTGCCGGGCATGCGGCGCTACGGTTTGCGGGCCAAGGCGCGGGCGGAGGGGATCGAGGTCGCTCTCTGAATCTCAAAGCCGCGGCAGACCGCATGACGCAAGGGAATAATGCCGCGATTTTTAGCGGACTCTCTCGCGAAAATTGAAGAATCCCGGAGCTATCCACGACGTGGCGCGGCCGACGATCCGTCCGCGTGGATATTGCTTGGGGGGACTATGAAGACCATGCTCATCGCCGCATGTGCCGCGGCGTTGCTGGCCGGCTGTCAGACGACGGAGCAGGCGGCCCAGACCATGCGCAGCGACTGGGTTGGCGAAAGCGCCGATTCCTTCTTCGTCGCCAACGGTCCGCCGATTTCGAGCTTTCCGCGCGATAGCGGCGGCCAAATCTACACCTGGCGTGGGGGCGAAGCGAGCATCGTCAGGCCCGGCAGCTACCAGACGCGGCGCGTTCCGACGCAGACGCTCGACGGCCGCCGCAGCACCACGACGACGGTGACCTATCAGCCGCCGCTGCGCGTCAACTATGTCTGCGAGGCCCAGATCGCCGCCGACGCGCAGGGCCTGATCGAGTCGATCCGGATCAGCCGTGACACCGGCGGGATGTTCCTCTCGTTCTCGCGCTGCAGCGAGCTGTTCAACCGCGGCTAGACGAAATCGAATCGATCAACATCGACAAGGCCTTTGTCGGTGATCTTGAGATGCGGGATCACCGGCAAGGTCAGGAAGGCGACCTGCAGGAAGGGCTCGGCCAACACGACGCCGAGCGCCTTCGCCGCCGCGCGCAAGCCTTCCAACCCATGCCGCACCGCCTCGAAGGGCTGGTCGCTCATCAGCCCGGCAACGGGCAACGCCAGCTCGGCCACGACTTTGCCGCCATCGGCAACCGCGAAGCCGCCGCCGGTCTCGATCAACCGGTTGGCCGCCGCCGCCATCGAGGCATCGTCGACGCCGACGACGCAGAGGTTATGGCTGTCATGCCCGACCGACGAGGCGATGGCGCCGTGCTTCATGCCGAAGCCATGGACGAAGCCTGAAGCAATTCCACCATTGCGACCATGGCGCTCGATCACCGTGACCTTGACCGCGTCCTGATCGAGATCGGGCAGGGCCAGGCCGTCCTGCGTCGGCAGGCGCATCGAAAGACGCTCGGTGATGATCCTGCCCGGCACGACACCGATCACCGGAGTCTCGCCGTCGCGCGCCTTAACCGCAAAATCCTCCGCCGCAAGCTTGCGGCTGCGCACGCTGGCGAGGCCGACCGGCGCTACCGCCTTCCTGTCAGCGAACAACGCGTCTTCGACCAGCCTGCCACCAGCGAAGACCTGCCTGACACGGCAAGCGGCGAGATCGTCGACCAGCACGATGTCGGCGCGCTTGCCGGGGCCGATGAAGCCGCGGTCAAACAGCCCGAAGTTCCGCGCCGCCGAGAGGCTCGCAATGCGATAGGTCGCGAGCACATCCGCACCATGCGCGATCGCGGTGCGGATCATGTAGTCGAGATGACCTTCCTCAGCGATATCGAGCGGATTGCGGTCGTCGGTGCAGAAGGCGAGGAAGGGTGAGGCGTCGCGGCTGATCAGCGGGATCAGCGCATGCAGGTCCTTCGAGACCGAGCCCTCGCGGATCAGGATCGCCATGCCCTTGGCGAGCTTCTCGCGGGCTTCCTCGGCGGTCGTGGTCTCGTGGTCGGTGCGGATGCCGGCGGCGAGATAGCCGTTGAGATCGAGCCCGCGCACCAGCGGCGCATGGCCGTCGATATGCCGGTGCGAGAAGGCTTCGAGCTTGGCGAGGCAGCCGGGATCGCGATGCAGCACGCCGGGGAAGTTCATGAATTCAGCGAGGCCGATCACCTTGGGATGGTCCATGAACGGGGTGAGGTCGGCAGCCTCCAGCGCAGCGCCCGCCGTCTCCAGATGCGTCGCCGGCACGCAGCTCGAGAGCTGCACGCGCAGATCCATGCGCATGGCCTCGGCGCAATCGAGGAAATAGCGGATGCCCTCGGCGCCCAGCACGTTGGAGATCTCGTGCGGATCGCAGATCGCGGTGGTTACGCCGTGCGGCAGGACGCAGCGCTCGAACTCGAGCGGCGTCACCAGCGAGGATTCGACATGCAGATGCGTGTCGATGAAGCCGGGGACGGCGATCAGGCCTTGGGCGTCGAAGCTCGCCTTGCCCTCATAGCGGCCATGGGTGCCGACGATCGTATCCCCACAGAGAGCGATGTCGGTCTGGACGAGATCGCCCGAGACGAGGTCGAACAGTCGCGCGCCGCGGATCACGAGGTCGGCCGGTTCGTCGCCGCGTCCCTGCGCGATCCGGTGGGCGAGGGTGGCTGCATCGGTCATGGAATGGCTCCTCGCTCAGAAAACAGTGGTCGTCCCGGGCGACTGCAGGGAGACCCGGGACCCATGCCAGAACACCGATCCAGTTGTGATCGCCGCTGTTGGGTATCAAGCTAGTCTCGCTATCGTCGGGCATGGGTCCCGGGTCTGCGCGGCTATGCCGCTCCGCCCGGGACGACCAGGAAATAGGCATGTGGCTCTACATTCTCGCGAGTCAGAAGAATGGCACATTGTATGTCGGCGTGACGAATTCTCTGTCGAAACGCATCGAAGAGCATCGCGACGGTCGAGGTTCCGAGTTCGCCCAGCGCTATCACGTAACGCGGCTCGTCTACGCGGAGTCTTACGCTGATCCCAATGACGCGATCGCACAGGAGAAACGGATCAAACATTGGCGCCGTTCCTGGAAGATCGACCTGATCGAACGCGCCAACCCCGATTGGAATGATCTGTATCCGACGGCGCATCTCGATTGAGAGCGCACCTGCCGCTATACCCAGCCGCATCAGCCTTTTCGCGGAGACCATCATGCAGCTCACCTGGTTCGGCCATTCGGCCTTTCGGCTCGACCTGCCCGGCGCTTCGGTCCTGATCGACCCGTTCTTCACCGGCAATCCGGCCTTTGAGGGCGATGTCGCAGCAGCTGGCAAGGGCGTCAGTCATATCGTCATTACTCACGGCCATGGCGATCATGTCGGCGATACGCTCGCCATCGCTGCGGCGAACGATGCGACCGTGATCACCAACTACGACCTCTGCATGCACCTCGCCTCGAAGGGGCTGAAGAAGTTCCAGCCGATGAACACCGGCGGCACCGTCGATCTCGGAGCCTTCTCGGTGACGCTCGTCCGGGCCGACCATTCGGCCGGCATGGGCGAAGCGGGGGTGGCCGTCCCGGTCGGCAACGCCAACGGCGCGATCATCAAGGCGCCGGGCGAGAAGACGCTCTGGCATATGGGCGATACCGACATCTTCTCGGATATGGCCCTGCTCGCCGAGATCCACGGCGTTGAAGCCTGCATCTGCCCGATCGGCGATCGCTTCACCATGGGCGCCAAAACGGCGGCGCTGGCGATGACTCGCTTCGTCAAGCCGAAGCTCGCCATCCCCTGCCATTACGGCTCCTTCCCGATCATCGCCCAGGATGCGGCGATCTTCGTCGAGGGGCTCAAGGGCAGCGGCGTCGAGGCGCTGGTGCCGGAGAAGGGCAAGGCGGTCACGGTCTGACGCCACCATCGTTGTGAGCTGCACGCAGCCAGCGGACCGCAAGTAAGTGCTGACTTACTGGCGGTCCGCGCGCTATAGCGCTGGCGAACCATTTGCGGCGCCGTTGCGCCGATCCCAGCAGGAGCCAGCCCATGTCGGTCGACGCCGCCACCGTCAAACGCGTCGCGCATCTCTCGCGCATCGCCGTCGATGATGCGGATGTGCCGAAGCTGCAAGGCGAGCTCAACGCCATCCTCGGCTTCGTCGATCAGCTCAACGAGCTCGACGTCACAGGCGTCGAGCCGATGACCTCGGTGACGCCGATGGTGATGAAGAAGCGCCAGGACGTCGTGACCGACGGAGAGATCGCCGACGAGATCGTCGCCAACGCGCCGGCCTCCGAGGACGACTACTTCATGGTGCCGAAGGTGATCGAGTGAGCGCCTGACGCGCTCCGCTCACCCTCATCACCCGTTCCTGTACGTTTTACGGATATTTCCCGTGACCGATCTCACCCGCCTGACCCTGACTGACGCCCGCGACGGGCTGAAGGCCAAGCAGTTCTCCGCCACTGAGCTCGCCAAGGCGCATATCGCCGCCATCGAGCAGGCGCGCGCGCTCAACGCTTATGTGCTGGAGACGCCCGAGCATGCGCTGAAGCAGGCCGCCGCCTCCGACGATAAGCTGGCCCGGGGCGAGGCCGGTCCGCTGGAAGGCCTGCCTCTCGGCATCAAGGACCTGTTCGCGACCAAGGGCGTGCGCACCACCGCCTGCTCGCGCATCCTCGGCAATTTCGTTCCACCCTACGAGTCGACCGTCTCGTCGCAGCTCTGGCGCGACGGCGCCGTCATGCTCGGCAAGCTCAACAATGACGAGTTCGCCATGGGCTCGTCGAATGAGAGCTCGGCCTTCGGGCCGGTGGTCAATCCCTGGCGCCGCCAGGGCTCCAATGTCGGGGCAGGGGCCGCCGGCGCGATCGAGGGCAATCATCTCGTGCCCGGCGGTTCGTCCGGTGGCTCGGCCGCGGCGGTGGCCGCACATCTCTGCCTCGCTGCGACTGCGACCGATACCGGCGGCTCGATCCGCCAGCCCGCCGCCTTCACCGGCACGGTCGGCATCAAGCCGACCTATGGCCGCTGCTCACGCTGGGGCATCGTCGCCTTCGCCTCCTCGCTCGACCAGGCCGGGCCGATCGGCAAGACCGTGCGCGACACCGCCGTGATGCTGCGCTCCATGGCCGGGCACGACCCGAAGGATACAACCTCGGTCGACCGCCCCGTGCCGAACTACGAGGCGGCTGTCGGCCGCTCGATCAAGGGCATGAAGATCGGCATACCCAAAGAGTATCGCCTGGAGGGTCTCAACCCCGAGATCGACGCGCTCTGGCAGCAGGGCATCGACTGGCTGAGGGCTGCCGGTGCCGAGATCGTCGAGATCTCGCTGCCGCATTCGAAATACGCGCTGCCGGCCTATTACATCGTCGCGCCGGCCGAGGCCTCGTCCAACCTCGCCCGCTATGACGGCGTCCGCTACGGCCTGCGCGAGCAGGGCCGCGACATCGTCGAGATGTACGAGAAGACCCGTGCCGCCGGCTTCGGCGCCGAGGTCAGGCGCCGCATCATGATCGGCACCTATGTGCTGTCCTCGGGCTATTACGACGCCTATTACCTGCGCGCCCAGAAGGTGCGCACGCTGATCAAGCGCGATTTTGAAGCTGTCTACGATCAGGGCATCGACGCGGTGCTGACGCCGGCAACGCCGTCCTCCGCCTTCGGCATCGGCGAGAAGGGCTCGGCCGATCCGGTCGAGATGTATCTCAACGACGTCTTCACGGTGACGGTGAACATGGCCGGCCTGCCGGGCATCGCCGTACCGGCCGGCCTCGACAGCCAGGGCCTGCCGCTCGGCCTGCAGTTGATCGGCCGGCCTTTCGACGAGGAGACGCTGTTCTCGCTCGGCCAGGTGATCGAGGAGGCGGCCGGCCGCTTCCCGGTCGGTGAGCGCTGGTGGGCCTGAAGCCGTCAGCGTTTGATCGGTCGCATTCCGAATCCTGATTTCCCCGGCGCTGCACCGGGTGGCAGTCTCCGCGCCTGATCAGGCTGCCGGAGACCGCCATGCCGTCCTATCCGTTCGAAACCGTCGACGTTTTCACCGACCGCCGTTTCGGCGGCAACCAGCTCGCAGTCTTCACCGATGCGCGCGGCCTCTCAGATGCCGAGATGCAGGCGCTGGCGGCGGAGATGAACTATAGCGAGACGACCTTCGTGCTGCCGCCGAGCGATCCGGCCAACACAGCGCGCGTCCGCATCTTCCATCGCACCGCCGAGATGCCCTTCGCCGGCCATCCCAATGTCGGCACGGCCTGCGTGCTCGCCGGCCATGGCCGCGACCGCGATGGCGTCCTGCTGTTCGAGGAGATCGCGGGCCTCGTCGAGGTCCGCATTGCGCGCGATGCCGCCGGGCTGGTGACGGGTGGGACCATCGCCGCGCCGCAGGCACTTTCGCTCGACATCCAGCTGCCGCCTGATGCGATCGCCGCCTGCGCGGGGCTCAGCCCGCAGGATGTCCTCACCGGCCGCCATCCGCCACAGCAGGCCTCGGTCGGCGTCAAGTTCGTCCTCGTCGAGGTCACACCGGAAGCACTGACACGGGCGACGCCGGACATCGCCGCCTATCGCCGGCTCGAACAGGCCAATCCGGCTCTTGAAGGGCGGCTTTCGATTTTCTTTTACGCCTGGGACGGCGACAGGGTTCGCGCCCGCATGTTCGCGCCGCTCGCCGGCACCTGGGAAGATCCCGCGACCGGCAGTGCCAGCGCGACGCTGGCGGCACTGACCCTCTCGCTCTCCGACAAGGACAGCGTGGCGTTCGATATCACCCAGGGCGTCGAGATGGGCCGCCCGAGCCTGCTGCATGCCGCAGCGCGACGTGTCGACGGTGAGATCCGCGCGACCGTCGGCGGCGGATGCGTGCCCGTGCTCAGGGGCGATGCGACGGTGTAAGAAACGCGCGTCATGCTCGGGCTTGACCCGAGCATCTCAGGCCGGAGGAAGCTCTGAATGGCGCCTTCTTGTCATGAGATTCTCGGGTCTGCGCTTCGCTTCGCCTGAGAATGACGAGGTAGTCAGCTGAGCCCCAGCTCCACCCGAATCTTCCGCGTCAGCCCGGCCGCGACCAGCCGGTGGCTCTCGCGCAGATAGTCGCGGAAGACGTCGTCCGGCAGGCCCTCGTCCGAGAAGCGCTGGATCCATTTCATCCCGCGCGAGGCAAGATAGGGTGCCGGACGGCAGCCGGGCGCGTCGCGCAGCATCTCGTAGGAGATAGGCGAGCATTTGAACGAAACGAAGAGAGCGCCTTCGGCATCGTCGCGGCCGAGCGCGAACACCTTGCCGCCGACCTTCCAGACATCGGCGCCGCCCCATTGCACGACATGGCTGGTCGCGGGCAGGGCAGCACAGAAGGCGTTGTATTCGGCGAGGGTCATGCTGTCCTGCTGTCGTCGGCCACTACGTCGGATCGATTGATAGCCCAAACGACACCCGTTGGTGACGGGAGCCGCCGCCTCGATCCACATCGTTCAAGCGCACTACCTCCGCCAGAACGGCTTGGCGATCTCCATCTCGACCCGCTGTTTCGTCAGGCCGATATCCTTGAGCAAATGCGGATTCTCCTGCGCCATCTGCGCCAGCTTCCAGCGGACGCGAATCCGCTCGCGCCAGGTTGCGAGGATGCCTCGCGGACCGGCCGTGCCGGTATGGTCCGCATGCGACGCGAGAGTGGGAGCATCGTTCATGGCAACCGCCCATGCTTCGCAGGCTTGCAGCCCGCGAGGTGAAGGAGGTCTCGTTCTGCTGGATGCGGGCAGTGCGGTCCTTAAGCCCGCCCGAAGAGTTCCAAAAACTTCCAAACGGGCTATGGATTCAGCCCATGCAGGGATCGCGCTTCGCCTTCGGCCCGTTCGTGCTCGATTCAAGCGCGGGAACGCTCCTTGAGAACGATATCCCTGTCGCCGCCAGCTATCGCGGCCTGAAGCTCCTCGCTGCACTCGTTGGGCGACCACGCGATATCCTGAGCAAGGCCGAGTTGCTGGATGCAGCCTGGCCGGGACTGGCGGTCGAGGAGGGCAATCTCACCGTCCAGATCGCGCAATTGCGCAAACTGCTCGGCACCCCCGCCGATGGTGGCGAGTGGATCGCTACCATCCCGCGCATCGGCTATCGCTTCGCGGGGACCGTCGAACGGCTCGGCGATGCGCCGCGGAAGCCCTTGCCGCTGCCCGGCAAGCCGTCGATCGCCGTGCTGCCCTTCGTCAATGTCAGCAACGACCCCGAGCAGGAAAGCTTTGCGGACGGACTAACCGAAGACCTGATCACGGATCTGTCCAGAACCGCGGAGCTGTTCGTCATCGCGCGCAACTCGGCCTTTGCCTACAAAGGCAAGGCGAGAGATGCGCGCGCGATCGCCGAGGAGCTTGGCGTGCGCTATCTGCTGGAGGGAAGCGTCAGGCACGCCGCCGGGCGGGTGCGCATCAATGCCAAGCTCATCGATGCCTCGAGCGGCGACCATCTCTGGGCGGAGCGGTTCGACCGCAAGCTGGACGATATCTTCGCCGTTCAGGACGAGGTCACGGCCCGGATCGTCGAGGCCTTGCTCGGCCGACTGCGCACCCCGCCGCCCCGTCAGCGGCCGAAAAGCCTCGAAGCCTATGACCTCTGCGTGCGTGCGCGCCGGCTGATGGACGATACGCCCCAGGCGGCGCAGGAAGCGCATCTGCTGCTGACGCGCGCGATCGCGCTCGACCCGGACTATGCCGAAGCTTATCGCTGGCTGGCCTTGAACCATTGGATGGGCTGGGTGCATTCCGGCGGGCCGACGGAGGCGTCGCGCAACATCGCCCTGGAACTGGCACGCAAGGCCGTGGCGATTGATCCAAACGATGCCGGCTGCCGCTGGGCCCTGGCCTATCTGCTTGCCTATGAGCGCAGCTTCGCCGAGGCGGACGCGGAATTCGCCAGGGCGCTAGCACTCGATCCGAACGAAGCCGATGCCTGGGCGGCGCTCTCCGATATCACCGTCCTGGCCGGGCAGATTGAGGACGGTCTCGAACACATCCGCAAGGCGTTCCGGCTGAACCCGTTTCCGGCGAGTTGGTACTATCTGCCTCTCGGCCAGGCGCTCTATGCCGCCGGCGAGTATCAGGCTGCCGTCGAGGCCTTGCGCCGGGACGAGACCCATCGGACGAGCTCGCGCCGTTTCCTGGCAGCCTCTCTTGCTCAACTCGGCCAACTCGAAGAGGCGCGCGCCGAGGCCGAGCTCTTCCTGGTCGGCAATCCGGATTTCAGCATCCGCCACTGGGCGACGATGGAGCCTTTCCGCGACGATGCCTTGCGCGAGCGCTTCGTCGCCGGCTTCCGCAAGGCCGGCCTGCCGGAGTGAAGCGGCCCAACACTGGTCATGCGGGCAGAGACATCGTCAGATCGAGGCTCTGGAACCGGTCCGGCCATAGTCCGTTGATCTGCCGCTCGAGAATGCGAGGCGACGATGAAACTCTCAGGCGGCTGCAATTGCGGACAGGTCCGCTACGAGCTCGACGGCGAGCCGACACGCGTCGGGATTTGCCATTGCGAGACCTGCCGGAAAGGCTCCGGCTCGACCTTCTCCTATTTCGGTATCTGGCCGAGGGCGAGCACGGCCCTGTCCGGTGAGCTCGCTTGCTGGCAGAGCCGCGCCGGCGGCGAACGCTTCTGCCCGGCCTGTGGCTCGCCGCTGTTCTGCTGGGCGGAGGGCTCCGACGAAATCGAGATCAAGCTCGGCACATTGGACAGCCCACCGAGCGCGCTCGTCCCGGCCTATGAGCTCTGGACGATCCGCCGCGAGCCCTGGCTGGCGCACCA
Organism: Bosea sp. 29B; assembly: GCF_902506165.1. Taxonomy (NCBI): domain Bacteria; kingdom Pseudomonadati; phylum Pseudomonadota; class Alphaproteobacteria; order Hyphomicrobiales; family Alloboseaceae; genus Allobosea; species Allobosea sp. 29B. The sequence continues at coordinate 5,244,893 of NZ_LR733817.1, forward strand.
GAAGGGCGCCGAGCAGCATACGCGCGATCGCGAGGAGCCCGGCACCTAATCGTCGTTAGAAATTCTCGGCATTGACACCGTGAGCCTTGGCGGCGGCGACGATCTGCGACCAGGTCTCGCCGTCGAGCGGAATGCCGTCGCGCTCGCGCTCGATCCGCGTATTGCGCTCCTTGTCGCCCGGCGCCAGCACGGGCTGGGACGGATCCTGTGGCGTAGCGGCGCGGACGAAGGCGAGGTAGCTCTCGATCCGCTGCTGACGCAGGTCCGCATCGGGCTCGAGCCGGGCAGGGTCGATCAGCACGCCGAACAGCGAATTGATGATCCAGGTCTTATGCGGCTTCTGGTCGATGCGGGCCGCGCCCATCAGCCCGGCCGAGAGCAATTCGGCGATCAGCGAGAGACCGGCGCCCTTGTGATCGCCGAAGGGCAGCAGTGCGCCGAGCGGCAGCCCTTCCTGCAGGAAGACATGCCGGGGCTCGACGGTCGGCCGGCCCTCGCCGTCGATGATGTAGCCCTCGGGCACGTCGACGCCCTTGTTGAGCGCGACGCGGGCCTTGCCATGCGCCATCCGGCTGGTGGCGAAATCGAGGATCAACGGCTCGCCGCCCGGCACCGGCAGGCCGATCGAGATCGGATTGGTGCCGAAGCGTGCCTGCTTGGCAGCGAAAGGCGCGACGATCGGCGGCCGGCCGGCGACATTGACCCAGAACACTGAGATCAGCCCGGCAGCCGCCGCGACCTCGGAATAATGCCCAATGCGGCCGATATGGTGGGAATCGAGCAGATTGAGTACGGCGACGCCGCCGGTCTGGGCGATCGTGATGGCGCGGTCGACGGCATTGCGGGCCGTCGGCTGGCCGAGCGCGACATTGCCGTCGACGATCAGGAAGGAGCCGAGCTCGCTGCGGACGGTGAGCTTGGACTGTGGCTTCAGATTGCCGTCGGCGAGCGAGTTGAAATAGAGCGGCAGCATGCCGACGCCATGGCTGTCATGGCCGCTGAGATTGGCCAGCACCAGATGCTCGGCCGTCTCCTTCGCCTCGTCCTCGCTCCAGCCGGCGGCGGTAATCATGGCGCGGGTGAGGGCGCGGAGCGCCTCGGGCCGGTGCAGGCGATAGGATGTCATGGCTGTCTGTCGGATGCTGGGATGATGTGGCCAGAGTGCACGGGCGTGCGCTCCATGCAATGGACGCAAGCAAATGGCGCCGTCCCGGCCGGCGCATCTCGACGTTGCGCTCACCAATCCTTATGTTGCTGTCAGCAATCCTGTTTTCACCGGACCTTGAATCCGGTCGAGGAGGGACGAGGAATGTTTTCGATACCCGGCCTGAAGGTGGTTTCGCTGACCGATGCCGCCGCTCGGCGCATTCGCGAGATCATGGCGCAGTCGGCGCGCGACAATCCGGATTCGCCGGCGCTCGGCCTGCGCGTCGGCGTCAAGAAGGGCGGCTGCGCCGGCATGGAATACACCTTCGAGGTCGCGCGCGCGACCGGGAAGGGCGACGAGGTCGTGACCGAGAAGGACGCGACCGTGATCGTCGACGCCAAGGCGGTGCTGTTCCTGCTCGGCACCGAGCTCGACTTCAAGACCGATCGATTCTCCTCGACCTTCGTCTTCAACAACCCGAACCAGGTCTCGGCTTGCGGCTGCGGCGAATCGGTCGAGATCAAGCCGCGTTCGGAGAACGCGCTGGCGGCCCAGTAGCCACGCATGGATGCCGACGCGATCGCGGAGCTGTTCGCGCCGGTCGTGGTGGTTCGGATGCGCCGCATGTTCGGCGGGCTCGGCGTTTATGCCGGCGACGCGATGTTCGCGCTTGCCTTCGATGGCGAGATTTTCCTGAAGACGACGGAAGCGACGCGGCCGGAATTCATGGCGGTCGGCAGCGAGCCCTTCCGCTACATGGCGCGCAGCCGCGAGCGCGAACTTGGCTATTGGCGTTTGCCGGCGGCGGCTTTTGACGACGAAGATGTGCTGCGCCACTTCACTGAGATCGCGCTTGCCGACGCGCGCGAGGCAGCGCTCAAGAAGGGTATCAGGCGGCCGCTCAGGCGACCTTCGCGGCGTCCTGGATCGCGTCCTCGGTGACGGTGCGGTTGCGGCCGTCGCGCTTGGCCTGCAGCAACGCATTGTCGGCCCGCTCGACGATCGAGCTCGCCGTGTCGCCGCGCCGATAGACCGAGACGCCGAGCGAGATGGTGATCCGCCCGAGGCTTTCATTGGTCGAGCGCTTCACCAATTCGCGGGTCAGCAGCGCCTGGCGCACCGTCTCGGCACCAAACTTGCCGGCGACGACATCGGCCTCCGGCAGGATGATGGCGAACTCCTCGCCGCCGAAGCGGGTGATGATTGCCTTGTCCTTGAACTTGTCCTTCATCGTCCGGGCGACCAGGCGCAGCACCTGATCCCCCGTCAGATGGCCGTGCATGTCGTTGAAGTGCTTGAAGAAGTCGATATCGGCCATGACAAGGGCGAAGGGCTCGCGCCGCAGCGTCGCCTGATCGATCGCCTTCTGCAGCATCTCCTCGAAATGGCGGCGATTGGCGAGGCCGGTGAGCGGGTCGGTCAGCGCCTCGGCCCGCGTCGATTCCAGCGCCTCGCGCAGATTGCGGATCTCGTGCGCGCTTTCGCGCAGCTGGCCTTCGAGCTGGGTCTTGCGGGCGACCTCCTCGCGGGTCGACAGGACGAGCGCCTCGACCCATTCGCGCAGCTTCTGCCGGTCGGCGGATGGGGGCACTTCCTCCGACATGGCGCAGAGCCGGCCATGGTATTGCTCGCTGGAGCTGAGCGCCCGATCGACCAGCGCCATCATGCTCTCGATCTCGGCGAGCACCTGCAGGCTGGTGCGCTCGGCCTGTCGCGACAGGCGGTCGGTGCTGACGAATTTCTCGTAGAGCGTGTCGATGTCGGCGACGCCGACTTCGCCATTGCTGGCGGCGATCACAGCCTGCATCGCCATGCTGAGCGCCGGCATCTCGCCGCTGAGATGGGCGTACCAAACCTCAAAAGCGCGCGGATACCCAGGGGAATAATGCTGTCGCATCGCTGCAACAACCTGCTCGGCGAGGTCGTGAGCCTGCGGCGAGCCTGAGCTGCTGTTGGTCATGACATCCTGTCCCCTGCCGAGCGCGAAATTCTTCCGCGCCCGCTACGCGCCTGACCCTAGGACAGACGAAGTTAAAGCAAGGTTGCCAGGAAACGTGTTTTAGCCGACGCGGACGGGGCGCAGCAGGAAGGCAGGGACGTGGTCGCCGAGGCCCTTGACCTTAGGGCCGTCATCGAGGTCGTCTCGGCGGGGCGACCGGCCACGATTGCCGTGCGGCGCGCCGTTGCCGGAGGCTTCTTCGCGGCGCGGCGCGCGTGGTGCCTCGTTGCTGCGCGCAGCCTCCACCTCGGCCCGTTCGGGGCGGCTTTCGGATCGAGCGTGCTCGCTCCTCGGCTCGGCCCGCGGCGGCTTGCCATCGCGTCCGCCGCGTTGCGGGCGGCCGCCCTTTCGGTCGTCGCCACGGCGGCCACGGCGCTCTTCACGCGGCTCGGCTGCCGGCAGGCTCTCGAGGCCCGGTCCGGCCCATTCGATGCTCTGGCCGGTCAGTTTCTCGATCGCGGCGAGGAGCTTGTCGTCATGGCGGGTGACGATGGTGAAGGAGGCGCCCTCGCGGCCGGCGCGGCCGGTTCGCCCGATGCGGTGGACATAGTCCTCGGCATGGGTCGGCACATCGAAATTGAAGACGTGGCTGACGGCAGGGATATCGAGGCCGCGCGCCGCGACATCGCTCGCGACCAGGATCGGGTTCTCGCCCGTGCGGAAGGAATCGAGCGCCGCCATGCGGGCGTACTGGTCCATGTCGCCGTGCAGCGCCACGGCCGGGAATCCGTGCTTCAGCAGCGACTTGTGCAGCGTTGCTACATCGCGCTTGCGGTTGCAGAACACGATCGCGTTCTGCAGATCCTTGGCGTCCTTGATCAGCTTGCGCAGCGTATCGCGCTTCTCGTAGTCCTGGTTGTGTGAGGCGACCAGGCGCTGCGTGATGGTCGCGGCGGCGGTCGCCGGCCTGGCGACTTCGATGCGAACCGGATTGTGCAGGAACTGCTCGCTGATCCGGGTGATCTCAGGCGGCATCGTCGCGGTGAAGAACAAGGTCTGCCGCGTGAAGGGAACAAGCTTGCAAACCCGCTCGATGTCCGGGATGAAGCCCATGTCGAGCATGCGGTCGGCTTCGTCGATGACGAGCAGCTCGACGCCGGTCAGCAGCAGCTTGCCGCGCTCGACATGGTCGAGCAAGCGGCCGGGCGTCGCGATCAACACGTCGACGCCACGGGTGATCTTGGCATCCTGGTCGCCGAAGGAAACGCCGCCGATCAGCAGCGCGACCGAAAGCTTCTGGTTGACGCCGTAGCGGACAAAGTTTTCCTCGACCTGCGCGGCGAGCTCGCGCGTCGGCTCGAGGATCAGCGTGCGCGGCATCCGGGCCCGGGCGCGGCCGGTCTCCAGGATGGTCAGCATCGGCAGGGTGAAGGCCGCGGTCTTGCCGGTGCCGGTCTGGGCGATGCCGAGCACGTCTTTGCGGGCGAGCACGTGGGGAATAGCCTGGGCCTGGATGGGGGTAGGCGTCGTGTAGCCGGCGGTCGAGACCGCGGTTAGAACCTTATCGCTCAGGCCGAGTTCGGCAAAAGACATCGATAGTTGCGCTTCTCAAGGGTCGGGGACACGTGGCGGGATGACCGATCGACCGCAACGGTGGCGCGACTTTGCTGGGTTGCGCGCCTTCGGACGCCCGTGCAATGCAGAAAAAACGGGGCAAAGTCAACATTCTAGAGCTTGTTCCGATCTGCTTGCATCGCAAGGCGGTCGTCCGAACGGTCTCTGAACAAAAAATGGGTACGGATTCACGACCGGCTTGCTTCAACCTGGTCGGATCCAGCCAGAGCAGGATTGGTGAAGAGTGAGCACGATGCAGAGCAAGATACCCGAAGCACTTGTCCTGGTCCCCGGCCTGAATTGCACGCCTGCACTCTATGCCCCGCAATGGCTCGCCTTGGCTTCGGGCCGGCAGATTCTGGTCGCTGACAACACCACCGACGACACGATCACAGCGATGGTCGAACGTTTGCTGGCTACGGCGCCGGAGCGCTTTGCGCTGTGCGGGTTGTCTATGGGCGGCTATGTCGCCCTGGAGGCGATCCGTCGTGCACCGGAGCGGGTGACGCGGCTCGCTTTGCTCGACACCACCGCCAAACCGCCGACGCCCGAGACCAACGCGCCGCGCGAGCAGATGATAGCGCTGGCGGAGAAGGGCGCCTTCGACAATGTCGTGGCCTTGCTCTGGCAGAAGCTGGTCGCGCCCAGCCGGCTGGTCGACGAGGCGTTGCGGCTGGAGGTGCGGGCGATGGCCGAGGCGGTGGGGCCGCTAGGCTTCATCCGCCAGCAGCGCGCCATCATGGGTCGGTCCGATGCCAGGCCAGTGCTGGGGACGATATCCGTCCCGACGCTGGTCGTGGTCGGTGCGGAGGACGCGATCACGCCGCCCGACGAGGCACGCGAGATCGTCGGCGGCATCGGGACGAAGGCGCGTTATCTGGAAATACCGGGCTGCGGCCACCTGTCGACGCTGGAAGCGCCGGAGATCGTCACGGCGGCTTTGCGCGACTGGCTCGCTTAGGGCTCAGCGCGGGACCACACAGGGGTCGAGCTTGGTTTCGTTGGCGCGCTTGACGATCGAGCCGGTGACCAGCGGGTCGATCGCCTGGCCCTTTGCCGCAGCCTGGGCGACCTCACGCATCGCGTCGCGATCGAGCTGTGCTGTGTGGCTCGAGACGAAATTGGCAGCGATGACGGAAAGGAAGGCGATCGCTGCGCCGGCCTTGGCGACATCGGCGACCATGGTGCCGCGCTTGTTGCGCAGGAAGGCGATGACGAGCTGCATCGCAGAACTCCGGAAAGCAAATGGCGTGGATCGCCGATAGACAGAGCATGCAGCAGCGGCTGTAAAAACTTGGTTAGCGAAGCGTCTCTGGTTCAGTTCGCCATCGCTTGGCGCGAATAAACGGCTTACGCTAGGACAGTCCGTGGTCGTCACCGTCAAAAGGGGCGTCGCATGCTGAAACAGGGGGCCCGGGGTGAACCGGTCCGCTTGCTGCAGAACCAGCTCAACCTGCTGCCGACGCGGCTCGTCAAGCTCGTCGTCGACGGCATTTTCGGAACGCGCACCCATGGTCGCGTACTGGAATTCCAGGGCAACAACCAGCTCGAAAAGGATGGCGTCGTCGGCCCGCTGACCCTCGACCTGATCGCCAATCTGCTCAAGAATCTCAACAACATCCTGCCAGTGCCGCCACCCATGCCGGTTCCCAAGAAGCCGTCGGTGGTCAGGCTGGTCACCGACGAGATTCTCGGCTCCTTTCCCTCCGCGAACAACCTGATCACGCAGGTCATCCCGCCGATCGCCGTGATCCAGACCGCGACCTACAAGCAGGGAGCCGGCGGCCCGCCACTGGATTTCCAGATCATGCCGGCTACGACCGGGCGGCTCGCGATTTTCGCCGCCCGCAACAAGGACGGGATCGAGCGTGCGGTGATCCTGCTGCTGCCGGCGCAGGTCAAAGCGGATCGCCTGCTGATCTGCATCAGCCATGGCTTCGGCGGGCAGGGGCCGAAGACGCGGGCCAGGCTCGCGGCGCTGAACTGGACCAACCCGCTGTCTAAGCCCTTGGTCGACTATGTGCTGCTGAATCATGTCGTCAATCGCTGGGGCGCCCAGACGCTCGCGGCCCAAAAGCGCAATCTCGGCTACATGCAGATCGTCCGTTCCGGTGCAGCTGGCGGCGAGCTCGGGCCCTTTGCCAGGGATGCGGCCTTCCTGCGACAGGTGCTGACCGAGATGAGCGACCTGACTAACGGCGCTTTCTCGTTCAACACTCTGGAGACGATGACCTTTTCGAGCGGCATCAGCGATCACAACCTGCTCGTCTCGCAGGCGGAGAAGCAGTTCGACATTGCCGCCAGCTACGCCATCGATCCTGTACCGCAGACACGGCCGGCGAACTCGAAAGGCAAGAAGCGGCTGTTCCGCAGCGGGGTAACGTCGCAGGGGCCGCCGCTGCCCGGCTCGGACTTCCTCCCGGTCGGACGCTGGCGCAATGAATGGGCGAATTTCCGCCTGAAGACCGACGGCGAATACGACTACATGCACAATTGGACGATGCCGTTCTACTGCCTCTATCTCGGCATCCAGACCTCCTAGCAAGCGCTCAGCCGCGCCCCTCCAGCCTCCCACGATGCTCGCGGAACAGCTGGCGCAACCCATCGAGGACCGCCAGTACCGCCGGCCGCTGCCGGCTGCTCTCATGCGAGACCAGGAAGATCTCGTCGGCGGTCGCCTCGGGCGGCTCCTCCAGCCGGATCAGCCCGGCATCGGCATCCGCCAGGAAGCACGGCGCCATCGAGACCGCGCCGGACGAGCGGATGCTCTCATAGCGCGCGGCGGAATCGCCGACGCGGGCGGCGATCGGCCGTCCGGCCGCCCAGGCGAGGATGTGCTGCTCGATGCGCGAGGAGACATCCCGGCTGACCGAGATCACCGGCGCGGTCGCCGGATCGACGTCGTGCCGGGCATAGAAGGCCTGCGCCAGCTTGCCGACCTTCTGGCCGAAATAGCCGGCGTCACCCGGCGGCTTGCGCATGCGGATCGCGATCTCGGCCTCGCCGCGCGCCAGATCGAGCCGATCGCGTGTGCTGATGATGACGATCTCGATGCCACCTGCCGCAGCCGAGAGCCGGGCGGCGTGCTGGGTCAGGAACAGGCTGATCGACGTCGTCGCGGTGATGCGGACGGGAGCGTCGTCGCGGGCACGGGCCGAGTTCGCCCGCGTCTCGAAGCGCGCCACGGCTTCGGCCGCCGCTGCCGCATCCTCGGCGAGCGAGAGGCCGATCTCGGTCGGGATCAGCCGGTTGGCGCCGCGCTTGAACAGCGGCAGGCCGAGCCGCGCCTCGAAGGCTTTCAGGCGCCGCGCGACCGTCGTCTCGCTCAGTCCGAGCGCAGACGCTGCCAGAGCGAGGCCGCCCGTCGAGGCGATGGCGTGGAAGATTTCAAGATCGGCCCAGAGCGAGGCCAGGGCATCGCGTCGAGATGGAGAGGCAGGAGGCTCGCCCATGCGTTCAAGGGCCGGAGATAGGGCGCGGACTCGTGGCGCTGGGCGGGATCATGGTCGGCATCGTGCGGGTCGGTCGGCATGCGCCCAAGGTGAGCGCATGTCGGTGGCAAGACAGCCCGGCAGGCTTGCCGGGGAGCCCGGCGCGCAAGCCGGCCAGTCTTCGCCTCACAGGTCGATCAGCTCGCCGGCGAAGGCGGCCCGCTCCTGGATGAAAAGGAAACGCGCCTCCGGCTTGTTGCCCATCAGCCGCTCGACCGTGTCGGAGGTCTCTTCCTTCGCCTCGTGGTCGACCATGACCTTGAGCAAGGAGCGCTTGCTCGGGTCCATCGTGGTCTCTTTGAGTTCGGCCGGCATCATCTCGCCCAGGCCCTTGAAGCGGCCGATCTCCGGCTTCTTGCCCTTGAAGACAGTCTCGATCAGCTCGTCCCTATGGGCATCGTCACGGGCATAGACGGACTTGGTGCCATGACGCAGCCGATAGAGCGGCGGCACGGACAGATAGAGATGGCCCTTCTCGATCAGTCGCGGCATCTGGCGCCAGAAGAACGTGACCAGGAGCGAGGCGATATGGGCGCCGTCGACATCGGCGTCGGTCATCACGATGACCTTCTCGTAACGCAGGTCGTCTTCACGGAACTGGCTGCCGATGCCACAGCCCAGCGCCAGGATCAGGTCGGCGAGCTGCTGGTTGGCGTTGAGCTTTTCGCGCGTCGCATTGGCGACGTTGAGGATCTTGCCGCGCAGGGGCAGGATCGCCTGGTTGGCGCGATTGCGCGCCTGCTTGGCCGAGCCCCCGGCGGAGTCGCCCTCGACGATGAACAGCTCGGAGCCTGCCGCGCCGGCATTGCTGCAATCGGCGAGCTTGCCGGGGAGCCTAAGCTTACGCGTCGCGGTCTTGCGCGAGACTTCCTTCTCGAGGCGCCGGCGCTGGCGCTCCTCGGCCCGGTCGACCGACCAGTCGAGCAGCCTCAGCGCCTGCTGTGGCGAGGCGGCGAGCCAATGGTCGAAAGCATCGCGTATCGCGTTCTCGACGATGCGGGCCGCTTCCAGCGTCGCCAGCTTGTCCTTGGTCTGGCCCTGGAATTCCGGCTCGCGGATGAAGACCGAGAGCATGGCGGCGCAGGTCGCCATGACGTCGTCGGCGGTGACCTGCGCCATGCGCTTTGACTGGCCGATGCGCTCGGCATGGTCGCGCAGGCCGCGCAGCAGGGCGATGCGCAGGCCGGATTCATGCGTGCCGCCTTCCGGCGTCGGGATGGTGTTGCAGTAGGACGAGGAGAAGCCGTCCTCACCGGTCGCGAGCCAGGCCACCGCCCATTCGAGCGAGCCGTGGCCGCCTTCCTTGGTGATCTTGCCTGAGAAGATCGGCTCGGCGACGAGGTCCTTGCCCTCGATCTCGCGGGCGAGATAGTCGCGCAGCCCCCCCGGGAACTTGAACACCGCCTCAGCCGCGACATCGCCTTCCGGCTGCAAGCGCGAAGGCGCGCAGCGCCAGCGGATCTCGACGCCACCGAACAGATAGGCCTTGGAGCGGGCCATGCGGAACAGCCGCGCCGGGACGAAATGCGCCCCTTCGCCAAAGATCTGCGCGTCGGGATGGAAGCGCACCCGGGTGCCGCGCCGGTTCGGCGCCCGGCCGACGGTCTCCAGCGGCCCGAGCGGGATGCCGCGCGAGAAGCTCTGGCGATAGAGCATCTGGCCGCGCGCGACCTCGACCTCGACCAGGTCGGAGAGCGCATTGACGACGGAGACGCCGACGCCGTGCAGGCCGCCCGAGGTCTCGTAGACCTTGGAATCGAACTTTCCGCCGGCGTGCAGGATCGTCATGATCACTTCGAGCGCCGACTTGTCCGGGAACTTCGGATGGGGGTCGATCGGCATGCCGCGGCCATTATCGGTGACCGCGAGCGAGCCGTCGGCGAACAACTCGACATCGATGAAGCTGGCATGGCCGGCGACTGCTTCGTCCATGGCGTTGTCGATCACCTCGGCGAAGAGGTGATGCAGCGCCCGCTCGTCGGTGCCGCCGATATACATGCCCGGCCGGCGCCGCACCGGCTCCAGCCCCTCGAGAACCTCGATCGCGGACGCGTCGTAGCCGGCCTCGGAGAGCGTGCCGCTGCGCGGGGGCGGGGCTGGGCGCGCGGCCGGCTTCGGCGCAGGGGCGGGCGCACGCGATTCCTCGCGCATCTCCTTGCCGCCATCTTCGCCGAAGAGATCGTCCGTCATCGTCACCGCACTCGCTGATTCGCTCAGATCGCAGGATAGCGCATCGGCCTGCCGACCGCCTGCCGGAGCCCCTATAACCCGCCGCTCTCCCGCAATAAACCGATCGGATTGCCGCCGAAAGTCAGGATCAGCGAGACCGTCGCCGAACCGTCATCCCGGGATGGCACAGCCGGCCAAGGAACCTTGGTCGCCGCTTGTCGGTTCAGCAGCCGTTAAGGGCCTCGGTTTCATCATCGTGATGCGAATCGGGACTGGTCCCGACAGCGCATTCGGCTAAGCTGGCTAGAGGGGGAATGTCTCGTGGCGTCGCGTTCCGCAGTACCCAAGATTCGCATTGCCGGCCTTGAGCGGGCCGCGCGTTTCGCTGGCGAGGCCTTCGCTTATGAGGAACTCTCCAGCGTCGAGACGCGGCACGATGCCGAGAGCGCGCAACTGCGACGGCTCTGGTGGGGCGCCGCCATCGTCGCGCTGATCGGTCTGGCGATCGTCGCGCTGCGCTGAGCGCCGCGGATTCATATTTCAGGCAGGCGCCTTCAAACCGTCATAGAAGCTGAGATGGGCGAGGGCGGCCTCATCCCATAACCTGGCGAGATCGACGCCGATCGCCTCCGCCTTGCGGGCTTGGGCGGTGAGCACGGCTTCGGCGAAACGCTCGGGCGTGGCGTCGACCGGGCAGAGCATCGTCGCCGGATTGTCGATCTTCGCCTTCAATGCCGGCGCTAGCGCGAACTCGTCCTGCCGCTCCGGTTCGGTCGAGACCAGCGGGATCGCGAGCTGGCTGACCGCCTGGAAGCTGCCGCGCCGCGTGCTGATCCCGTCTGTGAAGGGCAGCAGGAAGACATCGGCGGCTGAGAGCGTCGCCATCAGCTCGCTTTCGTCGTCGATCCGGCCGCGGAAATCGAGCCAGTCGGCGACGCCGAGTTCGCTCGCGAGCGCGAGGAACGCTTCGCGATCTCCAGGTTTGTCCCACAGGAAATCGCCGCAGATCAGCAGGCGCGCTTTGACACCGCGCTGGTGCAGCGCCTGCGTCGTGCGCAGCAGGACATCGGGCCGCTTGCTGGCATAGAGCACACCGAAATAGCCTATCACGACATCGGCTTCGCTTGCGCCGCTGCCGCGCAGCTTCACCCGTTCCGCCGCGACCCGCTCGGGGTCGATCCGGGCCGGCATGATGTTGGGGCCGATCGGGATGACCGGCGCCGCCCGCTTCTTCGCCGCGCCGACCAACGGCGTCGTCAGGAAGCTCTCGCGCTGCTGCGGCGAGACGAGGACGAAGCCGTCGCAGGCCAGGATGTCCGGCACCATCGAGAGATAGCGCAGGCGATTGAGCGAGGCCCATTCGTGCAGGGTGATGGCGATACGGCCCTTGCGGGTCATCAATCGCGCTGCCATCAGCGCCGAGCCCGGCACGACGCTGTTGCCCCAGCCTTCGATCGGCATCTGGAAATGCACGATGCGGTCGCGGCGCAATTCCTCGGCGATGGCGCCGATGAAGGCGGCCGGGCGTTCCGGTTCGATCGTTCGGATCGCGACGAGGCCGGGGCGCAGCGCATTGACGGCGCCGGCGAGCCGATAGGCATAGTCCATCACAGCGCAGGTGACGGGCTTGGCCGAGCCGAAGATGACGACGGAGGGGGCGGGAGAGGGTGAGTGCATGCGCTTGCGATCGTTCGGAGGATGAGGCGCGGTCTATCGCACAGCTTTCCTAAGCTTGCGTGAGCATGTGCTCGCGGTGCCGTTTTACCGCACCTTAAGGTTGTCTTGATCTACGGTCTGCACTGATCAGTTGGCTCGCCTCGATCGGTGCGACTTTTTGTACGGGACGCCGCCGCGATCCGATGCGTAGCGCCCTCCAAGATTCGGAATGCGATCAATGTCGGATATCGTGGTGCAGGAGGGGCGTGCCAGTTCGGCGGAAACCTCCTTGGTCGAACGTCTCGCGCTGTCCGGTTTGCGGCGATCTTCGCAACTCCTTCAACCGGTCTATTTCAAGGGCTATGGCCGGATCGCATCTGTTCTGAGGCGAGTGGCGCCGGAGCGTCATATCGCCCTGCAGCTCGATGCCGACAGCCGCTTCAGGTTTCCATTCGCAGACGCCTATTGGAGCCGCCTGTTGGCGCGCTCTGTGGTCTACGAGCCGGAAATGGTCACGCTCTTTCAGGTAATTCGCGACCAGGATTTCGGCTTCGTCGATTGCGGGGCGAATTTCGGCTACTGGTCGGTTCTGGTTTCGGGGCAGGCTTTCGGTGCGCATGCTGCGATCGCAATCGAGGCATCGGGACGCAACGCCGCCGAGCTGCGAGCCAACGCAGCAATCAACCAGAACCGCTTCGAGGTCGTGCATGCCGCTGTCGCCGAGACAGACGGGGGCATGGTGACGCTGGATGGCCCGACCCATGAGGGGCTCGCCATCGTCGACGCTACTCAGACCGGACCCGATGCAGAAACCGTGTGCTGCGTGTCTCTGGACGGGCTGATGACGCGCTCGCCATGGTTCGCGCAGCGCAGGCGGTTGGTTTTGAAGCTCGACGTTGAGGGCGTGGAAGAGGCGGCTCTTCGTGGCGCCGGCGAGATGCTGAAGCGTGAGACGCTGCTGGTCTACGAAGAGCAGGGGGCAGATGCGGAGCATCGCAACACCAGATTCGTATCGGGTGCCCTGGGCATGCCGGTCTTCGTTTATGACGGCAGCCGCTTTCGCGAGGCACCGGACCCGCTCGCTGCGATGCGGGGCCTGAAGACGAACAGGCGCCGCGGCTACAACGTGCTGGCGACCGCCTCGCCGGAGTGGCTGGCCCTTCTTCGCAGGGCGTAGTCCGGCGACGGTCGGCTTTTCCAGAGCGGATTAATTCGAAGCAGCGCGTCTCTCATGCGCCGGTGGCAGCTCGGTCATGTTCGAGCGAGCTTGACGAAATAGGAATTTAAGCCCATTTATGTTCCTGTTTTGTTCACGAAGGGAATTGCAATGCCTTCCTATGCCCTATTCGACGATACCGTTGTTGCGCGTCCGGCTGCAGCTTCATCCGGGTGGACAAGCTTCACCGGATTGCAGGCCGTGTTCGATTTTGCCCGCAGTCAGGGGCGGCCTCTGTTCTTCCAGCCCGGCGTCTACGATTCCGGTACGGTTACGGTCCTTCCGACAAATGGTGGCGGTAATCCGCTCAAGGTGCGGGCGGTTCTCGGATCGGTGGTCCTGCGTTTCAATGGCGTGAATAATTTCCTGAGAATCGAAGGGCACAATTATGCCCAGTTCGAAGGGGTTGTTTTCGATGGCCAGGATCGGCCTCTGACCGACTACGTGTCCGGGCGCCCGGCCTTCATCGCGGTAGCCAATGGCTCGCATGCGATCCGCTTCGACAATTGCCGAATTCTGAACTCGCCCGGCATCGGTGTCTATGTCGCCAGCGGTTCCGAGGCCGTCATTCAATCGACGACATTCGAGCGGCATTCGATCGGAATCTGGAGCGAGAACGCCCAGATCAAGGCTCTGAACAATACGCTCTCTGTGATGCAGAACAACGGCATCGCGGTCTGGCGCGACACCATCACCGGAGACAGCTCCACGATCACCGGTAATTTCATCAATGGCATCGATACCGTCGCCGGTGGAACCGGGCAGAACGGTAACGGTATCAGCATCTTCCGGGCAATCGGCGTCTCGATCACCGACAACAAGATCTTCAACACGAAGTATTCCGCCATTCGCTGCAATGGCGGTGGGCTGCACAATGTCAGCAACAACAACATCTACAACACGCGAGAGGTTGCGATTTTCATCGAAGCCCCCGGGCCCGGTATCGACCTGACCGGTTGCATCGTCTCGAACAACAGCCTCGATACCGTCGGCAACGGCATCCTCGTCGGCAATTCCGGCCAGTTCAATGACGGTGTCTCGCGAAGCGTCATCATCGAGGGCAACCGCCTCTCGAACATCATCGACAACCCGATCCCGGATCCCGGCTACTATCCGCCCTCGACGGTCGGCAACGGCATCGTCGTCGAGCAGGATTGCGTGGTCTCCGGCAACCTGATCGACGGAGCGACGCGTGTCGGCATCATGGCGGGCATCAATACCGGTGCCCGGGACCTCGTCGTCACCGGCAATCTGGTGCGCAGCGTCGCCATCGGCATCGGCGTCTCGAACGAGGCGATCACCAATGCAGGCCGATCGGTCGTGGTCTCCGGCAACATCGTTCGCAGCGCCAGCATCGGCGGCATCGTGCCCGCGGTCTTCACCGGCACGACGATGAACCGGGTCGGCACGGCCGAATACGGCAACGACCTCGCCACCGCAGTGGGCAGCGTCACCTTCGGCCATAACCGCTATCTCTGAGCGGCCTGCGGCGGGCTTGGCCCGCGCCTGTTGCTCCAGCAAAAAACCGGGGCGTTTCCGCCCCGGTTCGAAGGTGGACTGCGGATCGCCGCAGCCAGGAGGAAATCCTGTCCGGACCCGAAGCCCGGCCGGAAACCTGCTCAGTAGGAATAGTACATCGTGAACTCGACCGGGTGCGGCGTCATCTCGAAGCGCGCCACGTCCTGCATCTTGAGCTCGATATAGCTCTCGATGAAGTCGTCGGTGAAGACGCCGCCGGCCTTGAGGAAGGCGTTGTCCTTCTTGAGCGCATCGAGCGCCTCGCGCAGCGAGCCGCAGACGGTCGGGATCTTCTTCAGCTCGCGCGGCGGCAGGTCGTAGAGGTCCTTGTCCATCGCCGGGCCGGGATCGATCTTGTTGAGGATGCCGTCGAGGCCGGCCATCGTCAGCGCGGCGAAGGCGAGGTAGGGGTTCGCCATCGGATCGGGGAAGCGAACCTCGACGCGCTTGGCCTTCGGCGAGGTCGTCCACGGGATACGGCAGGAGGCCGAGCGGTTGCGCGCCGAATAGGCGAGCAGCACCGGGGCCTCATAGCCCGGGACCAGGCGCTTGTAGGAGTTGGTCGACGGGTTGGTGAAGGCGTTCAGCGACTTGGCGTGCTTGATCACGCCCCCGATGAACCACAGGCACTCCTGCGACAGGTCGGCGTATTTGTTGCCGGCGAAGAGCGGCTTGCCACCCTTCCAGATCGACAGGTGGACGTGCATGCCCGAGCCGTTGTCGCCATAGACGGGCTTGGGCATGAAGGTCGCGGTCTTGCCGTAGCTCTGCGCGACGTTGTGGATCGCGTACTTATAGACCTGCATGGTGTCGGCCATGTGGGTCAGCGTGTCGAACTTCAGGCCGAGCTCGTGCTGGGCCGAGGCGACCTCGTGGTGGTGCTTCTCGACCTTGGCGCCCATGGCCGCCATGGCCGCGAGCATCTCGCCACGCATGTCCTGCGCCGAATCCTGCGGCGGAACCGGGAAGTAGCCGCCCTTGATCGCGATGCGGTGGCCGAGATTGCCGCCCTCGTATTCGGTCTGGCCGTTGATCGGCAGCTCGACGCTGTCGAGCTTGAAGCCGGTGTTGTACGGATCGGCCGAGAACTTGACGTCGTCGAAGACGAAGAATTCGGCTTCGGGGCCGACGTAGACGGTGTCGCCGATGCCGGTCGACTTCAGATAGGCCTCGGCCTTCTTGGCCATGCCGCGCGGATCGCGGCTATAGGGCTCGCCGGTGGCCGGCTCGAGCACGTCGCAGTTGATGACCATGGTCGAGGCCGAGAAGAACGGGTCGATGCAGGCCGTCGACGGGTCGGGCATCAGCAGCATGTCGGACTCGTTGATCGCCTTCCAGCCGGCGATCGAGGAGCCGTCGAACATCGTGCCCTCGGCGAAAATCTCCTCGTCGATCATCGAGACGTCGAAGGTGACGTGCTGCCACTTGCCGCGCGGATCGGTGAAGCGGAAGTCGACGTATTTGACGTCATTGTCCTTGATCGCCTTCAGGACCTCTTTGGCGTTCTTCATCTCACGACTTCCTTTGTCGACTGCTAGGGTCTCACGACAGACGCTGCCTGCGGGGCTCCGCCGGCGCACGCATTCCTTCGGGGATGGGAAAAATCCTCAGATCGCGTCCGCGCCGGACTCGCCGGTGCGGATGCGGATCGCCCCCTCCACGCTCGATACAAAAATCTTGCCATCGCCGATCCGGCCGGTCTGGGCGGCTTTCTTGATCGCTTCGATTGCGCGCTCGACCATGTCGTCGGCCAGCACAATCTCGATCTTCACCTTCGGCAGGAAGTCGACCACGTATTCGGCGCCGCGATAGAGCTCGGTATGCCCCTTCTGGCGGCCGAAACCCTTCGCCTCGAGCACCGTGATGCCTTGGAGGCCAACCTCCTGCAGCGCCTCCTTCACCTCGTCGAGCTTGAAGGGCTTGATGATCGCTTCGATCTTCTTCATGCGCCGACCGACCTCCTTGGCGTGACCTTCGACCACTGTACGCAGCCTTTTTCCGTTCTGACCATGGCGGCCGGCCCGGATCAACCTCGGCGCGTCCAGCAAAAACCTCGCCTGTGCTGCTCATAGCATCGGCGCAGTCCGGCCGCCATGACGCCCCCCGGGGCAAACCGCCTCTTGAAGAGGCGAAAAACAGTCCAAAAAATATGCAGATGCCTATATCGCGTGCAAACAGGAGAATCGCCCGCATTCTTGCCTCGGCGCCCGCGCCAGCAGACAATCCTTGGATGACGATGGCTGCTGATCTCTCGCCCCTCGCTCTGCTCAGCGTCGCCGAGATGGCGGCGGCAGATGCGGCGACCATCGCGGCGGGCACGCCGGGCGTCGTCCTGATGGAGAGGGCAGGCAAGGCGGTCGCAGACGCGGTGATGCGGCGCATCCGCCCCGGTCATAGCGTCCTCGTGCTGTGTGGCCCCGGCAACAATGGCGGTGACGGCTTCGTCGCAGCTCGCCTGCTGGCGGAGCGCGGCTGCCGAGTCACGCTGGCGCTCGCCGCCGACCCCGCCGCCTTGAAGGGTGACGCCGCGCTGGCGGCGCAGGGCTGGACAGGCCCGGTCGCGGCGGCCGGTCGAATCGACCCGGCCCGACATGGCCTCGTGGTCGACGCCCTGTTCGGCGCCGGGCTCAGCCGTGCGATCTCCGGCGAACTCGCGGCACTGGTCGAGCAGGTCAACGCCGCCGGCCGAACCGTCGTTTGCGTCGACGTGCCGAGCGGGGTCCATGGCGATACCGGGCTCGCGGATGGCCCCGCTATCCGCGCCGCCGAGACCGTGACCTTTTTCCGGCTGAAGCCCGGCCATCTGCTCCAGCCTGGCCGATCGCTCTGCGGTGTTGTCACCTTGGCCGATATCGGCATCCGGCCCGAGACCATCTTCGCACCGGACAGGATCACGCCATCGACCTTCCGCAACGCTCCAGGCCTCTGGCGTGCTCATTGGCCGGACCATGACGCAGGCGTTCACAAATATGCCCGCGGTGCAGTTGCAGTCGCGGCGGGCGGATTGTCCGGTGTCGGAGCGCCGCGGCTCGGTGCCCGTGCAGCGCTGCGTATCGGCGCGGGGCTCGCGACGATCATCTGCCGGCCAGAGGCACTGGCTGCGCATGCGGCGCGCGGCCCCGATGCCCTGATGCAACGCGCGGCGGCCGACCCCGCGGCCTTCGAGGCGATGCTGTCCGCGGGCAAGGTCGACGCGCTTTTGATCGGGCCGGCGCTCGGCCTCGACGATGAAGCGCGGTCCTGGGTGGCGGCAGCGCTGCGCAGCGACCGGCCTTGCGTCTTTGATGCCGATGCGCTGACTCATATCGGCGCGCAGCGGCCAGCCTTCACCGATCTGCTGCAGCAGCGCGCGGGGCCGGCGGTGCTGACGCCACATGAGGGCGAGTTCAAGCGCCTCGTCGCCGATGTCGCGGGCTTCGAGCCCGAACGCGGCAAGCTCGAGCGGGCACGCCGCGCCGCCCGACTGATGGGAGCGGTTGTCGTCCTCAAGGGGGCGGATACCGTCATCGCCGCGCCTGATGGGCGCGCTGCGATCAACGGCACCGGCTCTCCCGCCTTGGCCACGGCCGGCTCCGGCGACGTCCTCGGCGGGATCGTCGCCGGCCTGCTGGCGCAGAAGATGCCGGGGTTCGAGGCGGCCTGCGCCGCAGTCTGGCTGCATGGGCGCGCCGGCGAGGAGGGCGGCATGGGTTTGATCGCAGACGACCTGCCGGAGGCACTCCCAGGCGTGCTGGCCGAGATCCACGACTGAGACCGTCCGGCGAAAAAAAGCCCGCCCTGGAGAGGGCGGGCCTTCAGTGAGCCTTGTCGGGCCGTTCTAGCGGGCGGCGTAAGTCACGGCCGGAGCGGAAGTGAGCTGCTCCTTGGTCATCGTGATCTTGCCGTGGTCCGGATACATCTCCGAGCCCTTCTTGGCGGCCGGCGGCGCGTTCATCGCGGTACTGCCGGCAGCGCCCGTTCCGCCCGCAGGAGCCGGGACGGGAGTGACCATCGGCTCCTCGCTCCACTGCACCTGCTCGAACGGGATCGCGACATCCTTGGTGCCGATGCCGAGGAAGCCGCCGACGCCGACGGTGACGATCTCGATCTTGCCGGTCTTGTCGAACACCACCTCGGTGACGTCGCCGACCTTCTTGTTGTCGGGGCCGTAGATATCGACGCCCATCAGCTTCGACGCCCGCCACTTGCCCTGGCCGGCGAGGTTGTTTTCGGGAACCTTGGCTGTCTCCTTGGCCGGCGCCGGCGCGGCCGGTGCGCTGGTCGCCGGCGCGGTCGGCTGCGGGCTCGGTGGCTGGTTCGAGGGCGCGCTGGTCTGCGCAACAGCAGCGGCGGCAAGCATGACGCCGCCGATGGCCGTCAATGCAACGTGACGCTTGTACATCGTATTTCCTCCTGTCATGTCCGCACGTGCGGAATGATCGAACAACGCGGAAACGGCGTTTTGGTTCGCGTATAGGGAGCATGCGCCTGCCGTTTGATGGGGACGGAAGCGTGGGGCGCCTGTCGGCTTAGTGCTTCGGTAAGGCCTGTGTGCGTTGCTGGCGGGCCGCCATGAGAGCTCGGAGCCTGGATGCGCAGGAATCTCACGCTTCTGAGCCTCGCTGCCCTCGGCATGATCGCGACAACCGTCCCCGCCGCAGCCTTCTGGGAGCGCTCGCAATGGCGCGTCTGCTCGGAAGGGACGACGGCAGCCGACTACCAGCGCTGGCGCTGCTGGGAGCTCGACGGTTATGGCGGAGTGATCGCACCGTCGGGAGGCCAATCCTTCGGTGGAAGACCTCTGCGGCAGCTGCGGGGGAAGCCGCCGGGCGGCATAGGCGAACGTCTGGGCTGAGACGGTAGCGCAGGGCGGCCTGCCCATCCAAATGAAGGACTTCCGGCGTCTCGCCTTGCCTCATGCTGGCGGCATCCCCCGGAGGATTCCTCATGCCGATCAGCGCCCATATCCATACGTCGTTGGGAAATATTCCCGGGCAATATTATACCCGCTGCCCGCAGGACAGTTTCGGCACGGAACTCATCCCGGTCCGTCAACAGTCGCGCTTCTCTACGATCGAACAGCTCATCGAGCAGATCGCGGCCAGCCATGCCGCACACAACCTGATCGTCTGCCATGGTCATGACGGCGGGCTTGCGATCAACCTGTCCAGGAGGACAGGCATACCCGGCGACGCCAAGTCCTTCATCGAGCTCATGAACGCGATCGCGTCGGCGGCCGAGAGCTTCCGTCGTAAAGAGAAGC
This sequence comes from Bosea sp. 29B, assembly GCF_902506165.1. NCBI lineage: Bacteria > Pseudomonadati > Pseudomonadota > Alphaproteobacteria > Hyphomicrobiales > Alloboseaceae > Allobosea > Allobosea sp. 29B. The sequence continues at coordinate 5,264,885 of NZ_LR733817.1, forward strand.
CGAAAATCGATGCTCCGGCGGGCGTGGACGACGACGAATTGGCGCGTATCGCCAAGAAGGCGGCGGCGATCAAGCGGGATCCGAAAATCATTATTCGAGGCTGCAGTATCGGCAAGAGCGAGCCGGTGCTTCGCAGCATTGGGCGCGCCTTCGGCGGCTCGGGCATCGACGCGCCGAAGGTCCCCCAGATCTATGTCACCTTCAACCCAAGCCGCATGACCATCGAGGCGTTGGGACGCAAAGCCGCCAGCAGCCACAACGCGGAGAAGAAGCGCTACAAGCTGTTCTTCGGATACGAGGAGGAACTCGGCTTCGTCATTCCGGATGCGAACAAGAACGCGAAAAATCGGCTCCGTGGAATGCGCGGCGCCGGCGCGCTCCTGGTCGAGGTTGAATATCCGGCATTCGATCCGCACGATCCTTATAATCAGCATCATGCGGCCAGCGACGCATGGGCGAGCGAGCCGGGCAAAGGCTCGCTATGGGGCGAGATCCTGAATCATCTCTGGTACGCGGCACCGGCCGGCCCGGCTGGGCGGCGCTTCATCGGCAAGATACTCTGGGTCGAAAACACGCCGCGGATCATCTTCCCCGCTGAAGGCGACTACCAATCGTTCCATCGCACCATCACGAAGCTGTAGCGGCCGCGCGCGAATGTCGACAGGTCCTGCCTGCATCGCGGCGAGCTGCCTTGTGCCGCGGGATGATCCTTCCGGGAGCTGCGCGAACGCCGCTTCGGCGGCACCCGATTCCTGCCACCGGCGCGACCGGCGCCGTGAACATTCCGGGAATGTTATCGCCCCAAGTGCGAGACGCGGCCGGCTTCCCAGCGTCGCGAGACATCGCATCATTCCAGCTGATTTGGTTCCATTTTATTAGCAGAATCAACATCTTGTGTTGGTGAGCGGGGAGGGGATCGAACCCTCGACCACATGATTAAAAGTCACGTGCTCTACCACTGAGCTACCCGCCCTCACCGGCGCGCTTCCCGTTCGCTCGATCAGCGAAACGATCATGCAGCGCACCAATTCAGTCTGCTCTGGTGCGCTGACATAGGCAGGTGGCGCGCGCCGGTCAACATTGTTCCGGCGGGCGCATCGTGGCAGAAGCCGTGCCGATGGCGAACGAGCGTGCAACCGGAGCAGCGTCGAGCAGCGCACCGCAATACTGGCGCGGCTGGACCACGGCGTTCGCGCTTGCCGCCGTGACGCTGACGGCCTTGCTGCTCGGCTTCATCGTCGTGCTCGATCCCTATGGTGCGCGCCTGCAGGCCGGCGAGCCCGCGCGGCCGCTGATGGATCTCAACCAGCGCTTCATGTACCCACAGATCGTCAGATCGGGCGCTTTCGATTCGGCCGTGTTCGGCACGTCGACGCTGCGTCTGCTCGATCCGCAGATTCTGTCGAATGGGTTGTCCGCCCGCTTCGCCAATCTCGGCATGAACGCCGCGACGCCCTGGGAGCAGAGCCAGATCGCCGGCCTGTTCGCGCGCAAGGTTTCGGCCCCGAAGGTCGTGATCTGGGGTATCGACCAGACCTGGTGCGAAGCGGATGCGGCCGAGGAGGCGCGCCGGTTGACGCCGCGGCCATTCCCGCCCTGGCTCTATGACGACAGCGCCTGGTACAACTGGCCAAAGCAGCTCAACGTCACCACGCTGGAGATCGCGCTGCGCCTGGCCGCCCACCGGCTCGGCCTGCAGCCGGAGCGCCTGCGCAGCGACGGCTACGAGGTCTTCACCCCGCCCGAAGAGACGTACGATCTCGCTCGCGCGCGCTTCCATCTCTATCGCAGCCATGGCGGTAAAGTGCCTGATCTGGCGCCTCAAGCACCTGCCGCCGAGGTGTCGGCTGCCGAGCGCGCGAGCTGGCGCTTCCCGGCACTCGCCTGGCTGGAGCAGGGACTCGCCGCATTTCCGGCATCGACGCGGCGTCTGATCGTGCTGCCCCCGGTACATGCCGGCGCGATGCCGCGCGAAGGCAGCGTGGCCTGGCAGCGCTTCGATGCCTGCAAGGCGCAGATCGCGGCGATCGCGGCACGTCAAAAGGCAGTGGTCGCCGACTACACCCATCCGTCGGGGTTGACCCGCGAGGATTCCAACTACTGGGATCCTCTGCACTATCGGTTGCCGATCGCGCGCCGGCTCGAAGCCGATCTGATCACGCTGGGGCAAGGAGAGCGAGCTCCGGACGACCCGGCCTTGATCGTGATCGGCGCCCATCGTTAACGGCGCATCAACCAAGCGACTCTACCGTGACGGCATGGTCATCCGCCGCGGTCTCCGTTCCGTCCTCGTCACGCTCGCGCTCTATCTCGTGTCGAGCGCCGTGGTCGGCTATTTCCTGTTCCACGCGCAGCACGGCGCGCGCGGGCTCGAGACCTCGGCTGGCCTGCGCGAGAAGCTCGGCGAGATGGAAGCGGAACTCGCCAGCCTGAACGGCGAGCGGCAGGACTGGGAGAAGCGCCTGGGCCTGATGCGCGACGAGGCCATCGATCGCGACCTGCTCGAGGAAAGGGCGCGTGCCGTGCTCGGGCGCATCCATCGCAACGACGTCGTCGTCATGGGGCGTTGAAGCCCCGGCCGTGCCCTTGAGGCGTGGCCAGCGAGCCGACGTTCCAACTTGGAAAACAGCTTTACCGATCGGCTGCGAGGTCCTGGTCGAAAGCGGCGCTGAGCCGGCTTTCCCAACGTCAATGGTCGCAAAAAGATCGATTAACCGATAATCGGTTAAATTACATTATCTCAGATACAACAGATAGTTAGCCTATGTTGCAGTGCGAGATACCCGTCTCGCCAAGGTCTGGGGCTTCCTCTACAACCAAAGCAGTAGAGCTCGGGAGGACCGTTCATGGCCATTGCCGCACGGAAGACGAAAGCAGGGGCGCCTGCGAAGGCGGCCGCAAAGGCGCCAGCAAAGAGCGCTTCGAAAGGTGCGACCAAGACGCTTTCGAACGTCCCGACCTTCAACAAGGACGAAGACCTCCACGCCTATCGCGAGATGCTGCTGATCCGCCGCTTCGAGGAGAAGGCGGGCCAGATGTACGGCATGGGCCTGATCGGCGGCTTCTGCCATCTCTATATCGGCCAGGAAGCCGTGGTCATCGGCATGCAGATGGCCTCCAAGGAGGGCGACCAGGTCATCACCGGCTATCGCGACCACGGCCACATGCTGGCTTGCGGCATGGAATCGCGTGGCGTGATGGCCGAGCTCACCGGCCGGCGCGGCGGCTATTCGCACGGCAAGGGCGGCTCGATGCACATGTTCAGCCGCGAGAAGAATTTCTATGGCGGCCACGGCATCGTCGGCGCCCAGGTTTCGCTCGGCGCCGGCCTCGGCTTCGCCAACTGGTATCGCCAGGACGGGCGCGTATCGATGGCCTATTTCGGCGACGGCGCGGCCAATCAGGGCCAGGTCTATGAGAGCTTCAACATGGCCGAGCTCTGGAAGCTGCCGGTCGTGTTCGTGATCGAGAACAACCGCTACGCCATGGGCACCGCGGTCAACCGCGCCTCGGCCCAGACCGATTTCTCCAAGCGCGGCGTCTCCTTCGGCATTCCGGGCGAGCAGGTCGACGGCATGGACGTCCGGGCCGTGCGCGAGGCGGCGAGCCGCGCCATCGAGCATGCCCGCTCCGGCAAGGGTCCCTACATCCTGGAAATGCAGACCTACCGCTATCGCGGCCATTCCATGTCCGATCCGGCGAAGTATCGCTCGAAGGACGAGGTCCAGCGCATGCGCGAGGAGCACGACCCGATCGAGCAGGTTCGCGCCCGCCTGACCCGCGAGCACAAGGTCGGCGAGGACGAACTCAAGACGATCGACGCCAAGGTCCGCGAGATCGTCAACGACGCCGCCGAATTCGCGACCCATGATCCCGAGCCGGACGTCTCCGAGCTCTGGACCGACATCCTGCTGGAGCCGGCGCAGGCCTGAAGGCCGCGCTCGATCCTCCCCGCCCTTTCAGCCCTCGCGGCCATCCCAGAAATCCGGGTGCGTAAATGCCGATCGACATTCTGATGCCCGCCCTGTCGCCGACCATGGAACAGGGCAAGCTCGCCAAATGGCTGAAAGCCGAGGGCGACAAGATCAAGGCCGGTGACATCATCGCCGAGATCGAGACCGACAAGGCGACCATGGAGGTCGAGGCGGTCGATGAAGGCGTGCTGGCGAAGATCCTGATCGCGGATGGCACCGAGAACGTCGCGGTCAACACGCTGATCGGTCTGATCGCCGCCGATGGCGAGGACGTATCCGCCGCCGCGAACGGTGCTGCCAAGGCGGCCCCGGCTCCGCAGGCGGCGGAAGCTCCCGCACCGGCGGCACCGGCCGAAGCGCCTGCCAGCCCGGCTCCCGCCGCGGCCGCGAGCGTTCCGGCACAGGCGAAGTCCTACGACGCCTCCTCCGAATTCCCGGCTGGCGCCGAGATCGTCTCGATGACGGTGCGCGAGGCGCTGCGCGACGCCATGGCGGAGGAGATGCGTCGCGATGCCGACGTCTTCGTCATGGGCGAGGAGGTCGCCGAGTACCAGGGCGCCTACAAGGTCACGCAGGGGCTGCTGCAGGAATTCGGCGCACGCCGCGTGATCGACACCCCGATCACAGAGCACGGCTTCGCCGGCATCGGCGTCGGCGCGGCGCTGACCGGCCTGAAGCCGATCGTCGAGTTCATGACCTTCAACTTCGCCATGCAGGCGATCGACCACATCATCAACTCGGCCGCCAAGACGCTCTACATGTCCGGCGGCCAGATGGGCTGCCCGATCGTCTTCCGCGGCCCCAACGGCGCCGCCGCCCGCGTCGGCGCGCAGCACAGCCACGACTACGCCGCCTGGTACTCGAACGTGCCCGGCCTCAAGGTGGTGATGCCTTACAGCGCTTCCGATGCGAAAGGGTTGCTCAAGAGCGCGATCCGCGATCCGAATCCGATCATCTTCCTCGAAAACGAGATCCTCTACGGCCGCTCCTTCGACGTGCCGAAGGGCGATGATTTCACGATTCCGATCGGCAAGGCCAAGGTGGTGCGTCCGGGCAGCGACGTCACCATCGTCTCGTTCGGCATCGGCATGACCTATGCGCTCGGCGCGGCCGAAGCGCTGGCCAAGGAAGGCATCGAGGCCGAGGTCATCGACCTGCGCACCATCCGGCCGATGGATATCGAGACGGTCATCGCCTCGGTGCAGAAGACCAATCGCTGCGTCGCGGTCGAGGAAGGCTTCCCGCAGTCCGGCATCACCGCCGAGATCGGGATGAAGATCATGGAGGCGGCCTTCGATTATCTCGACGCGCCCGTCGCGCGCGTCACCGGCAAGGACGTGCCGATGCCCTACGCCGCCAATCTCGAGAAGCTGGCGCTGCCGAATATCGGCGAGGTCGTCGCGGCGGCCAAGGCCGTCTGCTACCGGGCCTGACCATGCAGGTGACGATCGGAGCCATGCTGGTTTCGGTCGGCCTCGCGGCGATCGGGGGGCTGGCGAGCTATGCCTATGTCCGGCCCCGCAAACGGTTGGCGCCGCGCCCGCTGACACCGAAAGACCTCGCCACGACGCGGCTCTATCTGCACCGTGTCGACGTGCTCTCCTTCGTGCTCGCCGCCGCCGGCGTGCTGACGCTGATTCCGGAAAGCGTCCAGGCTTTCGCGCCCGAACTCATGGCCGGCACGACGCTGGCCGGAACGGCGCTGGAGCATCTCGACTATATCGCCTTCGTTCTTGTCTCCGTCAGTTTCGGCATGGGCGTCATCCGCCGCATGCTGTTCATCGCATTGGAAAAAGCGAGCCTCCAGCCATGCCCGTGAACATCCTGATGCCCGCGCTCTCTCCGACGATGGAGAAGGGCAATCTCGCCAAGTGGCTGAAGAAGGAGGGTGACGCCATCAAGTCCGGCGACATCATCGCCGAGATCGAGACCGACAAGGCGACCATGGAGGTCGAGGCGGTCGACGAGGGCGTCCTCGCCAAGATCGTCGTGCCTGAAGGCACCGCCGACGTCGCCGTCAACGAGGTGATCGGCGTGATCGCGGGCGAGGGTGAGGATGCCAAGAGCGTCTCCGCGCCAGCCAAGGCCGATGCGCCCAAGGCCGGAGCCGCCAAGCCGGACGCGCCTGCGCCGAAGGCCGAAGCCAAGCCTGAATCGACGCCGCAGGTCACCGCGGAATCCGGCTTGAACACCGGTGGCAAACCAGTCTCGGGTGATCGCCCCTTTGCCTCGCCGCTGGCACGCCGCCTCGCCAAGGACGCCGGCATCGACCTCGGCAAGGTCCAGGGCTCGGGCCCGCATGGCCGTATCGTCGAAAAGGACATCGAGGCCGCCAAGCAGGGCGGGGCGGCCAAGGCCGCGCCTGCTTCTGCAGCCGGCGCTCCTGCCGCGCCGAAGCCTGCGGCCGCGCCGCTCGCGACCGGCCCCTCGGACGAGCAGACCAAGAAGCTGTTCGCGCCGGGCTCCTATGAAGAGATCCCGCATGACGGCATGCGCAAGACGATCGCGCGCCGCCTGACCGAAGCCAAACAGACCATCCCGCATTTCTACGCCACGCTCGATTGCGAGCTCGACGCGCTGCTCAAGCTGCGCGCCGAGCTCAATGCCGCGGCGCCCGAGAAGGACGGCAAGCCGGCTTACAAGCTTTCGGTCAACGACATGGTGATCAAGGCTCTCGCCCTCGCCTTGAAGGCGGTGCCCGATGCCAACGTCTCCTGGACCGAAGGCGCGATGCTGAAGCACAAGCACGCTGATGTCGGTGTCGCGGTCTCGATTCCGGGCGGGCTGATCACGCCGATCATCCGCGACGCCTGCCACAAGACGCTCTCCCAGATCTCCAACGAGATGAAGGACATGGCGGCACGGGCTAAAGCGCGCAAGCTGAAGCCCGAGGAGTACCAGGGCGGTACTACGGCCGTTTCCAATCTCGGCATGTTCGGCATCAAGGACTTCGCCGCGGTCGTGAACCCGCCGCATGCGACGATCCTGGCCGTCGGCGCCGGCGAACAGCGCGTCATCGTCAAGGGTGGCCAGCCGGCCGTCGCGACGGTGATGTCGGTGACGCTCTCGACCGACCATCGTGCCGTCGACGGAGCGCTCGGCGCCGAGCTGCTCCAGGCGTTCAAGGGCTATATCGAGAAGCCGATGGCGATGCTGGTGTGAGGGCGCAAGGAACCCGATGGCCGATGAACGCAATCACCGGACCGACGGCAGGCGTCTTGCCGCAGTGTCCGTGGTGATTGCGCTCCTGTCGCTGGGTGCCTCGTTGCTGCAGAACCTGAACTATGCCCGTGGCATCGACAGCGTTCAGCGCAACGTTCTGCGAACGGAAAGCCTGCGGACCTGCAAGGAAATGATCGACATCTTCTTTCGCTTCAGGCTGAAGGCGGAGATGGCCAATATGGCCGATCCGAACCCGATGGCGGCGGTCGAGCTGAAAGGACTTGCCTATCAATTCGGAGCCTTGGGCACGTTCCTCGCAAATTTCCACGCCGAGGTGGCGCGCGAGCGCTACACGGCCCTGACCTGGCAGATGAACCGGATCGCTGAGGTGGCGGCGAAGCTGTCACAGCCCGAATTCGCCAAACTGTTCGATGAGGCTGACAAGCAGTTCGGTACGATCAACGAGGATTGCGTCAAAGCCGCCACCGGCCATCTCCTCTGACTGGCGCTGCAAGGGAGAACTCGATGCACGACGATACCATCACCATCGGCTCCGGTCCGAATGACGATACTGTCGCAATTTGCGCCGGCGAGGGCGGCCTGCACGTTTGCAAGCGCGATATCGAAAAGCTGACGGTGATTTCTGTCGTGAGGCGGCGATGACCCGCCAGGCCCGCATTCTCGCCTTCGGCGATTCCCTGACCTGGGGCCGCATCGCCAACCGGCCTGAGCGGCATGGCGACGACGTACGCTGGCCGCGCGTTCTGGAGAAGGCGCTCGGTGGCTACGCTACGGTGATCGAGGAGGGGCTCAACGGGCGCCGGATCGCGCTCGAGGATCCGTTGCGGCCTTATCGCTCCGGCATCTCGCTGCTGCCGCTCTTCATCGAGTGCCATGCGCCGCTGGATCTCGTCATCCTGATGCTCGGCACCAATGACTGCCAACGCCAGCACTCGCTGGCGCCCTACGACGTCGCCCGTTCGATGCGGATGCTGGCGCAGGTGGCGCAGCGTCCGCCCGTCGAGCCCGGCATGCCGGTGCCCGAGGTGCTGATCGTTGCGCCGCCGGTCGTGCGCAGGCCCGATGATCCCGAGCACGAGGCCAATTTCTTCATGGAGGGCGCGCCCGAGAAGATGGCGCTGCTGGCGACCTATTATCGCCGCATCGCCGACGAGATCGGTGTCAGCTTCTTCGATGCGGCGGCGGTAGCGACCGTGACCGGCGAGGACGGCATCCATCTCGACGCCGAGAACACCTGCGCAATCGGGCTGGCATTGGCGCCTGTCGTCGACGGCCTGCTCGGCCTGCCGCTACCGGCACGTGGGCCGGCGCTGCGGATCGCAGGCCCGTGAACGAGGTTCGACCGGGGCCTGGCCCCGCAACAGCAACACTGCCCACGGTGGGCGGAAAGAGCCGAGGCATTTCCCATGGCTGACTACGACATCATCATCATCGGCTCCGGCCCCGGCGGCTATGTCGCGGCGATCCGCGCAGCGCAGCTCGGCTTCAAGACGGCGATCGTCGAGCGCGAGCACCTCGCCGGCATCTGTTCGAACTGGGGCTGCATCCCGACCAAGGCGCTGCTGCGCTCGGCCGAGATCCTGCACTACGGCCAGCACGCCAAGGACTACGGGCTGACGCTGGAAGGCTCATTCAAGGCCGATCTTGAGGCGGTGGTGAAGCGCTCGCGCGGCATCGCGGTCAGGATGAACAACGGCGTCCAGTTCCTGATGAAGAAGAACAAGGTCGACGTGATCTGGGGCGAGGCCAAGCTCAGCAAGGCCAACACGATCATCGTCGCGCCGACCAAGAAGCCGGCGATGCAGCCGCAGGGGCCGGTGCCGAAGGGCGCCAAGGGCGAGGGCACCTACACCGCCGACCACATCATCGTTGCGACCGGCGCCCGTCCGCGCGTCCTGCCCGGGCTGGAGCCGGACGGTAAGCTGATCTGGACCTATTTCGAGGCGCTGGTGCCGCCGACCATGCCGAAATCGCTGGTGGTGATGGGCTCGGGCGCGATCGGCATCGAGTTCGCGTCCTTCTACCGCACGCTCGGCGCCGAGGTGACAGTGGTCGAGGTGATGCCGCAGGTCGTTCCCGTCGAGGATGCCGAGATCGGTGCCTTTGCGCGAAAGGCCTTCGAGAAGCAGGGCATGAAGATTCTGACCTCGACCAAGGTCACCAAGGTCGAGAAAGGTGCAAACTCCGTCACGGCCCATATCGAGGACGACAAGGGCAACAAGCAGACGATCACCGCCGAGCGGATGATCTCGGCCGTCGGCGTTGTCGCCAATGTCGAGAATCTCGGTCTGGAGGCGCTCGGTGTGAAGCTCGATCGCGGCGTGATCGCGATCGACGGGCTCTGCCGCACCAATGTGAAGGGCATCTACGCGATCGGCGACGTCGCCGGCCCGCCGATGCTGGCGCACAAGGCCGAGCACGAGGCGGTGATTTGCGTCGAGGCGATCAAGGGCCTGCACCCGCATCCGATGGACAAGGCGATGATCCCCGGCTGCACCTATTGCCACCCGCAGATCGCCAGCGTCGGCCTGACCGAGGCCAAGGCCAAGGAAGCCGGCCACCAGCTCAAGGTTGGCCGCTTCAACTTCGTCGCCAATGGCAAGGCCGTGGCGCTCGGTGAGGACAGCGGCATGGTCAAGACGATCTTCGACGCCAAGACCGGCAAGCTGCTCGGCGCGCACATGGTCGGCGCCGAGGTCACCGAGCTGATCCAGGGCTTCGTGGTCGCGATGAACCTCGAGACCACCGAGGAAGAGCTGATGCACACCATCTTCCCGCATCCGACCCTGTCGGAGACGATGAAGGAGGCCGTGCTCGACGCTTACGGCAAGGTACTGAACGCCTGAGTCCTTCCGTCATTGCGAGCGCAGCGAAGCAATCCAGAGCGTAGAGCTCTGCCGCCCCTGGATTGCTTCGTCGCAGCGCTCCTCGCAATGACGGGAAAGCGCCGCATCGTTCACATCCGCTTCACATAAGCTCGGCGATCCTCACGTCATTGTTTCGGGAGGATCGCCATGGACCTTCGTGCCGTTCTCGTTGCCATTGCCATCGGCGCGGTTGCCGGCTGGCTCGCCAGCATCGTCATGGGCGGCGGCGGGCTGATCCGCTACATCATCACCGGCCTGATCGGTGCCTTCGTCGGCAGCTTCCTGCTGCAGTTCCTTGGCATCAGCCTCGGCATCGGCAATCCGTTGATCTCGCAGATCGTCACCGCGACGATCGGCGCGATCGTCGTGGTCTTTCTCGCCCGGCTGGTCGCCTGATCGGCGGGCGCTGGCATTTGTCGATGGTGCAAGCCATATCGGCCCGATGAGCCGCGCCCGCAAATCCGCCAAGCCCGACAAGATCGTGCCCGATGAGAAGGTCGAGATCCTGCCGCCGCGGCGAGGTCCGACGCTCGACTGGCATCGCCTCCTGCCGCCTGTCGCCTTCGGCACGGCCGCGGGCTTCATCGCCAGCCTGGTCGTCGGAGGTGGCGGCTTCCTGCGCCATGCCGTGGTCGGCCTGCTCGGCATGCTGGTCGGCCAGGGCATTGTCCACGTCACCGGCTGGCGGGCGAGCACCGGCTACCGCTTCCTCGACTCGATGGCGATGGCGGTGATCGGCGCAATTCTGGTGGTGCTGCTGGCGCGCTTCATTGCGTGACGGAACCAGGCCGCGTTCAGCGCGTTGTGGTTGGCGGCCGGAGGGCCGGTTTTCGAGGGCAGGGGGATTGCCATGAACGACCAGATCTACGCTGCGCTCGGCACGCCGGGCTATGGCTTCTTCATGACGCTGCTGATCGGCATCATCGCCGGCTGGATCGCCGAGCGCGTCACCTCGTCGGATCATGGCCTCTTCACCAACATGATCGTCGGCGTCGCCGGCTCCTTCGTCGGCAGCCGGCTGGCCGAACTGCTGGAGATCCCGGTCTTCGGCTTCTGGCGCACGCTCGTCGCGGCGATCGCCGGTGCCTGCCTGCTGATCGTGGTCTGGCGCGCGGTGCGCAACTGAGTCCCATCTCGCGCGGGTTGCCCGAGCGGCGCTTCGGCATTAGCTAGACGGGAGTGGCTGCCCGTCGTGGCGGCAGCAGGAAGCGGACCCGTCCATGGCCGTCGTGCTCGACCTTCTCAACCGCGATCCGCGCCCCAATGCCGGCAACCCGAAATCCGAGGTGAAGCCGGAGCTGCGCCACCCGGAAAAGCAGAAACGGCCGGAGAACCCGATCCTGCGCAAGCCGGACTGGATTCGCGTGAAGGCCCCGGGCTCGCCGAAATGGGCCGAGACCCAGAAGATCGTGAAGGCCGAGAAGCTCGTCACCGTCTGTGAGGAGGCGGGCTGCCCCAATATCGGCGAGTGCTGGGAGAAGAAGCACGCCACCTTCATGATCATGGGCGACACCTGCACGCGCGCCTGTGCCTTCTGCAACGTCAAGACCGGCGTGCCCGAGGCACTCGATCATGACGAGCCGCGCAAGGTCGCCGATGCCGTCGCCAAGCTCGGCCTCGAGCATGTCGTGATCACCTCGGTCGACCGCGACGATCTCAAGGATGGCGGCGCCGAGCATTTCGCCCGCGTCATCCGCGCCATCCGCGAGGCTTCGCCCGGCACGACGATCGAGATCCTGACGCCGGACTTCCTGCGCAAGCCCGGCGCGCTCGAAGTCGTCGTCGCGGCCAAGCCCGACGTCTTCAACCACAATCTCGAGACGGTCCCCGGCAAGTACCTGAAGGTGCGTCCCGGCGCCCGCTATTTCCACTCGCTGCGGCTGTTGCAGCAGGTCAAGGAACTCGACCCGACCATCTTCACCAAGTCCGGCATCATGGTCGGCCTCGGCGAGGAGCGGAACGAGGTCCTGCAGCTGATGGACGACCTGCGCTCGGCCGAGGTCGATTTCATCACCATCGGCCAGTACCTGGCCCCCTCGCGCAAGCACCATGCGGTCATCCGCTTCGTCACGCCGGACGAGTTCAAGAGCTTCGAGACCATCGCCTATGTGAAGGGCTTCCTGATGGTCTCCTCGACGCCGTTGACGCGCTCCTCGCACCATGCCGGCGAGGACTTCGCCAAGCTGCGGGCAGCACGCGCGGCCAAGCTCGGTAATTGATCGGCCCATATCCATGCCGATGTTCAACAGCACCCGCCGGGTGAAGCATTCGCCCGCAGAGATGTATACGCTCGTGGCGGATGTCGAGAAATACCCGCAGTTCCTGCCGCTCTGCGAGGGGCTGACGGTCCGCCGGCGCACGCCGCGCGAGGGCGGCGGGGAGGTGCTGCTCGCCGACATGACCGTCGGCTACAAGGCGATCCGCGAGACCTTCACCAGCCGCGTCACGCTCGACCCGGCGAACCTCAAGATCCTGGTCGAATATGTCGACGGGCCGTTCCGCTATCTGGAGAACCGCTGGAGCTTCAAGCCGCTCGATACGGGCAGCGAGATCGGCTTCTTCATCTCCTACGAATTCGCCAGCCGCATGCTCGGCCTGCTGATGGGCGCGATGTTCGACAAGGCCTTCCGCAAGTTCGCCGAGGCCTTCGAGAAGCGCGCCGACGCGATCTATGGCAACAGCCCGGCGGCGCTCACCTAGTTTTAAGCGGCCTACGCCATTGTTCCCTTGTTCCGGCAGGGGGAAGGCATGGAAGCTCCAGTGATGCAGACGCGTGCCGGTGTCGGGACGCGTCGGATGAGCGCGGTGTTACCGGTCTTCGCCGGCACGATCTTTCTGTCCGCCTTCCTGCTCTTCGGCATCCAGCCGATGTTCGCCAAGATGGTGCTGCCGAGGCTTGGCGGCTCGCCCGCAGTCTGGTCGACGGCCATGGTCTTCTTCCAGGCCATGCTGCTCGCCGGCTATGCCTATGCGCACTGGCTGGTCAGCCGCTTCAGCGTGCGGCGCGCCGCCCTGATCCACATAGCCCTGATGATCGTGGTCGTAGCGACCTCGCTGCCGATCGGCATCGCCGCAGGCTTCGAACGCCCGCCGCAACAAGGCGAATTCGCCTGGCTTCTGCTGCTCTTCACCGCGTCGGTCGGCTTGCCCTTCTTCGCCGTCTCCGCGAACGGGCCGTTGCTTCAGGCCTGGTTCGCGCGCACCGGGCATGCCCATGCCCGCGATCCCTATTTTCTCTATGCCGCCTCCAATATCGGCAGCTTCCTGGCGTTGCTCGCCTATCCATTCGCGGTCGAGCCGACGCTGAGACTGGCGACACAGGCCTCGGCCTGGGCGTGGGGCTTTGGCCTGCTGCTCGCCGGTATCACGGCCTGCGCCGGATTATGCATCGGGCGCTCGGCGAGCAGGCTCGACACCACACCGCTCGTCGCAGAGACCATCCCGACCAGCCGCAAGCTGCATTGGCTTTTCCTGGCCTTCGTGCCATCGGGCCTGCTGGTCGCAGTGACCGCTCACATCTCGACCGACGTCGCGTCAGGCCCGCTGCTCTGGGTCGCTCCGCTGGCGCTCTTCCTGCTTACCTTCGTCATCGTCTTCCAGCGCAAGCCGCTGCTCCGCCATGGCTGGATGTTGAATGCGCAGCTGCTGCTCGTCCTCTGCTACATGGCCGCGACGATGCTTCATCTGCGCCTGGGCTCGGGCGGTGAGCTCGTCCTCCACCTCGCCGTCCTGTTCGTCACGGCGATGGTCGCGCATGGCGAGCTGGCGCGGCTACGGCCTTCCGCGGCCGGGCTGACGGGATTCTATCTCTGGATGTCGCTCGGCGGCGTGCTGGGCGGGGTGTTCGCCGCATTGCTGGCGCCCTTGCTGTTCAACTCGGTCGCCGAATATCCGCTTCTGGTGGTGGCGGGCATGCTCTGCCGTCCGGGCTTCACCTCGATCCGGTTGCGGCGCTGGCAGAGCGTCGCGCTCGCCTCCGTCGCAGCTCTCGCGAGCGCGAGCCTGATCGCGCGCGAAATGGTGCGAACGGACTCGGTTCGCTCGTTCTTCGGCATCCATCGCATCACCGAGACCACGGATGGCCGCTTCCGTGTGCTCAGTCACGGCAGCACGGTCCACGGTGCGCAGCGCCTGCGCCAGGACGACGGCACGCCGGTGTCCGGGCGCCCCGAGCCGCTGACCTATTATTTCACCGGCGGCGGCATCGCTGACGGGATCGACTCCGTTCGCCAGGCGAGGGGAGGCACGCTTGCCGCGGTCGCGGCCGTCGGTGTCGGCACCGGCTCGCTCGCCTGCCAGGTCCGCGCCGGCGAGGACTGGCGCTTCTACGAGATCGATCCGGCCGTGATCAGGATCGCGACCGATCCGGCACGCTTTGGCTTCTTCAGCGCCTGCGCGCCCGCACCGACCTTCGTGATCGGCGATGCGCGGCTGACGCTCGGCGATGCGCGTGACGGATCGCTCGATCTGATCGTCGTCGATGCCTTCTCCTCCGATGCGATCCCTGTCCATCTGCTCACCGGCGAGGCCCTGGCGCTCTATATGCGCAAGCTCAAGCCGGATGGTGCCGTGCTCCTGCACATTTCGAACCGGAACATGGAGCTCGCTTCCGTTGTGACGGCGACCGCCGCCGCACAAGGGCTCGCGACCTGGCTCAACAAGCCCGTCCGCACGGCCGAGGATCTGCGGGCGATGAAGACTGCACCGGAGGTCGCCCTTGTCCTGCGTCCGGGAGTCGATCCCGGTCCGGTCGTGAGAAGGTGGAATCAGCCGACCGGTCCCGGGACGACCCGTCCCTGGAGCGACGATTATGCCGACATCGTCGGAGCCATCTGGCGGCAGTTTTCGCTGAAATAAAGGCCGCGGCCTACTCTACCGTCAGCGCGGCTTCGCGTAGCAGGTCGAGCGCCTCCAGCACGCTGAGGCGCCTGATCTCGTCACGGCCCTGCGCGCCGAAGCGCTTTTCGCGATGCAGCGTCCGCGTCCCGTCGGCGCAGGCGAAATGCACCAGCCCGACCGGCTTCGCCTCGCTGCCGCCATCCGGGCCGGCGATGCCGGTGATCGAGACGGCAAGCCGCGACGACAGCCGCTCGCGGCCGCCTTCCGCCATGGCGCGCGCGACCGGCTCGCTGACCGCGCCATGCTGGCAGATCAGCTCGGCCGGGACACCGGCCAGCACCGTCTTCGCCTCGTTGGAGTAGGTCACGAGCCCGCCGAGCACCATGCTGGACGAGCCGGAGATCGCCGTCAGGGCGCCCGCAACCAGCCCGCCCGTGCAGGATTCGACCGTCGCGACGGTAATGCCGCGCTCGCGCGAGATGGTCAGCAATTCGGCGGCCAGCGAACGGATGTCGAGATCGAACATGGCCTCACTCCGGTTCCGGCAGGCGGATCGTCGCGGTGGCGAGTGCAGCGAGGCCCTCGCCACGCCCGGTGAAGCCGAGACGCTCCGAGGTCGTTGCCTTCACGCCAACCTGGTCTAGGCGCAGGCCCGCGATCTCGGCGATGCGGGCGCGGATGGCATCGCGATGCGGGCCGACCTTCGGGCCCTCGCAGACGATGGTCAGGTCGAGATGATCGATCCGCCCGCCGCGCTGCTGGACACGTTGGGCGGCGAAGGCGAGGAAACGGTCCGAGGAGGCGCCGCACCATTGCGGATCGCTCGGCGGGAAATGGCTGCCGATATCCCCATCGGCCAGGGCGCCCAGCACGGCATCGGTGAGCACATGCAGGGCGACGTCGCCGTCGGAATGGGCCGTGACCCCTCGGCTGTGCGGGATGCGGATGCCGCCGAGCCAGACATGGTCACCCTCGGTGAAGGCGTGGACGTCATAGCCGGTGCCGGTGCGGGTGACGAGTGGGCGGGCGAGGCGCTGCTCGGCCAACTCGAAATCGCCGGGATAAGTCAGCTTCAGGTTCATCGGATCTCCGGCGAAGGTCGCGACCCGGTGGCCGGCCCATTCCATGATGGCGGAATCGTCGGTGAAGCCGCCGGCTCCGGCGGCATGGGCGGCCCGATGCGCGGCCAGCAGCGGCTGGAAGGCGAAGGCTTGCGGCGTCTGTACCGAAACGAGCTGCTCGCGCGGCAGGGTCTCTTCGATCAGTCCTGACGTGTCGACGCGCTTGACGGTATCGGTGACCGCGAGAGCCGGGATCGCGGCGGTGTGCTCTGCGCTCGCCGCCAGCGCCCGCTCGATCAGAGTCGATGAGACGAAGGGGCGGGCTGCGTCATGCACGAGCACGCTGCCCGCGAACCCGGCGGCAGCGAGCGCCTCCAGTCCTGCGCGAACCGAATCCTGCCGGGTCTCGCCGCCTTCGATCGGTGCTGTCAGCCGGGCACGGGCCGCCTCCGAAAGATGGTTGATCGCATCGTCGTAGCGTGCGGCATCGCCCGCTCCGATCACCACCAGCGCGGTGCCGATCCGGCCATCCGCCAGGAAGGGCTCGAGCGTACGGCACAGCACAGGCAGGCCGCCGAGCCGTTGGTATTGCTTCGGAGCCTCAGCTCCGGCGCGCAGGCCGCGCCCGGCGGCAACGATCAGGGCTGCGACGGCCGGTGTCATCGATCCTCTTGGGTCCGGATTACGGGGCCTCGCTGATAGGACGGCAAAGGCCTGCCGCCAAGTCATCAGCACGTCGAAGCAGGAAGCGACATGAGAATCCATCTCCGCGCATGTCGATATTGCATTGCAACATGGTGTGAAATTCTCTTGCGCGGCGCACCATTTGTCCAATAAATCGGCAGAATGGAAACTGCCTCAAATTCGGGCGAGCGTAAAGCGTCGATCGGCGGGCTGCTGCCGGTCTCGCGCGCTTTCCTCGCGCCGATGTCGGGCGTGACCGATCTCGCCATGCGCCGGATCGCCGCGCGCTTCGGCGCCGGGCTCGTGGTGTCCGAGATGGTCGCGTCGGACGAGCTCGTCCGCGGCAGCGAGGAGGCACGGCTGCGGGCCGAGGGCGCCGGCGTCACGCCGCATGTCGTCCAGCTCGCCGGCTGCGAGGCGCGCTGGCTCGCCGAAGCCGCGCAGGTCGCCGAGGCGTCGGGCGCGGATATCGTCGACATCAATATGGGCTGCCCGGCCAAGCGCGTCGTCGGCGGTTGGGCCGGCTCGGCGCTGATGCGCGATCTCGACCATGCCGTCGGCCTGGTCGAGGCCGTCGTTGCAGCGGTGAAGGTGCCGGTCACGGTCAAGATGCGGCTCGGCTGGGACGATGCCAGCCGCAACGCGCCGGAGCTGGCGCGCCGGGCTGTCGTTGCCGGCGTAGCTGCGATCACCGTTCATGGCCGCACGCGGCAGCAATTCTACAAGGGGCAGGCCGACTGGGCCGCGATCCGCCCGGTGCGCGTGGCCGGCACGTTCCCGCTGGTCGCCAATGGCGACATCGCGACATCGGCACAGGCGCGATCCTGCCTGGAACGGTCGGGCGCCGACTATGTCATGGTCGGTCGCGCCGCGATGGGCCGGCCCTGGCTGCCCGGCGCGATCGGCGCCGAGCTCTCCGGCCGCGAGCCGGTGGAGATTTCGCTCGCCGCCAAGCACGACATCGCCCGCGAGCATTATGAGGGCCTGCTGTCGCTGATGGGGCGCGAATCCGGCGTCCGTCATGCCCGCAAGCACCTTGCCGCCTATGCCGACGAGGCGCTCGCCAGCGGGCTGGAGCCCGACGAGAGCGCCCGCCGCGAACTGCTCACCACCACTGAACCCGCGCGCGCGATCGCTGCGCTCAGGCAATTGTTCTCAAGCGACCGCCTCGGCGCCGCCGCCTGATCACGAAAGTCCGCATATGACGATGGCGATATTCAACGACGGTGTGGAGGGGCGGCACGATCCCTTGTCCGACCTGCTCGAAATCCAGGCACTGAACGTCCTGCCCATGCCCGTGCTGGTGATCGGGGAGCGGCATGGCATCCTCTACGCCAACACCGCTGCCGAAGATTTTTTCCAGGCCAGCGCGCTTGTCCTGAAGCGCCAGCGCCTCGATGACCTCGTCGCCTTCGGCTCCCCGGTCCTGGGACTGGTCGAAGAGGTGCAGCGCCGCGGCGCCAGCGTCAGCGAGTATCGGCTCGAGCTCGCCTCGCCTCGGCTCGGCCTCGACCGGATCGTCGACGTCTTTGCCTCATTGCTGCCCAGCCAACCCGATGCCGTGGTGCTTCTGCTGCAAGAACGAACAATTGCCGAAAAAATGGACAGGCAATTGACGCATAGAGGGGCAGCCCGCTCAATCACGGCGCTCGGCGCCATGCTGGCGCATGAGATCAAGAACCCGCTCTCCGGCATCCGCGGGGCGGCGCAATTGCTCGAGGCTTCGGTCGGCGACGAGGACCGCCTGCTGACGCAGTTGATCTGCGACGAGGCCGATCGGATCGTGAAGCTGGTCGAGCGCGTCGAATTGTTCGGCGACGAGCGTCCGAGCGAGCGCGGGCCGGTCAACGTCCATGACGTGCTCGACCATGTGAAGCGGCTGGCGCAGTCGGGCTTTGCCCGACACATCCGCTTCAGCGAAGCCTACGATCCGTCGCTGCCTCCGGTCGCCGGCAATCGCGACCAACTCGTCCAGGTGCTGCTCAACCTGGTCAAGAACGCGGCCGAGGCGATCGGTCAGGATGCCATGGACGGCGAGATCACGCTGACCACAGCCTATCGTCCGGGCATCCGCATGCAGGCGCCTGGCTCCGGTACCCGGCTCGCTCTGCCGCTCGAGATCGGCGTCCGCGACAACGGGCCTGGCGTGCCGCCCGACCTGCACCAACTCCTGTTCGATCCCTTCGTCACCACCAAGGCGCAGGGAAGTGGCCTTGGACTTGCACTCGTCGCCAAGGTGATCGGCGATCACGGTGGAATCGTCGAATGCGAGTCCGCGCCGCGACGCACGACATTCCGCATTCGATTGCCCCTGCACGAGGCGAAGCCGTCTCAGGCCGGGTGAAAAGACGAGTAGGACACGGAAAAAGCGCATGCCGACGGGTAACATCCTCATCGCCGACGACGACGCCGCGATCCGCACCGTCCTCAATCAGGCGCTCGCCCGCGCCGGCTACGAGGTCCGCACCACCGGCCAGGCGGCGACGCTCTGGACCTGGGCGGCGCAAGGCCTCGGCGACCTCATCATCACCGACGTCGTGATGCCGGACGGCAACGCCTTCGATCTCCTGCCGCGCATCAAGCGGGTCCGGCCCGAGCTGCCGATCATCGTGATGAGCGCGCAGAACACCTTCATGACCGCGATCAAGGCTTCCGAGCGCGGCGCCTATGAATACCTGCCCAAGCCCTTCGACCTGAAGGAACTCGTCGCCATCGTCGGGCGGGCGCTGTCGCGGCCGCGCGGCGATGCGCCGCGCAACCATGCCGCCGAGCCCGAGGACATCCCGCTGGTCGGCCGCTCGCCGGCGATGCAGGATGTCTACCGCGCTTTGGCGCGGCTGATGCCCATCGACCTCACCGTAATGATCAACGGCGAATCCGGCACCGGCAAGGAGCTGGTCGCCCGCGCCCTGCACGACTACGGCAAGCGCCGCAATGGCCCCTTCGTCGCGATCAACATGGCGGCGATCCCGAAGGACCTGATCGAATCGGAGCTGTTCGGCCACGAGAAGGGCGCCTTCACCGGAGCGCTGACCCGCTCCTCCGGCCGCTTCGAGCAGGCCGAGGGCGGCACGCTCTTCCTCGACGAGATCGGCGACATGCCGATGGAGGCGCAGACGCGCCTGCTGCGCGTGCTGCAGCAGGGCGAATACACCACCGTCGGCGGCCGCACCCCGATCAAGACCAATGTCCGCATCGTCGCCGCGACCAACAAGGACCTGCGCATCTCGATCGCGCACGGGCTGTTCCGCGAAGACCTGTTCTTCCGCCTCAATGTCGTGCCGATCCGCCTGCCGCCGCTGCGCGAGCGCGTCGAGGACATTCCGGATCTCGTCCGCCATTTCTTCGCGATGGTCGAGAAGGAGGGACTGCCGCACAAGCAGATCGATTCGGAAGCGATGGACGTGCTGCGGCGCTATCGCTGGCCCGGCAATGTCCGTGAGCTGGAGAATCTGGTGCGGCGTCTGGCCGCGCTCTATCCGCAGGAGACGATCACGGCGCCGATCGTCGAAGCCGAGTTGCAGCCGGCGACCGGCGCTCCGATACAAGCGGGGAGCAGCAGCAGCGCGCCGGAGCGGGCGGAAACCCTGTCGGGCTCGGTCGAGCGCCATCTCGGCCAGTATTTCGGCGGTTTCGGCGACCAGATCCCGCCGCCCGGCCTCTATCACCGCATCCTGCGCGAGATCGAGCCGCCCCTGATCGCCGCCGCCCTGGCGGCAACGCGCGGCAACCAGATTCGCGCCGCGGAGCTGCTGGGGCTTAATCGCAACACTCTGCGCAAGAAGATCCGCGAGCTCGACATGCAGGTGGTGCGCTCGCCGCGCTAGAGCCCGTTCCGATCAGCTTGCACCGCAAGCTGATCGATAAAACGGTCTCTACTCAAGGTAAGAGACGGATATACCGATCAGGTTGAATCAACCTGATCGCATCCGGCTCTGGCCACCACTGTGGCTGCCTTGCATCTGTCATATTTTGACAACACCGTTGCGGCGGCGCATCAGTGCGCTGTGCAGCGCTTCCGGTGACGGAGCGCAGCGGCAATGGAGCTCAGATCCCGTCTTGACCACCTCGACCGGCGACATGCGCATGACGCCCCGGAGCGACGACCCGCCACGCCGGGTCTCGGGCTGGCTCGGCGCGCTCGTCGTCGGCTTCGCGCTGGTCTCGGCGCTCACCACCTTCCTCGTACTTTCGGGCGCGACGCCGGTCGCACCCGTCCACGAGGTCGTGGTCGGCGTCTTCATCATCAACGGCCTGCTGATCCTGCTCCTGCTGATCATCGTCGCCTTCGAAGCTGCGGTGTTGATCCGTGCCAGGCGCAAGGGTGTCGCAGCAGCCGGTCTGCATGTGCGGATCGTCAGCCTGTTCAGCATCGTTGCTGCGTTGCCGGCGGTGCTCGTCGCGATCATCGCGACCGCGACGCTGGAGCGTGGTCTCGAGCCCTGGTTCTCCGACCGGATGCGCGACGTGATCTTCAAATCCGTCGAGGTCGCCGACGCCTACACGACCGGGCAATGCCGCTCGCTCGGCCGCGAGATCAGGCTGCTCGCCGACGATCTCGGGCGGGCGAAGACCGCCTACGACGCCGATCGGCGCTGGTTCGAGACCTTTCTGACGGCGCGCGCCACGGCGCTCGGCCTGCCGGTGGTCTGGATCATGAAGCCGCCGGACACCGTCGTCGTCCGCGCCAATATCGACGTGCTGCGCGACGCCCACAAGCCGAATGCCGATGCGTTCGAAGACGCACAAAGCTCACCGGAGCCGATCTGCGTATTGCCGTCGGCGGGGCGGGTCTTCGGCGCGCTGGTGAAGCTGCCGAGCTATGACGGCGCCTTCCTCTATGTCGCCCGCGAGGTCGATCCGCTCGCCGTCGAGTTCCCGGCCGTCGCCCGCGGCGCCGTGGTCGAATATCTCGGCATCGACGCGCGCCGGAAGGGCGTGCAGATCGCCTTCGCCTCGATGTATGCACTGATCTCGGTGATCCTGCTGCTCTCGGCGATCTGGCTCGGCCTCAACTTCGCCAATGGCCTCGTCGCCCCGATCCGGCGGATGATCCACGCGACCGACCAAGTCTCCAGCGGCAATTTCTACGTCCAGGTGCCAATACGACGAGCGGAGGGGGATCTCGCCCATCTCGGCGAGACCTTCAACAAGATGACCGCCGAACTGCGCCGCCAGCGCGATGGGCTGGTCACGGCAAGCGAAGTGATCGACCGGCGCAGGCGCTTCACCGAGACGGTGCTCTCCGGCGTCTCCTCGGGCGTGCTCGGCATCGACGAGGACGGGCATATCACCCTCAGCAACCGCTCGGCCGAAGCCCTGCTCGGCTCCGGCGGCCGGCTGCTCGGCGAACCGATCGCACGCGTGGTTCCCGAGATCGCGGGCTTCGTCTCCGAGGCGCTCAGCAATCGCCAACGCCTGAGCTCCAGCCAGGCGGCGATCACGCGCGGTGGCCGCGAGCGCATGCTCAACATCCGGGCGACGCGCGAAGGCGAGGGGGCCGGTGCGGGGCTGGTCGTGACGCTCGATGACATCACCGATCTCGTCTCGGCGCAGCGCACCGCCGCCTGGGCCGACGTCGCCCGCCGCATTGCCCATGAGATCAAGAACCCGCTGACGCCGATCCAGCTCTCGGCCGAGCGCATCCGGCGCAAGTTCGGCCGCGTCATCGTCGACGACAAGGAAATCTTCGACCAGTGCACGGCGACGATCGTGCGCCAGGTCGAGGACATCCGCCGCATGGTCGACGAGTTCTCCTCCTTCGCCCGCATGCCCAAGCCCTCGCCGGCACGGGACGACATCATCGAGACGGCAAGGCAGGTCACCTTCCTGATGCGGGTCGGCAATCCCGAGATCGACATCACCGACAACCTGCCGGAGGTGCCGGTTCTGGCGCATTTCGACCGGCGCCTGATCTCGCAGGCCCTGACCAACGTCATCAAGAACGCGACCGAGGCGATCCAGGCCGTACCCGCCGAGGAGCGCGGCAAGGGCCGCATCGAGATCGGTTTCGAACGGACACAGGACGGCCGGATCGTCATCGACATCCTCGACAACGGCAAGGGCCTGCCGGCGGACCAGCGCCAGAAGCTGCTCGAGCCCTACATGACCACTCGTGACGGCGGCACCGGGCTGGGCCTCGCCATCGTCGGCAAGATCCTCGAGGATCATGGCGGCGGCATCGAATTGCTCGACCGCCCCGACGGCGCCCGCGGCGCCCGGATCAGGCTCTGGTTCATCGAGACCGGACCGCCGCCCGCCGCCGAAGACAGACCGGAAACAGGCAATCACACGGCGAATTCCGCCGCACGACAAGTAAACGGGACGAAGGCATGAGTGCTGACATTCTCGTCGTCGACGACGAGGTCGATATTCGCGAACTGGTGGCCGGCCTCCTGGAGGACGAGGGCTATCGGACGCGCAAGGCGGGCTCCGCAGACGAGGCGCTGGCCGCGATCGCGGCACGGCGGCCCAATCTCGTCTTCCTCGACATCTGGCTGCAGGGCAGCCGGCTCGACGGCTTGCAGGTGCTGGAGCTGATCAAGGAGGGCCATCCCGACCTCGCGGTGGTGATGATCTCCGGGCACGGCAACATCGAGACCGCCGTCTCGGCGATCAAGAGCGGCGCCTACGACTTCATCGAGAAGCCGTTCAAGGCCGACCGGCTCGTGCTCGTCGCCGAGCGGGCTCTGGAAGCCTCACGCCTGCGGCGCGAGGTGCGCGAGCTCAAGACCCGCTCGGTCCAGGCCAGCCGCATTGTCGGTCGCTCGACGGCGGTCAACCAGCTGCGCCAGACGCTGGAGCGCGTCGCGCCGACCAATGCCCGCGTGCTGATCACCGGCGAGCCGGGCTGCGGCAAGGAGCTGACCGCGCGCACCCTGCACGATGCCTCGACCCGCTCGGCCGGCCCCTTCGTCGTGATCAACGCGGCGACGATCACGCCCGAGACCATGGAAGAGGAGCTGTTCGGCATCGAGGGCGGCGACGGACGCTCGCGCCGCGTCGGGGCGCTCGAAGAGGCCCATGGCGGCACGCTCTACATCGATGAGATCGGCGACATGCCGCGCGAGACGCAGAACCGCATCCTGCGCGTGCTGGTCGACCAGAACTTCCAGCGCGTCGGCGGGGCGACCCGCGTCCATGTCGACGTCCGGATCATCTCCTCCAGCAGCCGCGATCTCGCCAAGCTGATCGCCGACGGCCAATTGCGCGAGGACCTCTATCACCGGCTCGGCGTGGTGCCGATCCGCGTGCCGGCCCTGTCGGAACGGCGCGAGGACGTGCCCGAGCTGATCGAGTTCTTCATGGACCAGATCTCGGTCGCGTCCGGCCTGCCCAAGCGTCGGATCGGTGGCGACGCCATGGCGATCCTGCAATCGCATGAATGGCCGGGCAATGTCCGCGAGCTGCGCAACAATGTCGAACGGCTGATGATCCTGACCAAGGGCGAGCCGACGGCGGAGATCACGGTCGACATGCTGCCGGCCGAGGTCGGCGCCATGGTGCCGACGACGCCTTCCGGCTCGGGCGGCGAGAAGCTGATGAGCCTGCCGCTGCGCGATGCCCGCGAGATCTTCGAGCGCGAATATCTGATGGCGCAGATCGCCCGCTTCTCCGGAAACATCTCGCGCACGGCGGAGTTCATCGGCATGGAGCGTTCAGCCCTGCACCGTAAGCTGAAATCGCTTGGAGTTGGCTGAAATCCGGCCGCCGTGTTGCACTGCACGCAAGGCGGTTGGCCGAAATTGGCGTTCCGCAACCCTTGCGCGTTCTCGCCGGGTCGCGATCTAATGGAGTGTCGGTGTTCCGACGGCCCGGCGATTGGCGCCGAAGCCGAACGGAACGATCTGGATCGCAAGGGCAAACCGATTGCGATCCCAACAACAGGGATTACCCATGGCCGCCGAACGGGCTCAAAATCTCCAGGACACCTTTCTCAACCACGTCCGCAAGCAGAAGATTCCCCTCACCATCTTTCTCGTGAACGGCGTCAAACTGCAGGGCGTCGTCACCTGGTTCGATAATTTCTGCGTGCTGCTGCGCCGCGACGGGCATTCGCAGCTCGTCTACAAGCACGCGATCTCGACGATCATGCCGGGCCATCCGGTGCAGCTGTTCGAGCCCGAGGAGACGGACAAGGCCTGACCGTGGGCGGCAAGGCCGGCAGTTCGTCGACGACGGGCGGCGGAAACGCAATCGGGATCTCGATCGACGCGGCCGAGCATGCCTTGGCCGCGGATACTCGCGCATTTGTGATCGGTCCCTATCTGGCGCGCCATGCCGCCAGCCGGGCCGCCGCAGGCGACGAGAACCAGCGCAGCCACGCGGCGCGGCTGGACGAGGCCTTCGGCCTCGCCGGCGCCATCGATCTCCAGATCGTCGAGGCGATCCCCGTGGTGCTGACGGCGCTGCGGCCTGCGACCTATCTCGGCAAGGGCAAGGTCGAGGAGCTCGCCGAGCGCGTCAAGATCGAGGAAATCGGCCTCGTCGTGATGGACTGCGCCCTGTCGCCGGTGCAGCAGCGCAATCTCGAAAAGGCATTCGGCTGCAAGGTCATCGATCGCACCGGCCTGATCCTCGAGATCTTCGGCCGACGCGCCCGCACGCGCGAAGGCGCACTGCAGGTCGAGCTCGCCCATCTCAACTATCAGAAGAGCCGCCTGGTCAGGTCCTGGACCCACCTGGAGCGCCAGCGCGGCGGCTTCGGCTTCCTCGGCGGCCCCGGTGAGACCCAGATCGAGGCCGACCGGCGCATCATCCAGGAGCGGATGACCAAGATCGAGCGCGATCTCGACAGCGTGAAGCGCACCCGCTCGCTGCATCGCGCCAGCCGCAAGCGCGTGCCTTATCCGGTCGTCGCGCTGGTCGGCTACACCAATGCCGGCAAGTCGACCCTGTTCAACCGGCTGACTTCGGCGCAGGTGCTGGCGCAGGACATGCTCTTCGCCACGCTCGACCCGACGGCGCGGGCACTGAAGCTGCCGCATGGCGCCAGGATCATGCTCTCCGACACGGTCGGCTTCATCTCCGACCTGCCGACGCAGCTCGTCGCCGCCTTCCGCGCCACGCTGGAGGATGCGATCGAGGCCGATGTGCTGCTGCATGTCCGCGACGTCTCGCATGAGGACACACAGGCCCAGGCCGCCGACGTCCAGGGCATCCTGCGCGATCTCGGTATCGACCCGGAGGATGGCGACCGTGTCATCGAGGTCTGGAACAAGGCCGACCTGCTCTCGGGCGACGAGCGCGAGCGCCAGGCGGCGCTGACCGAGCTCAGGCCCGGCGCGTCGCGGCCGGTTCTGGTCTCCGCCCTGACCGGCGAGGGCATGGAGCGGCTGACCGACGCCATCGAGCGGCGCATCGCGCGCACTCGGCCGGTCTATCGGCTCACGCTGGAACCGGGTGACGGCAAGTCCCTGGCCTGGCTGCACGCCAATGGCGAGATCCTCGAACGCGAGGATGCGGAGGACGGCACGCTCGATCTGCTGGTGCGACTGCCGCCCGAGCGGGAAGGGGCCTTCGGCGCACGCTTCCCGCAGGCTGAACGCGTCAGCGGCAATCCCTGAGGGCGGCTTCGGTCACGCTCGCAGTGACGGCAGCCTGAAGCGCTGGGGCTTCAGGTCGGCGAGCACGGAGCGGGCCGCATTGTGCCCCGGCGCGCCGGTAACGCCGCCGCCCGGATGGGCTCCGGAGCCACAGAGATAGAGGCCCGGCACCGGCATGCGATAATCGGCATGGCCGAGCACCGGGCGGGCGCTGAAGAGCTGGTCGAGCGTCAGCCGGCCGTGGAAGATGTCGCCGCCGACGAGGCCGAAACGCGCCTCCAGATCGCTCGGCGCCAGAGCCAGCCGGCCAATCACGGACGCGCGGAAGCCCGGAGCGTAGCGATCCACGGTGTCGATCATCAGATCGGCCACCGTGTCGCGGTGCTTGTCCCAGCTCTCGCCGTCCGGCAGCTGTGGCGCGACATGCTGGCAGAACAGGCTCGCGACATGCCGGCCGGGCGGGGCGAGGCTGTCATCCAGCGTCGACGGGATCAGCATCTCGACGATCGGCTCGCTCGACCAGCCCGACAGCCGTGCCTGCGCGTGGGCGCGGTCCATATAGGAAAGCGACGGCGCGATGATGATGCCGGCGGTGAGGTGGTCGCCCGGCTCCGGCAGGCAGGCGAAGCGAGGCAGCTCCGATAGCGCCAGATTCATCCGGAAGGTGCCGGAACCCGAGACATATCGGCGGATACGCTCGCTGAAATCACAGGGCACTGTCGCCGGATCGACGAACCGCTCGAACAGCAGGCGCGGATGCAGGTTGGACACCACGGCGCGCGCCCGCACCACATCGCCCCGCTCGGTCACGGCGCCGATGGCGCGCCCTTTCTCCGTCAGCACCTGCGCGACAGGCGCCTCCAGCCTGATCTCGACACCCTGTTCCGCACAGGCCCGCGCCATCGCCTGCGTGATCGCGCCCATGCCGCCGAGCGCATGGCCCCAGGTGCCGCGCTTGCCGTTGACCTCGCCGAAGACGTGATGCAGCAGCACATAGGCCGAGCCGGGCGTATAGGGGCTGGCATAGTTGTCGACCACGCTGTCGAAGCCGAACAGCGCCTTGACAGGATCGCTCTCGAACCAGCCGTCGAGCCAGTCGCCGGCCGATTTGGTGAAGAGGTCGAGGAGATCGCGCCGGGCGGACTGGTCGAAGCCGGCAATGCGCCGCCCGAGCGCGGCCGCGTCCAGCATCTGTGGCAGTGCGGCCAGCCAGCCGCCGTCACCGAGATTGGGCGGCGCCTGCAGCACGAGATCACGCAGCATGGCGGCGATCCGCTCCAGCCGCTCGCCATAGGCCGATAGCCGCTCTGCGTCGCGGGCGGAGAACTTCGCGACCTCCGCTTCCGTGCGCCCCTCGCCGGCGGCGAGATAGCGCCCATCCGGCAGCGGCAGGAAGTTCGCCATGCGCCGCTCGACGATGCGCAGTCCGTGCCGTGCCAGCCCCATCTCCGCGATGATGCGCGGATTGAGCAGGCTGACGGTGTAGCTCGCGGTGGAATTGCGAAAACCGGGATGGAACTCCTCGGTGACTGCCGCGCCGCCGACGATAGCGCGCCGCTCCAGCACGGTGACCTTCAGCCCGGCCCTGGCGAGATAGAAGGCGCAGACGAGGCCGTTATGGCCGCCGCCGAGAATGACGATGTCGGCATGGCTGGTGCTCACGAAACTACTCCTTCGTCAGCACGCTGCATGTCGATTGGAAGGCTGACGGATCAGTTCAGCTCGGCCTTGTCGAGCCGGTACTTGCCCTTGCGGTCGCGCCGGAAATATTCGCGCGCCTGCGGATGACGGATCGGCTGGCCGGACTCGTCGATCACGAGATTTTGTTCCGAGACATAGGCGACGTACTCGGTTTCCTCGTTCTCGGCGAAGAGGTGATAGAAGGGCTGGTCCTTCGACGGGCGCAGGTGCTCCGGGATCGCCAGCCACCACTCGTCCGAATTCGAGAACACCGGATCGACATCGAAGATCACGCCCCGAAACGGGTAAACGCGATGGCGCACAACGTCGCCGATGCGGAATTTCGCCGTGCGTGATTCCATGATCCTCGTTCAGCCCAAACCCGGCTCGTCACAGCCGATGTCGCCGCGACCCTGCGCTTGACGTAGGATTACGTCGCAAATGCGTCAATATCCGTGGATGTCGCGGCCAAGGCTTTTTCAGAAGCCGTAGCGCGCCGCCAGCGCAGGATCGCGGGCCGCAACCTGACGCGCCAGGTCGACGATGACCTTGGCCTGTTTCCAGGTCGCGTCGTCCTGCATCTTGCCGTCGATCATCACCGCGCCCGAGCCGTCCGGCATCGCCTCCAGGATGCGTTTGGCGAAGGAAACCTCGTCCGGATCGGGGCTGAAGACGCGCTTGGCAATCTCGATCTGCGAGGGATGCAGCGTCCAGGCACCAGCACAGCCGAGCAGGAAGGCGTTGCGGAACTGCGCCTCGCAGGCGGCCGCGTCAGAGAAGTCACCGAACGGGCCGTAGAAGGGCTTGAGGCCGGCCGAGGCGCAGGCATCGACCATCTTCGCGAGGGTGTAATGCCAAAGATCCTGCTGCGCGATCGCGCGCTGGCCGCCATCCGGCGCGGGGTCCGCGATGACCTTGTATTCGGGGTGACCGCCGCCGACACGGGTCGTCTTCATCGCTCGCGAGGCGGCAAGATCCGCCGGCCCGAGGCTCATGCCGTGCATGCGCGGGGAGGCGGTTGCGATGGCGTCGACGTTCTTCACGCCCTCAGCCGTCTCCAGGATAGCGTGGATCAGGATCGGTTTGGGCAGGGCATGACGCGCCTCGTACTGCGCCAGCAGCTGGTCGACATAATGGATGTCCCAGGGCCCTTCGACCTTCGGCACCATGACGACATCGAGCTTGCCGCCGATCTCGCCCATGATCGCGGCGATGTCGTCGAGGAACCAGGGCGAGTTCAGCGCATTGACGCGGCTCCAAAGGCCGGTCGCGCCGAAATCGGTCGCCTTGGCGAGCTCGATGAAACCGTCGCGCGCCGCCTGCTTGGCCTCGACCGGGATCGCATCCTCGAGATTGCCGAGCACGATGTCGACCTGGCCGGCGAGTTCGGGAACTTTGGCGCGCACCTTCTCGAGATGCGGCGGCACGAAATGGATCATCCGCTCCAGTCGCAGCGGCAGCTCGCGATAAGGCTCCGGCGCACCGATCGCCAGCGGGCGGAAGAACTGGCGCGGCGTCTTGGTCGTCATGCTCGGCTCCATGCTGCAATGCAGCGAATGTGCCGGAAGGCCGCCGCGCCGTCCATCGCTCTTTCGGCGGGAGTTGGGTGAATTATCCTAGGGCAGAAAGCCTAGGATAATTATCTCAAAACCGTTCAATTCCGCGAGAACGGCGTCTGCAGCACGACGCGCGCCGGATTGGCGATCGGATCGCGCGGGGTGAGCACGCCACGCAGGCCGAGCGTATCGGCGTCGCTGGCGAAGCTGTCATCGTGCAGGCTGGCCTCGCGGACCCGCATCTGCCGGCGCAAGGCGCGGACCTGCGCTTCCCTGTGCGAGATGCCGACCTTCTCGTCGATCTTGCGGCGGTCGCTGGCGGTGAGATCGGGCGCGCCACGGAAATCGCGAAAATCGGCGGTGTTGTAGGGCCATTTGCCACCGGTAAAGGTCCGCACCCGCCCGTCGAGCACGATGCTGTCGCCCGGCCGCAAGGTGAAATCGCGCAGCAGCGAGACGCGGCGATCTCTCGCCGTCGCGATGGCGGGCCGGCAGGCCGGATCGGCGCCGCGCTCATAGGCATAGGCCATCGGCAGCTGGCGATAGGTCTTGCCATCGTTCGCCACGGCGTCGTCGATCGTCGCGGCACCGGCAGCGACCTTGAAGACTTTGACCGGCACGCCGGGATTGGCAGCCTGACAGAGCGCCTCATGCGCCTTGAAGTCGGACTGGCTGCGCAGATGGCCGATGGGCGCCTGGAAGCCGTCGCAGAGGCGCACGCAGATGGTGCGCGTCACGTCGGCCGCGCCGGACACCGTGTCGTAGCGGATCGCCGGCAGCTTCGGCTTCTGCTGCACCTGCTTGGATGCAGTACGGACCGGCTTGAACGGATTGAGCTCGAGCGGCGGCGGCGCGAGACGCCCATCCGGGCGCGCCTGCTGGAAGAAGGGCACGGACCAGGTGTGGCGGGCCGGGGCATAGGCCGACACGGGAACCGAGGCGTATGCGGCCCGCGCCGGCACGCGTTCGGCCCGGCGGGTCGCCTCCTCGCGGTAGAAGGCGCGGATGCCGGCATCGTCTTCGGCCTGGACCAGCGAGACGGTCAGGATCGTGCCACTCGCACCGAGCGCAAGCCCGACACCGGCCATGGCAACCAGACGCAGGCCGCTGCTGCGACCGCGCAAAGCCGAATTCACCTTTGTCGAGGAGCTGGAACCGGTCGGCGGGACAGGATCGGAACGCAGGCAATCGACATTACGGACACGAAGCACCGCGATATCTCCATCGCTCGCTAGTTCATTGTCCGCCGCAGAATTGGCTTAGTTTACTTTTCGTTAAGACTCAACGGCTGCGCAGCAGACGTCACCGCAAAGCCGGCGTCATCGTTAATGCCGAAAAGGCGCAGCTCGTCCCGGGCGACCGAAGGGAGACTCGGAATCCATTCCGGAACCTTATTCGGAAAGGCTCCGGAATGGATCCCGGATCGACGCGGCTGCGCCGCTTGTCCGGGATGACCGAGGATGAAGTTGAACGCCCTTTCAATCCGGCTGGCGATGGGCCGCCTGCGGGATCGCGACCGGGATTGCACCCGGCACCGACGCCGCTTCTTCCCGCTCGCCGCGACCGCGGCCGGAGATGAAGCTGTCGACCTTGTCGAGATAGAAGTAGACGACCGGGGTGATGTAGAGCGTCAGCAATTGCGAGACGACGAGGCCGCCGACCACGGCGATGCCGAGCGGCTGGCGCAGTTCCGCGCCGGCACCGGCACCGAGCGCGATCGGCAGCACGCCGAAGATCGCGGCGAAGCTCGTCATCATGATCGGCCGAAAGCGTACCAGCGCCGCATCGCGGATCGCCGTCAGCGCATCGTCGCCCATCTTGCGGCGCTCGATCGCGAAGTCGACCATCATGATCGCGTTCTTCTTGACGATGCCGACCAGCATCAGGATGCCGATGATCGCGATCACCGACAGGTCCATGTGGAAGTACTGCAGGGCTAGGAGGGCACCCAGGCCCGCAGAGGGCAGGCCGGACAGGATCGTGATCGGGTGGATGAAGCTCTCGTAGAGGATACCGAGGATGATGTAGATCACCAGGATCGCTGCGAAGATCAGCAGGCCCTGGCCCTTCAGCGCATCCTGGAAGAGCTGGGCCGAGCCGGCGAAGCTGGTGACGATCGAGGCGGGCAGGTTGATCTCGCGCTCGGCAGCGCGGATCGCGTTGACAGCGTCGCCAAGGGAAACGCCCGGCGCCGTGTTGAACGAGATCGTCACCGCCGGCTGCTGCGAGATCCGGTTGACCGCGAGCGGCCCGACGCTCGGCTTGATCGTCGCGACCGTCTCGAGCGGCACGTTCAAGCCGTTGGCAGCCTTGAGCATCAGGCGCGACAGCACCGCCGGGTCCTGCTGGTAGGCGCGGTCGGCCTCCATGATCACCTGGTAGTCGGTCGCCGGCGTGAAGATCGTCGCAATCTGGCGCGAGCCGAAGGCGTTGCCGAGCGCCTGGCGGATCTGGTCGCTGGAGATGCCGAGGCTGGCGGCACGCTCGCGGTCGATGTCGATCGAAAGCTGGGGATTGCGAAGCTGCAGGTCGATATTGGCGTCGCGCAGTTGCGGCAGCTGCGCCAAGCGCTGCTGCATCAGCGGCGCGTAGTTGAAGAGGGCGCCAAGATCCGGCCCCTGCAACGAATAGAGATACTGCGCCCGCGAAGAGCGGCCGGCGTTCAGGTTGATGTTCTGGACCTGCTGGAACACCGCGGTGATGCCCGGCACCTCCGAGACGGCGCGGCGCAGGCGCGCGATCACGACCTCGGCCTTGTCGCGCTGCTCCTTCGGCTTCAGCGCGATGAACATGAAGCCGTTATTGGTGGCGTTGAAGCCGCCGATATTCGAGGTCAGGTAGTCGATCGCCGGATCGGCCCGAACAATCTCGGCGAGACGGATCTGGCGCGCCGCCATCGCCTCGAACGAGGTGTCGGGCGGGCCTTCGGTCGAGCCGCGCAGCAGGCCGGTATCCTCGGTCGGGAAGAAGCCCTTGGGCACGTCCATATAGAGCTGGACCGAGACGTAGACGGTGCCGAGCGTCACCAGCAGCATCAGGACGCGCGCTTTGAGCACGAGGTCCAGCGTCCAGCGATAGGCGGAGAGCATACCCTGGAAGCCGGCTTCGAACACGCGTTCGACGATGTTCGGCTGCTTGTGATGGTCGTGCGCCTTGAGGAAGCGGGCGCAGAGCATCGGCGTCAGCGTCAGCGAGACGAAGCCGGAGACGATGATCGCCGCAGCGATCGTGCCGGCGAATTCGGCGAAGACCTTGCCGACCACGCCGCCCATGAAGAAGACCGGGATGAAGACGGCGACCAGCGAGATGGTGATCGACAGGATGGTGAAGCCGATCTCGCGCGAGCCATCGAGCGCTGCCTGGAACGGCTTCTTGCCCATTTCGATATGCCGGATGATGTTCTCCAGCATGACGATGGCGTCGTCGACGACAAAGCCGACCGCAAGCGTCAGCGCCAGCAGCGAGATGTTGTCGAGCGAATAGCCCAGCGCAAACATGATCGCGAAGGTGCCCACCAGGGAGATCGGCAGCGCCAGCGTCGGGATCACCGTCGCGGCGAAGCTCTTCAGGAACAGGAAGATCACCATGATGACGAGGGCGATCGCGATCATCAGCGAGACCTCGACATCCTCGACCGCCTCGCGGATCGGGATCGAGCGGTCGTTGAGGACGTGCAATTCGATCGCTGCGGGCAATTGCGCGCGATAGGCGTCGAGCTTGCCCTTGATGCTGTCGACGACCTGGACGGTGTTGGCGTCCGACTGACGGTAGACCGCCAGCATGATCGAGCGCTGTCCGTTGTACCAGCTGCCGGTCTGGTCGTTCTCGACGGAATCGTAGATCTGCGCGACGTCGTTGAGCCGGATCGGCACACCGTTCTTCTGCGAGATGATCAGGTTGCCGTATTCGCCGGCGCGTTCCATCTGGCCGGTAGCGCCGAGCGTCAGCCGCTGGTTGGAGCCGTTCAGCGTGCCGACAGGGGAGTTCGAATTGGCGGCGGCGATGGCGGTGCGGACTTCGGCGAGGGAGAGGCCGCGAGCCGAGACGGCGTCGGGGTTCACCCGCACCCGCACCGCGTATTTCTGCGCACCGAAGATGTTGACCTGGGCGACGCCGGGCAGTTGCGAGATCTGCTGCTGCAGGATGTTCTCGCCGAATTCATGGACCTCGTAGAGCGGCTTGGTCGCCGAGGTCAGCACCATGAACAGCACCGGCTGGTCGGCCGGGTTGACCTTCCTGAAGCTCGGCGGGGCAGGGAGCTCCGGCGGCAGGCGCCGCACGGTCGCGCTGAGCGCCGCCTGCACGTCGAGCGCAGCGCCGTCGATATTACGGTTGAGGTCGAACTGCAGCGTGATCGAGGTCGAGCCCTGCTGCGAGACCGACGACATCGAGGTGATGCCGGAGATCGAGGCGAACTCGCGCTCCAGCGGCGCCGCGACCGAGGAGGCCATCGTCTCGGGGCTCGCGCCCGGCAGGCGGGCGCTGACATTGATGGTCGGGAAATCGACCCGGGGCAGCGCCGCGACCGGCAGCTGCTTGAAGGCGAACAGCCCGAAGATCAGGAACGTCGCCATCAAGAGGGTCGTCATGACCGGGCGACGGATGCAGAGCTCGGGCAGGTTCATCAGCCGGCGCTCCCCCGCTGGGAGGTGAGATTGGGCGCCGGTGGGCTCTGGCCGCCGCGGCCGCGCTCGATCGTGCGCGCGCCCTCTGTCAGCAGCAGTTGCCCGTCGATCGCCACGGTCTCGTCACCGGTCAGGCCGGAGGCGATGACGGCGCGTTCGTCGACATTGCGGGCGACGACGATCGGCCGGGCGCGGGCGACATTGTTCTCGATCACGAAGACATAGGAGCCGTTCTGGCCGGTCTGGACCGCCTCGCGCGGCACGGTGACGGCATCGGGCTCTGTCCGCAGTGTCAGCCTGACCTGGCCGAGCGCGCCAGGCCAGAGCGTCTCGGCGGGGTTGTCGAAACTGGCGCGGATCTGGATCGTACCGGTCGTCGCATCGACCGCGTTGTCGATCACCGCGATCGTGCCTTCGACGCTTTTGCCGGCGCCCTGCTGGGTCGCCTGGACGACCGCAGTCTTCGCCTGCATCGCCTCGCGGATTTCGGGCAGATAGCGCTGCGCCACGGCGAAGCTGACATAGATCGGATCGATCTGGTTGATCGTCGCCAGCATCGCCGAGCTGTCGCCGCTCTTGGCGATGTTGCCTTCCTTGAGGGCAGCGACGCCGACGCGGCCCGAAACCGGCGCGCTGATCGTATAATAGCTGAGCTGGACACGCAGGCTGTCGACCGCGGCTTCGCCGCCCCGGATCGCGGCGCGCAGGGTGCTCACCGCCGTGCGGGCGGTGTCGAGCCGCTGGTCGGTGGCGATCTCACGCCGGGAGAGCTCCTCGGCCCGGCGCAGATCGGATTCAGCCGCAATCAGTGAGGCCTTGTCGCGCGCGACATTCGCCTCGGCCTGACGCAGCTGCGCCTCGAGCTGGCGCGAATCCAGCCGGAACAGCACGTCGCCCTTGTTGACCATGGCGCCGTCGCGGAATTCGACCGCCATGATCTGGCTGTCGACGCGCGAGCGGATGTTGACGGTGGAGATCGCCTGGACGGTGCCGATCGCATCGATCCGCACCGGCATCGCCCGGCGCTCGACCTTGGCGGTGACGATCGTCACAGGCGGCCGGTTGGCCTGGCCGGAGCGGTTGTTGCCGCCCGCTGCGGGGGCTGATGCCGTCGCGGCCGGCTTGGCCGGGCTAGGGATCACCTTGCCGTAAGGGACCTGATCGAGCGGCCAGGGAACGGGACGGCCCGTGTAATGAAGAAACGCGCCCGCGGCGAGCACGCCCGCGGCCGAGAACAGAGCCACACGCCCGAAAGTCAGCACTGCCATAGAAAGCCTTGCGCCACGGGAACGCCGTATCCGGCTAATCCGGACGGTCGCTCCCCTCATCGTCCTCACCGCAAGAATTTAGCATGAAGACGGCCCGGTTTCGACGCAAGTGTCCAACACGGTTTATTGACCGCTGTAGCGACGAGGTGACAGGACGACAATTCGGTCGGTCGAAATCGGCACCACACGTCTTGCGTGCGGCAAGCAAAGGCTGCCTAGAGGACAGCAATCACGATGCCGATCCACATGAAGAACAGGCAGGCAATGCCGGCTGCAAAGACGATCGCCCGCTGCTTCAGGCTGTTGGTTCCAGTATGAACCAATGTATGGACGACACGTGTCGCAACATAAGCCCAGGCCAGCGCCGCCATGACATAGCCGGTCGCGCCGACATGAATCGCGATCAGGATCAATGCGAAGAACAGAACCGGCGTCTCGAACTGATTACTGAAATTGGCCGCAGCCAGCCGCGCCGTGTCAGGATAACGTTCGGTCGAGACGGCGATATCGGCGAGCCCGACCTCGCGATTGGCGAAGGCCCGCTTGCGGCGCCGGAACATGATGACGAGGACGACGAAGCTCCAGAGGATCTGGGCCAGCGCCGGATAGATCAGCTTCAGGGTCATGTCGTCCTCTTCGCGGAGCGGCGGACCGACAACTGGGTCCACCCTCCGGAAGTATCTGATGCCCGATCGAAAAAGGACAGATCGCCCTGAGGCGATCCGAGATCAGGAGCGCGTCGGGTAGTTCGGGCTTTCGCGGACGATCGTCACGTCGTGGACATGGCTCTCGCGCAGGCCAGCGCTGGTGATGCGGATGAAGCGGGCCTTGTTGCGATAGTCCTCGAGGTTGCGGCCGCCGACATAACCCATCGCGGCGCGCAGGCCGCCGGCGAGCTGGTGCAGCACGCCCGAGACCGGGCCCTTATAGGCGACCTGGCCCTCGATGCCCTCCGGCACCAGCTTCAGTGCATCCTTGATGTCCTGCTGGAAATAGCGGTCGGCCGAGCCGCGCGCCATCGCACCGACCGAACCCATGCCGCGATACGCCTTGTAGGAGCGCCCCTGGTAGAGGAAGGTCTCGCCCGGCGTCTCGTCGGTGCCGGCGAGCAGCGAGCCGACCATGGCGCAGGCAGCGCCAGCCGCGAGCGCCTTGGCAAGGTCGCCGGAATACTTGATGCCGCCGTCGGCGATGATCGGGATGCCGGCCTTCTGCCCCGCCGAGGCCGCATCCATCACCGCGGTGAGCTGCGGCACGCCGACGCCGGCGACGATGCGGGTGGTGCAGATCGAGCCCGGGCCGATGCCGACCTTGATCGCGTCGGCGCCGGCATCGATCAGGGCTTGCGCGCCGCCGGCAGTGGCGACGTTGCCGGCGATGACCTGGACGGCATTGGAGAGCTTCTTCACCCGCGTCACCGCCTCCAGCACCTTGGCCGAGTGGCCATGGGCGGTGTCGACGACGATGAGGTCGACGCCGGCGTCGATCAGCATCTCGGAGCGCTCGAAGCCGAGGTCGCCGGTCGTCGTCGCTGCCGCGACCAGGAGCCTGCCCCGGCTGTCCTTGGCGGCATTGGGATGCGTGACCTGCTTCTCCATGTCCTTGACGGTGATCAGGCCGATGCAGCGGTAGTGATCGTCGACCACCAGCAGTTTCTCGATGCGGAACTGATGCAGCAGGCGGCGGGCTTCATCCTGTGCGACGCCCTCGCGGACCGTGATCAGGCGGTCCTTGGTCATCAGCTCCGAGACCGGCTGTTCCGGATTGGCGGCAAAGCGCACGTCGCGATTGGTCAGGATGCCGACCAGCTTGCCGTTGTGCCCCTGTGGCCCGCGCTCAACGACCGGGATGCCGGATATGCCGTTGTTGCGCATCAGCGTGAACGCGTCTGCCAGTGTCTCGTCGGGATGGATCGTGATCGGGTTGGCGATCATCCCGGATTCGAACTTCTTGACCAGGCGGACCTGGGCGGCCTGCTGGTCGGGATCGAGATTGCGATGCACGACGCCGAGGCCGCCGGCCTGCGCCATTGCGATCGCCATCTTCGCCTCGGTCACCGTGTCCATCGCCGAGGCAATGATCGGCAGGTTGAGGGAGATCGTCTTGGTGAGCTTGGTCGAGATGTCGACATCGCCAGGCATCACCTCGGACGGGCCGGGCTCGAGCAGCACGTCGTCGAAGGTGAAACCGTCGCGAATGAGGCCGTCAGTGATCGTCGCCATCGTCAACTCCGGGGCCGGTGCGGCCGGCACTGAAAAGGGGCAGGGCGGGTGTGCCCTAAGCCGAGTTGACGAGGCCCGATATCACGCGTGCGAGGCGCCCGCTAGGGGCGCGATAACAAAAGTTGTCGGCACCGGGCGCAACACGGCGTCACGCCCGATGCAATCGTGGTCAGCAGATCATCACTGCTTGCGGACGGGACGCGCCTGACCGGCCGCAGCAGCAGGAGCGGCCGCGCCGGGCTCGACGCCGAAACAGCCCATGCCCATCATCATGCCGCCTCGGGCGTTCGCCATCTGCTGGCACTCCTTCTGGCGGGTGCAATTGTAGTTCCGAAGCGCATCGCCCGAGCCCGGCGTGACGACGCGCATCGCGCAGCCTTCCTCCCAGCTCATCGACTGAGCCAGGGCCGGCGCCTGCCCGGCGCCGAAGAAGGCGGCTCCGGCGAGCAAGGCGACCGCTGCTCCATGCCGGAAGGCGGCCGAAGTGAACGAGCGGACGTGGTGGTGGGTGGAGTTGGTCATAGGACACCTCTTGCCCGCGGACTGGCCGCGCCGGCGTATGCGAGTTCATCGCCCCTTCGGCCATGAGATAGGCACGATCCCGCCCGAATGACCTGCGGCAGATGCATGGCAGAGCCGCAGTCACGTCCTTGTGATGAGCTGTGCACAACGCTGGAGCCGACCCTTCTCCGGCCATGTCTCCGGTTTCGTCATGCAGGGAGCGCAACCCTCGTCATCGAACCTCGATCTGCTCTCGCCAGCCTGAAACGCGCGCATTAAAGGGCAGCGGGCGGCCAAAATCCGAAAGTCCGATTCCTTGCAGCGCGCCAAGCTCCTGCCTCTCATCGTCGCCTGCGCGTTGTTCATGGAGAACACCGACTCGACGGTGATCGCGACCTCGCTGCCGGTGATCGCCAAGTCGCTCGGCGAGGACCCGATCGCGCTGAAGCTGGCGCTGACCTCCTATCTCGTCAGCCTCGCCGTCTTCATCCCGATCTCCGGCTGGATGGCCGACAGGTTCGGCGCACGCACCATCTTCAGGACGGCGCTCGGCATCTTCATGTTCGGCTCGGTGCTCTGCGCCTTCTCGAACTCGCTTGGCGCCTTCGTCGGGGCGCGCTTCATTCAGGGCATGGGCGGGGCAATGATGGTGCCGGTCGGCCGGCTCGTCATCCTGCGCAGCGTCGAGAAGTCGGAACTGGTCAGTGCGCTGGCCTATCTGACGGTGCCGGCGCTGGTCGGCCCGGTCGTCGGCCCCGTGGTCGGCGGTTTCATCACCACCTATTTCGACTGGCGCTGGATCTTCTTCATCAACCTGCCGATCGGCCTGCTCGGCATCGCGCTCGCGACGATGTTCTTCGAGGATATCCGCGAGGAGGACGTCGCTCCGCTCGACATCAGGGGCTTCCTGTTGTCCTCGACCGGCTTTGCCGCGCTGATGCTCGGCCTCGCCACCGGTGGGCGCCATCTCGTTCCGCTGGCAGTCTCCTATGGCTGCGTCGCCTTCGGTATCGCGGCGCTGGTCGTCTACTGGTTCCATGCCCGTCGGCTGGCCTACCCGGTGCTCAATCTCTCGCTGCTGCGCATCCCGACCTACCGGATCGGCGTCCTCGGCGGCTCGATCTTTCGCGTCGGCATCGGTGCGATCCCCTTCCTGCTACCCCTGATGCTGCAGCTCGGTTTCGGGCTCGATGCGCTGCAATCTGGCCTGATCACCTTCGCTTCGGCCGCCGGTGCCCTCGTGATGAAGACGCTGGCGAAGACGATCCTCGCCCGCTTCGGCTTCCGCGGCGTGTTGACGTTCAACGCGCTGATCGGCTCGGCCTTCCTGGCAGCTTCGGGCCTGTTCACGCCGACGACGCCGCACTGGATCATGCTCGGCGTACTCTTCGTCGGCGGCTGCTTCCGCTCGCTGCAGTTCACCGGCATCAATGCGCTGAGCTATGCCGACGTCTCGAACCGCGACATGTCGAGCGCGACCAGCTTCTCCAGCGTCGCCCAGCAATTGTCCCTCAGCCTCGGCATCACCGTCGGCGCCTTCGCCCTCGAAGCCGCCAATCTCTACAATGGCGGCAAGACCCTGAGCGCCGGCGATTTCTGGCCGGCCTTCGTCCTGGTCGGCCTGATCTCGGCCTCGTCGGCGCTATGGATGATCAGGCTGAAGCCCGATGCCGGCGCCGAGGTCTCCGGCCATGCGCCAGTGAGCGCCCGCAAGGTGACCGCACAGGCGATCGAGGACCAGAAGCCGCTCGAGTGATGCGCCCTGGATTGACGAAGCGGCGCCACTGCGCCAGCGGTGACGCATGACCCTCGGCCAGAATCGCCTGTTCCTCGGCGTCGGGCACTCGGCCCTCGGCCGACCCTGGCGCGACCGGCTTGATCCCGCCGGCCTCGCGCAAGCCGAGGCGCTGGCGCAGGTCGAAGGCGTGCCCGACACGCTGGCGCGCGTCCTGGCCGGCCGCGGCGTCGCCTCCAGCGAGGCGCTGCGCCATCTCGAACCGAAGCTGCGCGACCTGCTGCCGGACCCGTCCGTGCTGCGCGATATGGACCGCGCCGCGCAGCGGCTCGCGCAAGCGGCGATATCCGGCGAGAAGGTCGCGATCTTCGGCGACTACGACGTCGACGGCGCCTGCTCGGCGGCGCTGCTCGCCGGTTTTCTCGCCGAGGCCGGAGCGAAGCCGCGCATCCATATCCCCGATCGATTGATCGAGGGTTACGGCCCGAATGCCGAGGCGATCACGATGCTGGCCGGCGAGGGCGCGACGCTGCTCGTCACCGTCGACTGCGGCACGACCAGCCACGAGCCCCTGCAGCAGGCGACGCGGCTCGGCCTCGACACCGTCGTGCTCGACCATCACCAGGCGCCCGAATTGCTCCCCGAAGTCCAGGCGCTGGTCAATCCGAACCGGCAGGACGATCTCGCCGGCTTGGGCCATCTCTGTGCCGCCGGCGTCGTCTTCCTGACACTGGTCGCGACCAATCGCGAACTGCGCCGGCGCGGCGCCTGGCAGGCGAGGGGCGGTGAGCCCGATCTGCTCGCGGCGCTCGACCTCGTCGGGCTGGCGACGGTCGCCGATGTCGTGCCGCTGATCGGCCTCAACCGCGCCTTCGTGCGCCAGGGCATCGTCATGATGCGGCTGCGCCAGCGGCCCGGCCTCGCGGCCTTGCTCGATGTCGCCGGTCTCGATGGGCCCGTGCAGGCCTGGCATCTCGGATTCCTGCTCGGGCCGCGAATCAATGCTGGCGGGCGCATCGGCGACGCGGCTCTCGGCGCCCGCTTGCTCCTGACCCGGGACGAGGTCGAGGCCCGCACGATCGCCGCCGAGCTCAACCGGCTCAACCAGGAACGCCAGGAGATCGAGCGTGCCGCGGTCGAGGAGGCGGTGGCCGAGGTCGAACATCGCTTCGAGGATGCCGCCTCGCATCCGGTGCTGGTCGTCGGCTCGGCCGATTGGCATCCGGGCATCGTCGGGCTGATCGCGGGCCGCTTGAAGGAACGGTTCAACCGGCCGGCCTTCGCGCTGGCACGCAACGCCAATGGTGGTGCGACCGGCTCGGGCCGCTCGATCGCCGGCGTCGATCTCGGTTCGGCCGTGCGCCATGCGGTCGAGGCCGGCCTTGCGGTCAAGGGCGGCGGCCATGCTATGGCGGCGGGCGTGACGCTGGCGCCAGGGCAGGAGGGCGCCTTCGCCAATTTCATCAGCGAACGGCTGGCCGGCGGCGTCGCCGGCTCGCGCGAGGCCGAGGCGCTGCTGATCGACGCGGCAATCAGCGCCGGCGGCGCCAATCCGCGCCTGCTCGCCGAGATCGATCGGGCCGGTCCGTTCGGCGCCGGCTGCCCGGAGCCGGTCTTCGTGCTGCCGGCGCACCGCCTGACGGAGGTGATCGAGGTTGGCGCAGGCGGGCATCTGCGCATCAAGCTGCGGGCTGGCGATGGCGCCACGATCGGGGGAATCGCCTTCCGCGCTGCGCGCGAGCCGCTTGGCCAGGCGTTGCTGGCGGCACGCGGCGAGAGCGTGCATCTGGCTGGCACATTGACGCTGAATCGCTGGGGCGGCAGCGAGCGGGCCGAGCTGCGCGTGGTGGATTTGGCCCGACCGCTGTGAGCCGATGCGAAAAACCCTGACAACGGGGTTGCCCAAGCTTCGCCGGGACACTATAGCTCGCCCCGCCTCGCAAGAGCGCTTCGCGCTCAGGCCCGCGGTCTTCGTCTATCGGTTAGGACACCAGCCTTTCACGCTGGGGAGACGGGTTCGACTCCCGTAGACCGCGCCATTCTCGCCAGCGCTACAAGCATTGTAACGCGGCCTGGCAATCGTCGCCTCGGCTTTCCGAGATCGGCTACTTCCTCAGATACATGTCCCAGCAGGGCGACAGCGCGACGAGCTGGCGGCCTTCCAGCGCCTGGGCGAACTGCGCCCAGATCGCCGCCCGTTTGACCTCGTAGGGGCATTTGGGCCGCATGATCGCGTCGATGTCGCGCAGGGCCTCCAGCATCTCGCGCGTGACCTTCGGATTGGTGCGCTCGGTATCGATGCCGAGCGCGACGTGCTGCGGGGCGGCGCGGCCGAGCAGATGGTTGAACGGACTGACGAAATCGAGAGCGAAGAAGCCGTTCAGCTGGCGACGATTCGCCACCTCCCAGCGCTTGATCGCATCGAGCCCCTGCTGCACTTCGAGCAGCCAGGTCGCCTGGTGATCGATCTCGGAGAACAAGGTCGCCGACGGCAGCAGGCCCTGGCGAGCAAGGTCCTCGTAGGCCTCCTTGTATTTCGGATAGTGGTCGATCTGGGCTATCGCCCGCTGTGCCAGTTCAGGCTTGAGGCTGACGCGGCCGAGCGGTCCGACATCCGGCACCTCCAGCGCCTGGTAGCGCGGCGCGGCGATCAGCGCCCGCGCGCCCCGCTCCAGGAAGATCACGGCGCTGGGCAGCGAGACGGCCATAACGAGCATCAGCACCCACGGACGCAGCTGGTCGCCGGACCTGTGGTGATGGTCCTTGAGGATCAGGATCAAGACCGGCCAAAGCCCGATGAACTCAAGCGATCCGCTGTTCTGTGTCTCGCCGAGGACCAGGGCGAAGAGGCTTGCGCTCAGCCAGCCCAGCGGCGAGGTCAGCAGGCTTGCCGGCGACAGCCTGTCTCTCCGCGCTGTG
Organism: Bosea sp. 29B; assembly: GCF_902506165.1. Classification (NCBI taxonomy): domain Bacteria; kingdom Pseudomonadati; phylum Pseudomonadota; class Alphaproteobacteria; order Hyphomicrobiales; family Alloboseaceae; genus Allobosea; species Allobosea sp. 29B. Next base: position 5,307,544 of record NZ_LR733817.1, read on the forward strand.
TAGGCAAGGACGCCGATCAGCGCCAGGCAGGGCGCGATCACATTGAACTTGATCGAGCCCAGCGTCAGGAAGCGCCGCAGGAACGAGGCGGAGTTGAGCATGGCGAGGTCGATGATGTCCTCGACATAGGCATAGACCACGCCGGTCGCGAGTTCGACCAGGCCCAGGCAAGCTATGACCGCGCCGGCGGCGATAGCCGCATCGCGAAAGCGCATGCGCCCGGCAAGCACCGCATAGCCGACAAGGGCGGCGCCCGATACAGGGCCCGTGACCTTGACCAGGAATAGCGAGACCATCAGCGCCGCGACGAGCGTCGTCAGCAGAATCCGGCTCTCGACGAAGAGGAGCGCCGCGAGCAGCAGATAGAGCAGCAGGGCGACATGGCGGTTGTAGTAGCCGAAGCCGTCGAAGCCGGGCGACGGGTAGAGACTATGAAGATTGATCGGCAGCGAGGTCAGGAACAGGAACGGTATGATGATCGCCAGCGCCAGCTTGCGCGAGCGCGCGCCGATGTCCCACGCGATCAGCGCAGCGATCGGCAGCGAGATCGGCACGATCGCCCAGTTGGCGAGCAGGGCCGGCTGCGCCTGCGGGAACAGCGCCTTGATCCCGGCGGTGAGATAGAAGCCGAGCGGACCGATCGAGGTGAAGAAGTCGATATTGGGAATCTGGCCCTGCCTGATGCGCTGGGCAGCATCGAGATAGATGTCCGTATCCCAGTAGTTCGGCCCGAGCGGCAGGCGGATCGGGAGCGCGAGCCCCAGGATCACCATCACCAGGAACGCCACGATCCAGAAGGTCGGAGACGTGATCGAATATCGCCAGACTGCCCCGGACACCGGACTACCTGTCGCCGCTTGAGAGCCGCTCATCATTGCTTGTTCCGTGAGCCACTCAGGGAACATGGCAGAAATATGTTACCCGATCGCTTCCAGCTTTGTCGAAAGCTGCAATTTTTAGTTGCATGGAGTGAGGGGGCGGAGTTCGGGCAGCGGGCTCGCCGGAGCGGCGTTCTGCAGGCGGCGCAGGGATGTGCGTCCCTGCCGGGTTCTCAGGCGCCGACGCCCATCTTATAAGGCAGCGCCGTCGCCATCGTCGGTCGAGCGAGAATGCCGCATGGCCGACATCGCCAGCCTGTTCAATCTGGTCGCCCCCTTCTTCGGGCTGATCCTGCTCGGCTTCCTGATCGGCCGCTACAAGCGCCTGCCGGGCGAGGGGCTGGCCTGGATGCAGTTCTTCCTGATCTATGTCGCGCTGCCTTGCCTGTTCTACCGGCTGATCGCCGACAAGCCGCTGAGCGAATTGACCAACTGGCGCTTCGTCGCGGTGACGACGCTCGCGACCTTTTGCGCCTTCGTGCTCTCCTTCGCGCTCGGCTGGCGCCATACCCAGGGCGACATGCCGCAGGCGGTGATGCAAGGCGTCGCCGGCTCCTACTCGAACATCGGCTATATGGGCCCGCCACTGATCCTGGCGGCCCTGGGGCCGGCGGCCAGCGCCCCGGTCGTTCTGATCTTCGTCTTCGACAACCTGCTGCTGTTCTCGCTGATCCCGTTCCTGATGGCCCTGGCCGGCGTCGAGAAGCGCAGTTTCGCCGCGACGGCGACCGAGGTGATCCGCCGGGTCGTGACCCATCCCTTCAACGTCGCGACTGTCGCCGGCGTGCTCGCGGCTTTCCTCAAGCTCGAATTGCCAACAGCGATCGACAAGATGACGCTCTGGCTCTCGCAGGCGGCTGCTCCCTGCGCGCTTTTCCTGCTCGGGGTCACGGTCGCGCTGCAGCCGATCCGGCAAATGCCCAGCGAGCTGCCCTGGCTCGTCGCGATCAAGCTGCTGCTGCATCCGCTCCTGGTCTGGCTGCTGCTCTCCGGCCTCGGCGACTTCTCGGCGCCCTGGGTCTATGCCGCCGTGATCATGGCGGCGCTGCCGCCGGCCCTGAACATCTTCGTGATTTCGACTCAGTACCGCGTCGGCATCGAGCGTGCCTCGGCCTGCATCCTCGTCGGCACCATCGTCTCGACGGTGACGCTGACGGGCTTCCTGTGGCTGGTGAAGACAGGCAGGATGCCGGCAGACCTGTTCCACTGAGGGCCTGCAAGGGCCTGCCTTCCCGGGCCGATCGATGCAGCCACTCTCCGACCTCCTCGTCCTCGATTTCTCGACTTTGCTGCCCGGACCGTTGGCGAGCCTCTTCCTCGCCGAGGCCGGCGCACGCGTAATCCGGATCGAGCGGCCGGACGGCGAGGACATGCGCCGCTTTCCGCCGCGCTTCGGCGAGACCTCCGCTCCCTTCGCTGCGCTCAACCGCGGCAAGCAGAGCCTCGCTATCGATCTCAAGGCGCCGGACGCCCTGGCGCGCCTGACACCGCTGATCGCACAGGCCGACATCGTGATCGAACAGTTCCGGCCCGGCGTGATGGCCCGCCTCGGCTTCGGCTACGAGGCGCTCAAGGCGCTCAACCCGCGACTGGTCTACTGCTCGATCAGCGGCTACGGCCAGGGCGGCCCGCGCGCCTCCGAGGCGGGCCACGACATCAACTACCAGGCGATCGGCGGGTTGCTCAGCCAGTCGCTCGTACGAGGCAGGCCGGCGCCGCTGCCGCCGACCCTGGTCGCCGACATCGCCGGCGGCGCCATGCCGGCCGTGATCAACATCCTGCTCGCCTTGCGCGAGCGCGACCGCTCCGGCCAGGGCTGCCATCTCGACATCGCCATGACCGACGCGATGCTCGCCTTCTCCTGGTATGCGCTGGCGCAGGGCCAGGCGTCGGGCCACTATTCGGCCGGCGGGGAGGGGATGCTCACGGGCGGCAGCCCGCGCTACGGCCTCTATGCGACCGCGGATGGCTGGTTCCTCGCGGTCGGCGCGATCGAGGAGAAATTCTGGAGGAGCTTCTGCGAGGGCATCGGTCTGGACGCCGAACTGCGCGACGACCGGCGCGATCCGGCAGCGACACAGGCGGCGATCACCGCGATCATAGCCTCGCGACCTGCGAAGTATTGGCGGGACACGATCGAGCCGCTCGATTGCTGCTGCACGGTGGTCCGGACGCTCGACGAAGCTCTGGCCGATCCGCACCTGACCGCGCGCGGGCTGCTCGACCGGCAAGTCGAGGAGCCGGGCGGGCGGCGCATGGTGTCGACGCCGCTGCCGCTCGCACCGGTCTTCCGCGATGCCGCACCGGCACTGCGGGCAAGCCCGCCGGTCGGCGATTACGAGATCTGAAACTCAGCCTGCCGCAGTGCCGCCGGCCAGCCCCTGCCGCATCACCAGACGGCGTAAGGGCGCGAGCCGCGACAGCGCCAGCAGCCCGGCGCCGCGCATCAGATCGGCTGGCAAAAGGTCGGTCAGCAAGGTCCGGTTGAGCGCATCGACCGCCCCGGTGCGCAGGCGCACATCCGCCTGGCGCGAGCGATCGTAAGCAGCGAGTGCTGCGTCTTCGCCCGGATCCTCGGCTCCAGCGACCGCATCGCGCAGGGCCGCGACATCGCGCAGACCGAGATTGAGCCCCTGCGCCCCGATCGGCGGAAAGACATGCGCGGCCTCGCCGATAAGCGCCATGCGCCCATCCGCGAACCGATCGACCGACAGGCCCCCCATCGGCACCCGCCCACGTAGGCCCGCGAGCGTCAACGCGCCGAGGATCGAATGGGTCTGGCGCTCGACCGCGCGGGCGAAAGCGGCATCATCGAGCCCGGCGATACGCTCGGCCTCGCCGGGTTCGAGCAGCCAGACCAGCGAGGAGCGGCGGCCGGACATCGGCACCAGCGTGCACGGGCCGGAGCGGGTGTGGAATTCGGTCGAGGCGTCCTGATGCTCGCGGCGATGGCTCAGGATCGCCGTCAGCGCCACCTGGGGATAGCTCCAGTCGCGCGTGGTGATGCCGGCAGCCTCACGAACCCGCGACTTGCGACCATCGGCACCGACGACCAGCCGTGCCGCGACCGGCGCGAAGCCGTCGCCGACCAGAGTGACACTGTCAGCGCCTGCCGCGATCTCCGTCACCGCCCGCGGGATCATGCGAATGCGCGGCTCGGCCGCCGCCTTTGCCGCCATCGCCTCGACCAGCACGGCATTCTCGATATTCCAGCCGAAGGCCGGCAGGCCGAGCTCGGCCGCCTTGAATTCGACCGGCGGCTGCCGGAACAGGCTGCCGGTGTCGTCGACCAGCCGCATCAGCGCGAGCGGGGCCGCAATCTCATCCAGCGCCTCCGTAAGGCCAAGCGCCTCCAGCAATCGCCAGGAGCCGTCGAGCAAGGCGACGGTGCGTCCGTCGCGCGGCGCAGCTGCCTGCCCGAACAGCACCACCTCCCGCCCGGCCGCGGCGAGCGCGAGCGCTGCTGCGAGCCCGACCGCACCGGCCCCGACGATGGCGATGTCGCAATGCTGCTGGTCCGTCATGGCCTTTCGGTAGCCGATGCCGGCGCCGCTGGCGAGCGCGCCCTTGCCGCAGCTATCCCCAGACCACGCCCTTGCCGGGCTTCTGGGCGATCTCCCGGAACGAGACGATCCGCTCGTCGATGCCCTCGTGACCGAGCACGGCGCGAACCTGCCGCCCGGCGCCGCGGATCTCGACGGCCGAGCCATGGCCCAGCGCCTTGTCGATCATCGCCTTGAGCGAGACCGCCGCGCTTGAATCGGCGAAGGGCACGCCGGAGAGATCGAGCACGATCCGCTCGGGGAAGGGGCCGACCCGGTCGAGCACGGTCGCGACATGGCTGCTGGCGCCGAAGAAGAGCGGGCCGGTGATCTTGTAGTGGAAGGTCTCGCCATCGCGTTTGCCGTTGCCATTCGCCTGCGGCTCGTCATGGCCGGCTTCGTCATAGTCGACGAGGCCTGCGTCCATGCCGGCCTCGACCGTGACGATATTGGCCATGCGGTGCATGAAGATCAGCGACCCCAGCACGACGCCGACGCCGATCCCGACCATCAGGTCCTCGAAGACCACCAGCAGGAAGGTCGAGAGCAGCACGAGCGAGTCGGCGCGCGAATGCCTGAGGATCGCAGCGAAGGCGGCCTTCTCGGCCATGTTCCAGGCGACGACGGCGAGCACGCCGGCAAGCGCCGCCAGCGGGATGTACGAGGCGAGCGGCGCCGCGATCAGCACGAACAGCAGCACGAAGGCCGCATGAAACATCCCTGCGACCGGCGTGACGCCGCCGGCACGGATATTCGTCGCGGTGCGGGCGATCGTGCCGGTGACGCAGATGCCGCCGAACAAAGGCGAGCCGATATTGGCGACGCCCTGTGCAACCAGCTCCATGTTCGAGCGGTGCCGGCGCCCGCTCATCCCGTCGGCGACCACGGCCGAGAGCAGCGATTCGATGCCGCCCAGCACCGCGATCGAGAGCGCGGCCGGCAGCACCGCGATCAATTTGTCGAGGCTGAAGGCCGGCAGATGCGGAGCGGGCAGGGCGCGCGGAATACCACCGAAACGGCTGCCGATCGTCTCGACCGGCAGGTTGAGCAGGAAGGTCGTGGCGGCCGCGAACGCGACCGCAATCAGTAGCCCCGGCCAGCTCGGTCGCCAGCGCCTCACTGCCAGGATCATCGCGATGGTCAGGGCCGAAAGGCCAAGCGCCGCCGGGTTCAGCGTGCCGAGCGCAGCCATGAGCGCTTGCAGCTTCGGGATCAGCGCCGCCGGCTCCTTGCCGGGCAGCGTCAACCCCAGGAGGTCGCGGACCTGGCTGGCGAAGATGATGATGGCAATGCCGGTGGTGAAGCCGACCAGTACCGGATGCGGGATGTACTTGATGTAGGTGCCAAGCCGCAGCAGCCCGACCGCGATCAGCATGGCGCCGGCCAGCATGGTGGCGAGCAGCAGCCCGTCGAAGCCGTGCTGGTCGATCGTCGCGGCGACGAGGACGATGAAGGCGCCGGCCGGCCCGCCGATCTGGTGGCGGCTCCCGCTCAACGCCGAGACCAGGAAGCCGCCGATGATCGCGGTGAACAGCCCGGCGGCCGGCGTCGCGCCGCTGGCAATGGCGATCGCCATGGAAAGTGGCAGCGCGACGATCGCGACCGTCAGCCCCGAAAGCGCATCGGCCCGCATGCGGGCGAGGCCGTAGCCTTCGCGCAGGGCAGAGATCAGCTTGGGCGTGAAGGCCTCGCGCAGGACCGCAGGGCCACCGAGATGAGCGCCTTGCCTGTTCATGTCAGAGACCGATCATGCAGTGATGCCAGACCGACTCGGCGTTTGCGCGGGTCTGCCGTGCAGTGCAGCCGTTGCGCCGGAGGAAGGCAAGTCCCTATCGTTGCGGCCATCGACATCAGGAGATCGCCATGGCGAAAGCAATCCGCGTACACAAGACCGGTGGCCCCGAGGTTCTGCAGCTGGAGGAGGTCAGCCTGTCGGCGCCGGGAGCGGGCGAGATCCTGATCCGCAACCGCGCCATCGGCCTCAACTTCATCGACACCTATTTCCGCACCGGCCTCTACCCCGCGCCGCTGCCGTTCACGCTCGGCAACGAATCGGCCGGCGACGTGCTCGCGGTCGGCCCCGGCGTCACGGAGTTCAAACCGGGCGACCGCATCGCCGTCGTCGCCGCGCATGGCGCCTATGCCGAGGAGCGCATCGTTCCCGCTTCAGCGGTGGTCGCGCTGCCCGACAACGTCTCCTATGAGGCCGCGGCGAGCATGTTGCTGAAGGGGCTGACCGCCGAATACCTGCTCCACCGTACCTATCCGGTGAAGGCGGGCGACATGATCCTGGTCCATGCCGCGGCGGGCGGCACCGGCTCTATCCTCTGCCAATGGGGCAAGGCGCTGGGTGCCACCGTGATCGGCACCGTCGGCAGCAAGGAGAAGGCGGAGCTCGCCAAGGCGAACAAGGCCGACCATGTCATCCTCTACCGCGACGAGGACGTTCCGGCGCGGGTCAAGGAGATCACCGGCGGCAAGCTCTGCAACGTCGTCTATGACGGCGTCGGCAAGGACACTTTCATGGGCTCGCTCGACTCGCTGAGGCCGTTCGGCCTGCTGGCGAGCTTCGGCAACGCCTCGGGTGCGGTCGAGGCCTTCAATCTCGGCATCCTCTCGGCAAAGGGCTCCCTCTACGTCACCCGCCCGACGATGAACACGCACACGGCCAACCGCGAGACCCTGGTCGCGATGGCGAAGAACCTGTTCGAGGCGGTCGGCTCCGGCAAGGTCGCCGTCGCGATCAACGCCCGCTTCGCGCTGAAGGACGCCGCCGAGGCGCATCGCGCGCTGGAAGGGCGCGGCACCACCGGCTCGACCGTGATCATCCCGTAATTCTCACCGATCCTGACGAACAGCAGACGGCCGCCTTCCAGGGCGGCCGTTTCCGTTTCAGAAGAAAAAACTGAAAGCCTCGAAACCCGAAAGCGAAAGCGCACCTGGAGCCGGCAAAGCAGGGCCAAGAACAAGAACTTCGGTCCTTACGTCATGTCCCCGTTTCTTCGCCGCGTCGGTTTCATCCTCTCCTTCGCCATCATCGCGATGGCGCTCCAGGCGCAGCTCTCCGCCCGTCCGACGCTCCAGCTCGCCACCCAGGTCAGCGATGCCCAGGTCGTCTTCGAGAAGTCGTCCAAGCCCCGCACCGGCCGGGTCACCCAGTTGCGCCGCATGCCGCGGCCTGTGCCGGCCGCGCTTGCCTGATCAGACCGCCATGCCGTGCAGATCGTAAGCGTCGGCACGCTCGATCTTCACGGTGACGATGTCGCCAGGCCGAAGCGGCCGGCGGCTCGAGACATAGACATTGCCGTCAATCTCCGGCGCATCCCATTTCGAGCGGCCCTTGGCGACGGTCGGGCCGGCCTCGTCGATGATCACCGGAATGCGCTTGCCGACACGGCCCTTGACGATGCGGGCCGAAACCTCGGCCTGCGTCTTCATGAAGCGATGCCAGCGCGCCTCCTTCTCGTCTTCATCGACCAGCGGCAGGCCGAGATCATTGGCGGTCGCGCCTTTGACCGGCTCGTATTTGAAGCAGCCGACGCGCTCCAGCTTCGCTTCCTTCAGCCAGTCGAGCAGGAAGTCGACATCCTCCTCGGTCTCGCCGGGGAAGCCGACGATGAAGGTCGAGCGGATGGCGAGGTCGGGGCAGATCTCGCGCCACTTCCGGATCCGCTCCAGTGTCTTCTCGTGATGGGCCGGACGGCGCATCGCCTTCAGCACGGAGGGCGAGGCATGCTGGAACGGGATGTCGAGATAGGGCAGCACATTGCCCTCCGCCATCAGCGGGATGACCTCGTCGACATGCGGATAGGGGTAGACATAGTGCATCCGCACCCAGACGCCCATCTGGCCGAGCTCGCGTGCCAGTTCGAAGAACCGGGTGCGGACCTCGCGATCCTTCCACAGCGACGGCGCATACTTGATGTCGAGCCCATAGGCGCTGGTGTCCTGCGAGATCACCAGCAGTTCCTTGACGCCGGCCTTGACCAGCTTCTCGGCTTCGCGGAGCACATCGCCGATCGGCCGCGACACCAGGTCGCCGCGCAATTTCGGGATGATGCAGAAGCTGCAGCGGTTGTTGCAACCTTCTGAAATCTTTAGGTACGCGTAGTGCCGCGGCGTCAGCTTGATGCCCTGGTCCGGGACCAGGTCGAGGAAGGGGTCGTGCTTGGGCGGCACGGCCTGGTGCACCGCCGAGACGACGCTCTCATAGGCCTGCGGGCCGGTGATCGCGAGCAGGTTCGGGAAGGCGTCGCGGATCTGCTCGGGCTCGGCGCCCATGCAGCCGGTGACGATGACCTTGCCGTTCTCGGCCATGGCCGAGCCGATCGCCTCGAGCGATTCCTGCTTGGCGCTGTCGAGGAAGCCGCAGGTGTTGACGATGACGACGTCGGCACCCGCATGGCTCTTGCTGAGCTCATAGCCCTCGGAGCGCAGCGAGGTGATGATGCGTTCGGAATCGACGAGCGCCTTCGGGCACCCGAGGGAGACGAACGAGATTTTCGGCGCGACGGCGTTCATCGGCGGCGGAACTCTGAAACGGAGTAAGGGAAGGGCGCGGCGAGGCCGGCGCGTTGGCGCTTCCTTTGATCCTTTTTAGTCGATTTTGCAACTCGCCTTGCTTCCGGAGCCACCCACCCGACGGCGCAAGGCTCCCTCAATCCTCGGCGGGAACAGTCATAGCCCTAAGAGGCGAGGCCTCTGTGACTGGAGACCACAATGCGCTGGACTGGCACCGTTTCGGGCATGAGTGTGACCATATTCGCCCTCTGGAGTTCGCTTGCTTCCGCGCAGGGCTGGGATAGACCGTATTCGCCTTGCCGCGACGGGCGCTTCAGCACCGGTAGGCCAATGGATTGCGAGGCGGAGCTGCGCCGCTTGCGCCAGGGCCTCCCGGCCTATGATCCCTGCACCGACGGGCGCTACAGCTATGGCAGGCCGCGCGATTGCTATGCCGAGCTCCGCGCCTGGCATTGGCGCGATCGGCACGAGCGCTCCTGGAAATAGCCTCGTCCTCAGCCGGCTGGAGCCTGCCTGGGGAAGGTCATCCGCAGACAGGCGCCGCCCGATGCTGCATCGAGGGCGACCACATCGCCGCCGTGACGATGCATGATCTCGCGGACAAGGTTGAGACCGAGGCCAAGCCCGCGGCTCTGTGAGCGCAGGCGGCTGAACGGCTCGAAGATATGCTCGCGCTGCTCCGATGGAATGCCGCCGCCCTCGTCGCTGACCTCGATCATCGCGATATCGACCCGGATTGCGATGGTTCCCGCGCGGCCGCCATGCTCGATCGCATTCTGGACGAGATTAGTCAGGGCGCGCTCGATCGCCGGGGCGTCGCCCCACACCGTGACCCTTTCGCTCTCCGCTGCGAATTCCATCTGATAGCCCGCCAGGAAGGCAAGCGGAGCAAGGTCGACCACCACACGCTGCGCGAGCTCGGACAGATCGAGCCGCGCAAATGAGGCAGCCTGCTGATCGAGCCTTTCTAGATCGAGCAATTGCTCCGTCACCGTCGCCAGCCGGGTGACGTCCTGCAGCAGACGCGTCTTGTCGGGGCCGGGAGGAAGCGATGCCAGCCGGGTCTGCAGGATCGCGACGGGCGTGCGCAGCTCATGGGCGGCGGCCGCCAGGAAGCGCTTGTGGCGCTCATGCCCCTTGTCGAGCCGTGCCAGCGCCGCGTTCACCGCCGAGACCAACGGCACGACCTCGACCGGCACATTGTTCAGCGGCAGGCGAACTCCGCGCTGTTCGACCTCGATGCGCTGCGCTTGCGCAACGGCCTGGCCGAGGCCGGCGAGGGCGCTTCTCACCACCCAGGGCGTCACCAGCAGCGCTGCGGCGGCCATGACGGCAAGGACCGGCAGGACCTCCTTCAGCAGCACCAGGGCGATGCCCAGGGCCATCAGATAGGTCGAGATCGGAGTTTCGGTACCGGTGACGATCTGGATCTCGCCGACCGCGCTCTGAACCCATCTGACGCGCGCCGTCGGCCGGGGCGGGTCACCGATGTTCCAACCCAGCCGGGCCTGGCCGACCTGATCGAGCGCGCTGCCGAGGGCGCCATATTCGGCCGGAACCGTCCCCTCCGACAGCTGCTGCCCGGCACGGTCCCTGATGACGAACCAGAGATCGGGCGCCTGCGTCCGCATCCGCAAGAGCTCGCGCGTCGGGCGCAGCGCCAGCTGGTCGCCGGGACCGCGGGTCACGGCCCCACGCAACGTCTCGATCGTATTCTCTTCCGACCTGAAGCTCATCAGCACGCCGCTGGCGAACAGCCCTGCGACGATCAGGACGACGACGATCGCCTGGAACCCCATCAGGCGCTGGACCAGCCGGCGTTCGAGCGAATGCGAACCGGCCATCGTCAGGCGGCTTCGCGCAGCAGGTAGCCGACGCCGCGGATACCGTCGATCACCGCGCCGGACGAGGCTTCGGCCAGCTTTCGGCGCAGGCGCGAGACATGCGTGTCGAGCGCGTTCGACTGGATGTCGTCGTCCAGGCCGAATACCGCCTCCATCAGAAAGCCGCGCACCACCATGCGCCCAGTCCGGCGGGCGAGCGCTTCGAGGACGAGCAGCTCGCGCCGCGGCATCACCAGCATCGCTCCGCCGATGCGAGCCTCCCGATGCGTGAAGTCGAAGGAGAGGCGCCCGATCCGAACAATGTCGGGCCGCAATTGCGGCGGACGCCGCAGGATGGCGCGCAGCCGCGCCAACAATTCCTCGAACGCAAAGGGCTTGCCGAGATAATCGTCGGCGCCGCCATCGAGACCGAGAATCCGGTCGCCGAGATCGCCGCGCGCCGTCAGTACCAGCACGGGCACGGTGTCGCCGGCAGCCCGCAGCGTGCTGACCAAAGCGAGGCCGTCTCCATCCGGCAATTGGCGATCGAGCAGCACGGCATCATAGGCGCCCTGGCCTTCACGCAGCGCCGCCTCCGCCTCGGCCCGGGTCGGCAGGTGGTCGACCACCATGTCCTGGCGAGTGAGGGCGTCGCGCAAGGCCTGCGCCATCGCCGGCTCGTCCTCCACCAACAAGATGCGCAAGCCGCTTCCTCCCATCGTTCGCAAGCGGCTTGAAACAGGTTGATTGCGTCTGCATTGCAAAATGCGGAAGTCCGTCCGATCGCACGGCTCCTGTCGGCGCCGCCGATCATGACAGGCAGGCTCAATGCAGCCGCGGGATATCGGCAGGCCTGTCATCCGATTGCGAGATCGCCTGCAATGCCACCCAGATCCCTGTCCAATGCCGCCGATCCGACACCGAGCGAGGCCACAAGCCGGATGCGCTCCGACGCCTGGTCCTTCTTTCGCGCCTGGCTGGAGGCGCCGCTACGCGTCGCGGCCATCACCCCGTCGAGCACTGCCCTCGCAGAGCTGATCACGCAGGAGATCACGCCGGCGACAGGGCCGGTACTCGAGCTCGGGGCCGGCACCGGCTCCTTCACGCGCGCCCTGATCGCCCGCGGCATCGCCGAGAGCGACCTCACCTTGGTCGAGTTCGGCTCGGATTTCGCACGATTGCTGGAGATGCGCTTCCCGGCGGCAAGGGTGCGCTGGATGGATGCTGCCTGCCTGCGCGAGGCCAAGCTGTTCGCCGGCCCGGTTGTCGGCGCGGTGATCAGCGGCATGCCGGTGCTGTCGATGCCACCGCGCAAGGTCATCGCCATCCTGAGGGGCGCCTTCGGCTATATGCGGCCGGGCGGCTCGTTCTACCAGTTCACCTACACCACGCGCTGCCCGATACCCGAGGCGATCCTCTCGCGCCTCGGCCTGAAGGCGACGCGGATCGGCTCGACCTTGCGCAACCTGCCACCGGCAGCGGTCTATCGGATTTCGCGGCGGCCGCCATTGCGGCTGGCCTGAAGGGCCGCGCAGGGCATGCGCCCTGCCGTTTGGCTCGGGGGCGTGATCAGCCGGCCGTCTCTACCGGCCGTTCCGGGTCCTGCGTCCAGTCGGTCATCGAGCCATCGTAGAGCGAGACCTCCTCGCGCTCGAGCAGCTCCGACATCACGAACCAGTTGAGCGAAGCGGTGTGGCCGGTGTTGCAGTAGGAGATCACCGGCCCTTTCGGCACCGGCCCAAAGAGGGCTGCGAGATCGCCAGCCGGCTTGAACCGCCCGGTCGAAGGGTCGAAAGCCCCCGCATAATCGCGCGAGACGGCGCCGGGAATGTGCCCGGGGCGGGTGGCCTCGGCCGCCTTTTCCTTGCCCTCGAAATAGCTGTCCGAGCGAGCGTCGACGAGCGTCGCCAGCTTGCTGCGCGAGGCGACGAGGGTGGCGTCGGCGGTACTGCGCAGCTTCTGTTGCACCACGACCGGGTAGGGCGAGGCGGAGGCCGGCTTGGACGACCCGGTCTCGACTGGCAGGCCGAGCGAGGTCTGCCAGCCCTTGAAACCGCCATCCAGGATCGCCTGCTGGCCGTGGCCGATCAGCTTCAACGTCCAGTAGACACGCGTCGCGGCGGCAAGATCGCTGGCGGTGAGCCCGGCCGGCACGATCACGACCTTGCTCGGCGGCGTCACGCCGAGCCGGCCCGCCAGCTCGGCGAGATGGTCGAGCGGCGGCAGCATGCCGGGCGCATTGCCGACCTTGGCGCGCCAGCCGTCGGCGGCGTAGTCGCTATGCACGGCACCGGGGATATGGCCAGCCTCGAAGGCCTGGCGCCCGCCCTCGGCAGCGGCGCGAATGTCGATGATGACGAGATCGGTCGAGCCCAGCGCTCCGGCCAGGACTTCGGGGGATACCAGCCCCGAGGTCGGGATATCCGTCATTCAGCGGCCTCCTGTTGCAGTTCGTCGATGACCACCAGCGAAGTGGTCATCTCGGCGGTCGCCCCCAGCATGATCGAAGCGGAACAGTACTTTTCCTTCGACAATGTGACGGCGCGCTCGGCCTTGGCTTGCGACAGGCCACGACCGCTGACGCGATAGGCGATGTGGATCTTGGTGAAGACCTTGGGGTCCTCGGTCGCGCGCTCGGCCTCGACCTCGACCTCGCAGCCCGTCACCGCCTCGCGGCCCTTCTTGAGAATCTGGACGACGTCGAAGCCGGTGCAGCCGGCGAGCCCGATCAGCAGCATCTCCATCGGCCGGATGCCGATATTGCGGCCGCCATATTCAGGTGCACCGTCCATGATCACGGCATGGCCGCTGCCGGCCTCGCCCATGAAGGCCATGCCTTCGACCCATTTCGCCCGCGCCTTCATCGCACTCTCCTCCGGTTCGCTTTGCCTGAGGGATAACGTGCCCGAGACGATGAGGCGAGGGTGGCCTTAGGCCGCAGCGAACAAGTTGCCATGCGTGATGCGTAAGCGAATGCGCTCGCCGATCGCCGGCGCGACCTGGCTGGCGAGATCGACGTCGAGCCGTTTCGGCAGCCCTTCGACGGCGACCTCGGCCCGGCGCAACGGCCCGTTGCGGCGCAGATGTTCGACCACGCCCGGCAGGGCGAGCGGCGCATCATCGACGATGCGCAGATGCTGCGGCCGGACGAAGAGCGAGGCCGGCCCGCCCTGGTTCTGGCGCAGGCCTCCGAGCACCGGCCGGTCCTGGAAGAAGGCCTGGCTGCCGACGACCTTGACCGGCAGATGGTTGGCGTCGCCGAGGAACTGGCAGACGAAGGGCGTCGCCGGATGGTCATAGACGTCGTCGGGCGAGCCGACCTGCTCGAGCCGGCCGTCATGCAGGATCGCGACCCGGTCGGCGAGCTCCAGCGCTTCTTCCTGGTCGTGCGTGACGAAGACGGTGGTATGGCCGGTGCGCTGGTGAAGCTGGCGCAGCCAGGCGCGCAGGTCCTTGCGGACCTTGGCGTCGAGCGCACCGAAGGGCTCGTCGAGCAGGAGCACGCGCGGCTCGATCGCCAGCGCGCGGGCGAGCGCGATGCGCTGGCGCTGGCCGCCGGAGAGCTGGCTCGGATAGCGCTGCTCGAGGCCGGGCAGCTGGATGAGCTCCAGGAGATCGGAGACGCGCTTCTTGATCTCGGCAGGAGTCGGCCGCTCGGCGCGCGGACGTGACTTCAGGCCGAAAGCGATGTTCTCGCCGACGCTCATCGTCTTGAACAGAGCATAGTGCTGGAAGACGAAGCCGATCCGGCGCTCGCGCAACGACAGTTCGCGCGTATCGGTCTCGCCGAAGAGCACGCGGCCGCGCTCGGCCTGCTCCAGCCCGGCGATGACGCGCAGCAGCGTCGTCTTGCCCGACCCGGAGGGGCCAAGCAGCGCGACGAGCTCGCCCGGCTGGATGTCGAGCGAGACGCCGCGCAGAGCGGGGAAGTTCTGGAAGCGTTTCTCGACGCTTTCGATGGTGACTGCGACCGACATGGGCTCTTCCACTCAGTGACGACGGCTGGCGGCGATCGCGTCGGCGAAATGCCATTCCAGGACGGTTTTCAGGACGAGCGTGACGAGGGCGAGGCCTGCCAGCAGCGAGGCGACGGCAAAGGCGGCGGCGCCCATGTACTCGTTGTAGAGGATCTCGACATGCAGCGGCATGGTCGTGGTCACGCCGCGGATCTTGCCGGAGACGACGGCGACGGCGCCGAACTCGCCCATGGCGCGGGCATTGCAGAGCAGCACGCCATAGAACAGGCTCCATTTCACGTTCGGCAACGTCACCGTGAAGAAGGTGCGCCAGGGCGAGGCGCCGAGCGTCAGCGCCGTCTCCTCGTCGGCCGAGCCGAGCGACTGCATATGCGGGATCAGCTCGCGCGCGACGAAGGGGAAGGTGACGAAGATCGTCGCCAGCAGGATGCCCGGCACGGCGAAGATGATCTTGAGGTCATGCGCCGCGAGCCAGGGACCGAAATAGCCCTGCGCGCCGAAGAGCAGGACGAAGACCAGGCCCGAGATCACCGGCGAGACCGAGAAGGGCAGGTCGATGAAGCTGATCAGCAGGCTCTTTCCGCGGAACTCGAACTTGGCGATCGCCCAGGCGGCCGCCAGGCCGATGATCACGTTGAACGGCACCGCGATCGCGGCGACGAGCAGAGTCAGCCGGATTGCCGCCAACGCGTCGGGCTCGAGGATCGCCTCGCGATAGGCGTGCCAGCCACGCGCCCCGGCCTCGACGAAGACCGAGATCAGCGGCAGGAACAGGAAGAGGCAAAGGAAGATGAGTGAAACCGCGACCAGCACGACCTGGACGATGCGGGATTCGCCCTTGACGCGCCGCGCGGCGCGGGCGGGCGCGAGGTCCTCGATCTGATAGGGCAGGCTGGCGTCAGACATCGCCGAACCTCCGGCGCGCGCGCGCCTGGATCAGGTTGACCAGCAAGATCAGCGAGAAGGAGAGCAGGAGCATGATGGTCGCGACGACGGCCGCCCCGGCATAGTCGAACTGCTCCAGCCGGATCACGATCAGGAGCGGGGCGATCTCGGAGACCATCGGCACATTGCCAGCGATGAAGATCACCGAGCCGTATTCGCCGACGGCCCGCGCGAAGGCGAGGACGAAGCCGGTCAGCAGGGCCGGCAGCACCGGCGGCAGCAGCACGGTGAAGACGGTGCGCCAGCGGCTGGCGCCCAGCAGCGCCGCGGCCTCCTCAATATCGGCCGGCAGTTCCTCCAGCACCGGCTGGATCGTGCGCACGACGAAGGGCAGGCCGATGAAGATCAGCGCCACCATCACGCCGAGCGGCGTATAGGCAACCTTGATGTTGTAGGGCGCCAGCAGGCTGCCGACCCAGCCATTGGGCGCATAGATCGCGGCGAGCGCGATACCGGCAACGGCCGTCGGCAAAGCGAAGGGCAGGTCGACCGCCGCATCAATCAGGCGCCTGCCCGGAAAATCATATCGGACGAGCACCCAGGCCAGGATCAGCCCGAAGACGGCATTCACCGTCGCGGCGAAGAAGGCCCCGAAGAAAGACAGCTTCAGCGCCGCCAGCGTGCGCGGCGAGGTCGCCACCGCCCAGATGTCGGCCGGACCAGCGCTCGCCGCCTTGATGAAGAGCGCGGCGAGGGGGATGAGCACGATCAGCGACAGCGCCGTCACGGTGATGCCCAGCGCCAGGCCGAAGCCTGGCAGGATGCTGGGCTCGCGCCAGCGGGAAACTGTCGCCGTCATGGCTCAGCGCGCCGGCTTGTAGAGCTGGTCGAAAGTGCCGCCGTCACCGAAATGGGTGGGCTGCGCCTTGGCCCAGCCGCCGAAGCTCTCGTCGATGGTGACGAGTTCGACCTTCGGGAAGCGGGCGATGTCCTTGGGATCGGCAGCTTCCGGATTGCGCGGGCGGTAGTAGTTCTTGGCGATGATCGCCTGGCCCTTCGGCGTGTAGAGGAATTCGAGATAGGCCTGCGCCTCGGCGCGGGTGCCCTTGGTGTCGACATTGCCGTCGACGATCGCGACCGGCGGCTCGGCCAGGATCGAGAGCGAGGGCACGACGACGTCGAACTTGTCCTCGCCGAATTCCTTCAGCGCCAGGAAGGCCTCGTTCTCCCAGGACAGGAAGACGTCGCCGATGCCGCGCTGGGTGAAGGTCGTGGTCGCGCCGCGCGCGCCGGTGTCGAGCACCGGGACATTGGCCAGCAGCTTGCCGATATAGTCGCGGACCTTGACCTCGTCCTTGTTGAAGGCTTTCTCGGCATAGGCCCAGGCGGCGAGGTAGTTCCAGCGCGCGCCGCCCGAGGTCTTCGGGTTCGGCGTGATGATCTGCACGCCGGGCTTCACCAGGTCGCCCCAGTCCTTGATCGCCTTCGGATTGCCCTTGCGGACCAAGAAGACGATGGTCGAGGTGTAGGGCGAGGAGTTCTGCGGCAGGCGCTTCTGCCAGTCGAGCGGCAGCTTCTTCGAGCGCTCGGCGACGGCGTCGATGTCGCCGGCGAGCGCCAGCGTGAGTACGTCGGCATTGAGGCCGTCGATCACGGTGCGGGCCTGCGCACCCGAGCCGCCATGCGACTGCCGGATCGTGCTGATCTTCTTGGCGTTCTTGCCGTTCCAGTCGGCGATGAAGGCCGCGTTGATCTCGCGATAGAGCTCACGGGTCGGATCATAGGAGACGTTGAGCAGCTCGGTCTGCGCGCGTGCACCGCTGATCACGCCGAAGCAGACGGCGAAGGCTCCGAGCGCCAAACCGGCTTGCAGCAAGCGGTGAAGTCTCTGTCGCGTCATCTCAGTGCTCCGTGTCGGACAGTTCAGAAAACCGCGTAAACGGCTCAAAAAACTGTTCTGAAAAACAAACAGAACGTACTGAATTGGCGGTCATCGCTCAACTAGCGGGGGCAGTAGAGCCCTTCCAAACTTTTCGCGCCAGAGAGAAAACGCGTCTCCGGCGGTTTGGTTCATTTCAGCCCTGAGCCGATTTTACACCGGCTGCGGCCGGAAGCGCAGCCCCCATCGCATGGCCGATCAAGACGAGGACAGGACCCTTGCTCGGCAACTCGCCGAGCTGCTCGGGTAGCAGTGTGATCGTGCTGGCGATCCGCGTTTCCGCCGGGGTCGTGGCGCCGAGCACGGCGATCGCCGGGGTCGCCGGATCGAGCCCGGCGGCGAGCGCCTTCTCACGGAACAGGGGCAGGGTGGCGCGCGCCATATAAAGCGCCGTGGTCGCGGCGGGGTCGGCGAGCGCCTTCCAGTCGAGATCCTGCGGCAGCTTGCCGTCACGGGCATGGCCCGTGACGAATTGCAGCCGTCGGGCATGGTCGCGATGGGTGAGCGAGAGGCCGAGCGAAGCGGCCGCGCCCTGCGCCGCCGAGATGCCGGGCACGATCGCGACCAGGATGCCGGCACGCTGGCAGGCTTCGATCTCCTCGCCGGCGCGGCCGAAGATGCCGGGATCGCCGCCCTTCAGCCGGACCACATGCTTGCCCTGACCGGCGAGCGAAACGAGCATCGCATTGATGTCGTCCTGCTTCACCGCCGGACCATAGCCCTGCTTGCCGACCAGCATGCGCTTGGCCTCGCGGCGGGCGAGTTCGAGCACGCCGGCCGAGACGAGATCGTCATAGAGGATGATGTCGGCGCTCTGCAGCGCCCTGATCGCCTTCAGCGTCAGCAATTCCGGATCGCCGGGGCCGGCGCCGACCAGGGTGACGCGGCCGTTCGGCGTGCCGGCGCGCTCGATCTCGTCGAGCGCAGTTGACAGGCTTTCCCGATCGCTCTCGTCAGGCCGGCGCTGCGGCTCGGCCAGGGCGCGGCTGGTGAAACGCTCCCAGAAGTCGCGGCGCAGCGGAAAGGCAAGCTCGCGCGCCTTGACCATCGGGCGCCAGTCATGCGCCGCCTGGGCCCAGGCCTTGAGGCCCGCAGGAAGAAGCGCCTCGATCTTGGCACGAATCGCCTGGCCGAAGACGGGAGCAGCGCCATCGGTTGAGATCGCGATCACGAGCGGCGAGCGGTTGACCAGCGAGCCGAAAGCGAAATCGCAAAATTCGGGCTTGTCGACGACATTCACCGGCACGCCACTCTGCCGGGCGGCAGCGGCAAAGGCCTTGGCTTCGTCGAGGGACTCGATGTCGGCAATGGCGAGCGCCGCGCCATCAAGATCATCAGCCTGCCAGGTGCGCGGCAGCACCGTCACCGAACCGGCTGGCGGATCGTTCGCGAGCCCGGCAAAGAGCTCCGGATTGTCACTGGCGAGAATCAGCAGCTCACTGCCAGCGGCGGCGAGCAGTTCAGCCTTCCAGAGCGCCCCCTCGCTCGCGCCCGCGAGCACGATCTTGCGTCCTTCCAGCTTGTGGAAGAGCGGCAAGGTGGCGAGCCGGTCGATCCGGCGCGGGGCAATTGTCTCCGGGCGTCTTGCGCTCATCGTTGCGTCGCTGCGGCCTTCACATCGGGTTGCGTCTGGCTGTCGCCCGCAGGTGGCATGAACAGCCACAGACCGGCAAGCACCAGGATGATAAGCCGGAAGCAAAGATCGAACCAGCGCTCGCGCGGAGCGGGAGCGGACTGGCTGATGGCACGGTCGATGTCGGTCAGCATGGCTTCCTCCCATTCATCGTCGCTATGGCGATCGGCCGGCCGCCGCAGGCTGGATTGGGCCGAACCGTGCATCGTCTCAGCCCGCCGCGGCATGTTTCAGCCGGGCCGAACGGCGCCGGTCGAGAATGTTGCCGCTGTCGCCATAGCCGCGCTGGTAGCCATGGCTGATCTGGCCGAGGGCGTTGACCCATTGCTCGACCGGCTGGCGCGCGGCGCTCGCCTCAGGCAGCTCGACCTCGTCGAAGCCGCAGGCGAGGGCATAGGCGAACTGGTCGACGATCAACGGCCCGCTGGCGCGCAGCGTGCCGGTGAAGCCGTGATTGCGGATGAGCCGCGCCAGGCTGAAGCCGCGCCCGTCGCCGAAGGAGGGGAAGCTGATCGCGATCAGCGAGAGCTGGCGCATCAGCAGCTTCAGCTCGGGAATGCGGACCGTGTTGGGGATGACGACACCGATGCGCTGATCGCGCGTCTTCTGCGCCAACGCCTCCGGCAGCGCCGCCCAGTCAACGAGCGCATGCGAGATATTGTCGATCGCCGCACCTTCACTGCGCGTCCAGATCTCGGCCTTGGCGCCGTGACGATCAAGCAACGGCATGGCTGACCTCTCGGTTGTTGTCCTGGAAAGCCGCCTTGAACGGCGCAAGGCCGATGCGGCGGACATTGTCGATGAAGCTCTCGCCGGCCTGGCGCTGCGCCAGGTAGACCGAGACGATGCGCTCGATCGCGTCGGGCACGTCCTCGGCCGCGAGGCCGGGGCCGAGGATCTCGCCGATCGCGGCGTTCTCGGTGGCGTCGCCGCCGAGCGTGATCTGGTAGGATTCGATGCCGCGCTTCTCGAGGCCGAGAATGCCGATATGGCCAACATGGTGGTGGCCGCAGGCATTGATGCAGCCGGAGATCTTGATGTTGAGCACACCGATCTCCTTCTGCCGGACGGGATCGGCGAAACGCTGCGCCAGCGCCTGCGCAATCGGGATCGAGCGGGCCGTCGCCAGGGCGCAATAATCGAGGCCGGGGCAGGCGATGATATCGGTGATCAGCCCGGCATTGGCGGTCGCCAGCTCGGCTTCGCCGAGGCGCTGCCAGACCGCGAACAGATCCGACAGCTTCACATGCGGCAGGACGAGGTTCTGTGCGTGAGTGACCCGGATCTCCGACAGGGAGAATTCGTCGGCGAGAT
Organism: Bosea sp. 29B; assembly: GCF_902506165.1. NCBI lineage: Bacteria > Pseudomonadati > Pseudomonadota > Alphaproteobacteria > Hyphomicrobiales > Alloboseaceae > Allobosea > Allobosea sp. 29B. The sequence continues at coordinate 5,328,056 of NZ_LR733817.1, forward strand.
CGGCGACGACGCGCATCTGCTCGCTGGTGGCATCGCCCGGAGGCGCGCCGATCGGCTTCAGCGAGATCGTCAGCGCGGCATAGCCCGGCTGGCGATGCGGCGTGAGATTGGTCTCGACCCAGCGGGCGAAATCGGGATTGCCGGCCCTGGCCGCCTCGAAGGCGCCGCTGGTCGCCGGCAGCGTCTCATAGGCCGGCGGCGCGAAGTAGGCGGCGATTCGCGCCACCTCAGCCGGGTCGGCATTGACCGAGGGACCGTCGAGCCGGGCGAACTCCTCCTCGACGCGGCGCGAGAATTCCTCGGTGCCGATCTCGTGGACGAGGATCTTGACCCTGGCCTTGTACTTGTTGTCGCGCCGGCCCTCGAGATTGTAGACCCGCATGATCGCCTCGAGATAGGCGAGCAGATCGGCCTTGGGCAGGAACTCGCGCACGACCTTGCCGATCATCGGGCTGCGGCCGAGGCCGCCGCCGACGATGACCTCGTAGCCGATCGCGTGCGTGTCGGGATGGCGCAGGATGCGCAGGCCGATATCGTGTGCCTTGATCACGGCGCGGTCGTGCTCGGCGCCGGTCACCGCGATCTTGAACTTGCGCGGCAGATAGTCGAACTCGGGATGCAGGCTCGACCACTGCCGGATCAGCTCGGCGGTCGGGCGCGGATCCTCGACCTCGTCCTGGGCGACACCGGCGAAATGGTCGGCGGTGACGTTGCGGATGCAATTGCCCGAGGTCTGGATCGCATGCATCTCGACATCGGCGAGCAGACCCAGAATATCCGGGATGTCGCGCAGCTTCGGCCAGTTGAACTGGAGATTGGTGCGCGTGGTGAAATGGCCGTAGCCGCGGTCATAGCGCTCGCCGATCAGCGCGAGCTGGCGCATCTGCTTCGACGACAGCGTGCCATAGGGCACTGCGATCCGCAGCATATAGGCGTGGAGCTGCAGGTAGACACCGTTCTTCAGGCGCAGCGGCTTGAACTCGTCCTCGGTCAGCGAACCGCTGAGCCGGCGCCCGACCTGGTCGCGGAACTGGGCGACCCGTTCGCGGACAAAGCGTTCGTCGAATTCGTCGTAACGATACATGCGTCAGGCTCTCAGGAATGCTTGGGCGAGCGGCAATTCGGCCTGCTTGCCGAGGTCGCGCCGGATGCTGGGGCCGGTCGTCTTCATGCGCTCGCGGTAATGGCGCGGCACGGGCACGCCGTCCTCGATCGCGACGTCGACGAGATAGGCGTCGACGACATGCTGATTGCCGAGCTCGGCGGCGGCGAAGGCGTCGAGCCGGTCGGCGGTCGCATCGTCATCGCCGACCAGCGCCGCGCCGGGATCGCGCGACCAGTGCAGGCCATTAGCATCGCCCGCCGCGAAGACGACATCGCCGTCGAGCAGGTCGTTGGCCAGCAGGATCACCGGCAGGGCAGGGCGCTTGGCGGCAGCCATGAATGATGCTCGCTACGTTCGCTATTCCGAACGTTTTACATAAGGCACAGGCCTTCGAGCATCAATTCACGTCAGGTAGTGTGATTTTTCTTATTCCCGTTCCAAAAGAGGAAATCTGTCTTCACGGCTGCTCGGCTGTCGAAATCCGGGGAAGCATTTTCTCCTGCGGAACCGTCACCGCTGCCCGCAGGATTGGCTCAGTCTGCGCAATGCCGGGCCGATGCCAGCGAGCGGGATGGAGTCATAGCCCTTCTTGATGCCCTCCTGGCGGATACGCAGCGAACGGCCGGTGGGGAAGGCTGCGAACATCTCGGCGTCAGCGCCGGCGACTCGATAGGCATCGCCGAACGGTCCTCCTGTCGACTGCAGCGCGAGCTGGAAATCACGGCCATCGATCGCGAGCGTGATTGGTCCCTCCGAGAGCACGCCGGGGATATCGAGATAGAGGCCTAGGCTCTTGTTCGCCTCGCAGCGGATGAAGGCGCAGGACCAAGCATCGTCGGTCATTGTCGCGGAGCAGCCCTGGATCGCCCGCTTGCTCTCGCCGTCGAAGATGCTCGGCTTCCATTCGGCCGCAGCTTCGCCCATCGCGGCAACACCAAGCAGCATGCCCAGGATCGCAACCCGCATCGTCGCCTCGCCTGAAATCGCGGCCTGAACGGTAGAGCCCTGATCCTGTCGCGACAAGACGACAGTGGAATGGCCGGCCTCAGACCAATCCCCCCAGCCGATAGCCCACGCCCGGCTCCGTCTCGATCAGCTTCGGCTCTGCCGGATCGTCCTCGAGCTTCTGCCGGAGCTGGCCGACGAAGACGCGCAGATACTGCACATCGTGCTCATGCGCCGGGCCCCAGACCGCAGTGAGGATCTGCTTGTGGGTCAGCACCCGGCCATTGCCCTGGGCCAGGCAGGCGAACAGGTCGTATTCCTTGGGCGAGAGCTTCACCGCCGTGCCGCCCTTGTTGATCCGGCGATTGACCAGATCGATCTCGACATCGCCGACCTGCAAGGCCGGCTCCGAGCCCTGGCGTTCGAGGCGATGGCGCAGCGCGACGCGCAGGCGCGCCAGCAACTCGCCGACGCCGAAGGGTTTTTCGACATAGTCGTCGGCGCCGGCGTCGAGCGCGTCGATCTTCTCGGTCTCGCGGTCGCGGGCCGAGAGGATGATCACCGGTCCGTCATAGAAGGCGCGTGCCTTGGCGAGCGCCTCCTTGCCGTCCATGTCGGGCAGGCCAAGATCGAGCACGACGGCATCCGGCGGCTTGCGGGCGATCTCGCGCAGGCCGGTGGCGGCATCGTCGGCGCGGATCGGCTCATAGCCGGCAGCGTCGAGCGCCGGACCGAGGAAGCGATGGATCTGCGGCTCGTCGTCGATGACGAGGATGCGCGGGCGAAAGGCGGTCATGATTTGGGCTCTCCGCCCGCGACGTCCTTGCGCAGGCTGATCAGGATACGGGTGCCGCCCTTGCTGCCGTCGGGACGGTCATGGATCGGGCTGGCGGCGGCGATGCGGCCTCCCATAGCCTCGACGAAGCCTTTGGCGATGGCGAGGCCGAGGCCTGCCCCCTTGCCGCGCTCGCCGCCGCGATCGATCGATTCCTCCAGCCGCCGGAACTTCTCGAAGACGCGCTCCAGTTCGGCAGTCGGGATGCCGCGGCCCTCGTCCTCGATCGAGATCACGACATTGCCCCGATCCTCATAGGCGGCCGCCTCGATCAGGGCGCCGTCTTCGCTGTAGGCGATGGCGTTTTCGAGGATATTGACCAGCACCTGTTCGAGCAGGCCGGAATCGGCCCTGACGAGCGAGAGCTCGGCCGGGAAGTCGCGCTGGACCCGGCGTTGGCCGAGCCGGCGCGAAATGCGCGAAAGCGCCGATGCGATCACGTCGCGGACATCGATCCAGTCGCGCCGCGCCACCAGCGCCCCGCCTTCGAGCCTGGTCATGTCGAGCAGGTCGCCGACATAGCGGTTCAGGCGCTCGGCCTCCTCGCGGATCGAGAGCAGGAGATCGTCGCGCACGGCGGGCCGCATGCCCTCGCCAAAATCGATCAGCGTCGTCGCCGAGCCGAGCACGGTGGCGAGCGGTGTGCGCAGATCATGGCTGACCGAGTTGAGCAGCGCCGAGCGCAGGCGATCGCTACGACGCAGCGCCTCGGCGTCGACGGCGGCGGCGGCAAGCTCAGCCCGCTCGATCGCGATCGCGCCCTGGTCGAGCAGCGCCAGGGCGAAACGCTCGCTCTCCGCCGTCGCGAGCGCTTTTGGCTCGAAGCCGACCACGCCGGAGCGGGCCCGCACGCCCTGCAACGGCCGGAAGGTCCAGGCCGCATTCGGCAAGGTGCCGGTGCCCGCCCCGGCCGGTTCGCCGCGGTTCCAGGTCCAGCGTGCGGCGGTCATATCGGCGGTCGAGAGCGCTTCGAGCTCGGGCGCACCGGCCGCCGGGGCGATCTCGCCATTGACCGGCAGCAGCACCACGACCTTGCCGGAGGTCGCGGCCGAGACCTGTTCGGCCAGGATCGAGGCGACGTCCTCCCGCCGCGCCGCCGCCGACAGCCGGCGGCTGGCGGCGAGCAGAGCGGTGATCGCCGAAGCACGCCGCGCCGTTGCCTTGGCCTGGTCGCGGATGCGCCCGGTCAGGCCACCGGTGGTCAGCGCCACTGCGAAGAAGACGAGGAAGGTCAGGACATCCGCCGGGTGGCCGATCCAGAAGGACAGGCGCGGCTCCAGAAAGAAGAAGTTGTAGGCAAAGGCCGCGAGCGCCGCCGCCGTCACAGCCGGCCAGAGCCCGAAGGCAAGGCCGGCGCCGAGCACGCTGACCATGAACAGCATGGCGAGATTGACGTTCTCGACCCGCTTGTCGATCAGCTCGGCGAGACCGATCACCACCCCGACCATGGCGATCGCGCCGAGATGGGCGAGCCAGCTGAAGCCGGCGGGCGACATGTTCGGGCTCGCAGGCTGAACCGGACCGCTCGTCACCTCGGTGATGATGTGCAGCGCCGCACCATTCTGCGCCTTCAGCAATTCCGGCGCGAGCGAGCGATGGAACCAGCCGCGCCAGCCCTTGCGATGCGATTTACCGACGACAATCTGGGTGACGTTGTTGCGCCTGGCATAGTCGAGCACTGTGCCGACCAGATCGTCCCCGTTCAGCACCACGCCGGCGCCGCCGAGCTGTTCGGCCAGCTTCAGCGCTTCCGCGAGGTGGGCGCCCCGACCGGCATCCGGTTCCGAGCCACTGGGCCGCTCGACATAGGCGACCGTCCACGGCGCATCCATCATCATGTCGGAGAGGCGCCGCCCGGCCCGGACCAGCGACCCCGCCATGGCGTCCGGGCCGATCAGCACCAGGATGCGCTCGCCCGCCGCCCAGGGCCCCTCAACGCCAGCGCGTTTCATCGCTTGGCTAAGCTGGTCGTCGACCGTCTGGGCCGCGCGCCGCAGCGCCAATTCGCGCAGCGCCGTCAGGTTCTCCGGCTTGAAGAAATTGCCCGCCGCGAGCCGCGCCGTCTCGGGAACGTAGACCTTGCCTTCCTCCATGCGCTGGCGGAGTTCGGTCGGCGTGATGTCGATCAGCTCGATCTCGTCGGCGCCGCTGAGCGCGCTGTCCGGCACCGTCTCGCGCTGGCGCACGCCAGTGATCTTCCAGACCACGTCGACCAGGCTTTCGAGATGCTGGACGTTGAGGGTCGTCCAGACGTCGATGCCGGCCTGCAGCAATTCCTCGACGTCCTGCCAGCGCTTGGGATGGCGGCTGCCGGGGGCGTTGGAGTGAGCGTACTCGTCGACCAGCAGCAGCCTCGGCTTCAGCGCGAGGGCCGCGTCGAGATCGAACTCCATCATCAGCCGGCCGCGGTGCTCGAGCGGCCGGCGCGCCATCACCTCGAGCCCGTCGAGCAGGTCTTCCGTCTCGCGCCGACCATGCGTCTCGACCACGCCGACGAGCACCTCGCCATGCTCCTTCTGGGCGCGCCGACCTTGCGTCAGCATCTCGTAGGTCTTGCCGACGCCCGGCGCCATGCCGAGAAAGATCTTCAGCCGGCCACGCTTGCCGCGGCCGGCTGAAGCCAGCAGGGCGTCGGGGTCGGGCCGCCCTGCCTCACGGAACTGGGATTCGTCTGTTGCCATCGAACCTAACGTTGAGCGCGCGGCCAGCGCGCGTCGAGTGCCAAATTGACGGCGAGCACATTGACGCGCGGCTCGCCGAGCAGGCCGAAGGTCGAGCCCTCGGTGTTGGCGGCTATCACCGCCTGGACCTCGGCCGCCGGAACCTTGCGGGCCGCGGCGATCCGGGGAACCTGCCGCGCCGCATTGGCCGGCGAGACATGCGGGTCGAGACCCGAGGCCGAGGTGGTGACGGCATCGACCGGGATCGGCGCCTTGCTCTCGGTGCGCAGAGCCTCGGCATCGGTCTTGAGGCGGGCGGCAAGATCCTCGTTCAGCGGCCCGAGATTGGAACCCGACGAGCCCGAGGCATCATAGCCGTCCTTGCCGGCAGCCGAGGGGCGGGGCCGCAGATGGGCCTCGTCCTTGAAGTTCTGCCCGATCCAGCGCGAGCCGACGATCTCGCCGGAGGCATTGCGGATCAGCGAGCCGCCGGCCTGCACCGGGAACAGCGCCTGCGCCAGCCCGGTGACGCCCAACGGGTAGGCGAGGCCGAGCAGGGCGGTGAAGAGGGCCATCGAGACGATGGCGGGGCGAAGATTGGCAATCATGATACGGCTCTCCTGTCAGGCCGTCAGACGAGCTTGAGGGCGGCGATGGCGAGATCGATCAGCTTGATGCCGATGAAGGGCGCGATGATCCCGCCGATGCCGTAGAGGGTGAGGTTGCGCGAGAGCAGCTTGGCCGCGCCAATTGCCCGATAGCGCACGCCCTTCAGGGCGAGCGGGATCAGCGCGACGATGACCAGCGCATTGAAGATCACCGCCGAGAGGATGGCGCTCTGCGGGCTCGACAGACCCATGATGTTGAGCGCACCCAGAGCCGGCAGCGAGACGACAAAGAGCGCCGGGATGATGGCGAAATACTTCGCAACGTCGTTGGCGATCGAGAAGGTGGTGAGCGCACCGCGGGTGATCAGCAATTGCTTGCCGACCTCAACGATCTCCAGGACCTTGGTCGGGTCGCTGTCGAGATCGACCATGTTGCCGGCCTCGCGCGCCGCCTGCGCACCGGTCTGCATGGCGACGCCGACATCGGCCTGCGCCAAAGCAGGGGCGTCGTTGGCGCCGTCGCCGCACATGGCGACGAGGCGGCCCTTGGCCTGCTCGGTGCGGATGATCCGCAGCTTGTCCTCCGGCGTCGCCTCGGCGAGGAAGTCGTCGACACCGGCCTCCGAGGCGATCGCCGCCGCGGTGACGGGGTTGTCGCCGGTGATCATCACCGTGCGCACGCCCATACGGCGGAGATCGGCAAAGCGCTCCTTGACGCCCGGCTTCACGACGTCCTTGAGATGGATCACGCCGACCAGCGCGCCGTTTTCGCTGACGGCGAGCGGCGTGCCACCCGAGCGGGCAATGCCGTCGACCGCCTGGCGCAGTTCCGCCGGCACCTGGCTCTCGGCGAGATCGAGCGTCTTGATCACCGCGTCGACCGCGCCCTTGCGCCAAGACATCTTGCTGGAGTCCTTGCCATCGAGATCCAGACCCGACTGGCGGGTGGTGGCGCTGAACGGGATCGTGGTCGCTCCCGCCGGAACCTCGGCCGTGACGCCCTGATTGCGGGCGAGCTCGACGATCGAGCGGCCTTCCGGCGTCTCGTCGGCAAGCGAGGCCATCAGTGCCGCGCGCAGCGCCGCGTCTGGGCGCACGCCCGGGACCGGGATCACCTCGACCGCCATGCGGTTGCCGAAGGTGATCGTGCCGGTCTTGTCGAGCAGCAGCGTATCGACGTCGCCGGCGGCCTCGACCGCACGGCCCGAGGTCGCGAGCACATTGACCTTGAGCAAGCGGTCCATTCCGGCGATACCAACGGCGCTGAGCAGGCCGCCGATCGTGGTCGGGATCAGCGTGACGAAGAGCGCGCCCAAAACCATCGGGTCGAGCGAGACGCCGGAGAAGGTCCCTAACCCGGTCAGGGTGACGACCGCGATCAGGAAGACCAGGGTGAGGCCGGCGAGCAGCACGGCGAGCGCCAGCTCGTTCGGGGTCTTGCGGCGGTCGGCGCCCTCGACCATTGCGATCATGCGATCGAGGAAGGAAGAGCCCGGCCGTGAGGTCACGCGGACCTTAATCCAGTCGGAGACGACCGTGGTGCCGCCGGTGACGGCCGAGCGATCACCGCCGCTTTCGCGGATCACCGGCGCGGATTCACCGGTGATCGCAGCCTCGTTGACCGAGGCGACGCCCTCGATGATCTCGCCATCGGCAGGGATGACGTCGCCGGCCTCGACCAGGACGATGTCATCAGGGGCGAGTTCGTGAGCCGGCGTCGGGATCATCGCATTGCGCTCGGCATCGATGATCAGCTTGGCCTTGGTGGTGACGCGGGTGGCGCGCAGCGAATCCGCCGCCGCCTTGCCGCGCCCCTCGGCGATCGCCTCGGCGAAATTGGCGAAGACCACGGTCAGCCAGAGCCAGATCGCAATCTGGATCGGGAAGGCAGCCGGCTGGCCGTTGGCTATGGCGACGACAGCCGAGACGGTGGCGAGCGCAGCCACCACCTCGGTCGCGAGGATGACCGGGTTGCCGGCCAGCTCACGCGGGTCCAGCTTGTTGAAAGCGCTCTTCAGGGCCGTCAGCACGACGGCCTGGCTGAAGGCGCTGGATTTGGCGAGCGAGACACTCATCTAACGAGTTCCTTTGTCGGCTCAGCGAATAGCCGCAAGCACCTGGAAGTGCTCGACGATCGGCCCGAGCGCGAGCGCGGGGAAGAATTGCAGGCCACCCAGGATCAGGATGATGCCGATGAGCAGGCCGACGAAGAGCGGGCTATCGCTCGGCAAGGTGCCGGCGGTGGGGGCGAGCTTCGGCTTGGCGGCGATGGCGCCGGCCATGGCGATCACCGGGACCATGTAGGCGAAGCGCCCGAGCAGCATGGCAATGCCAAGCGTCGTGTTCCACCAGGGGGCGTTGGCGGTGAGACCGGCGAAGGCCGAACCGTTGTTTCCCGCCGCCGAGGAATAGGCGTAGAGGATCTCGGAGAGACCGCGTGGACCCTTGTTGAGCAAACCTTCGAGCGCGACCGGCAGCACGGCGGACACCGCCGAGAAGCCGAGAATAGCGAGCGGCAGGATCAGCACCGCCAGCATGGCGAACTTGATCTCTCGGCTCTCGACCTTCTTGCCGAGATATTCCGGGGTGCGCCCGACCATCAAGCCGGCGACGAAGACCGCAAGCAGCGCCATCACCACCATGCCGTAGAGGCCGGAGCCGACGCCGCCCGGCAGGATCTCGCCAAGCTGCATCAGGAACATCGCGACGCCGCCGCCGAGCGGCATGAACGAGCCGTGCATCGAATTGACCGAGCCGTTCGACGCACCGGTGGTCTGGGCAGCCCAGATCGACGAGGCGGCCGCGCCGAAACGCACCTCCTTGCCTTCCATGTTGGCAGGCGCGTCGGTAATGCCCGCGGCGACCATGGCTGGCTGCGGCGTCAGCGTCTCGGAGGAGTAAATCGCGGCGGCGCCGAGACCGACGAGGATCACCATCGCGGCGAGCAACGCACGCGCCTCCTTGCGGGCGCCGGCGACTCGCCCGAAGGCGATGACGGTGCCGAAGGCGAGCGCGTTCAGCGAGACGACCTCGATCAGGTTGGTCAGCGGCGTCGGGTTCTCGAGCGGGTGCGCCGAATTGACGTTGAACAGACCACCGCCATTGGTGCCCCACTGCTTGATCGCCTCCTGGCTGGCGACCGGGAAGAGCGCGATGATCTGGTCGGCGCCTTCGAGCGTCTTGGCGGTGATGTTGGCGAGCAGGCTCTGCGGCACGCCGGCAGCGACGAGCGCAAGCGCGGTGACGATCGAGACCGGCAGCAGCACGTAAAGGACGGAACGGGTCAGATCGACCCAGAAATTGCCGAGCGTCTCGCCGCGATCGGCGGCGAAGGCACGCGCAACGGCGGCAGCGATAGCCAGGCCGGCGCCGGCCGAGACGAAGTTCTGCACGGTCAGGCCCGCCATCTGGCTGAGGCTGCTCAGCGTCGTCTCGCCACCATAAGACTGCCAGTTCGTGTTGGTGACGAAGCTGACGGCGGTGTTGAAGGCGAGATGCGGCGAGACGCCGTCGAAGCCCTGCGGGTTCAGCGGCAGGAACCCCTGCAGCCGCAGCATCGCATAGAGCAGCACGAAGCCGGCCGCGCTGAAGGCGAGGACGGCGCCGGCATAGCCGAGCCAGTTCTGCCCCTTGTTCCGGTCGATGCCGAGCGCGGCATAGAACCCGGCTTCGACCGGTTTCAGCACCAGGTCGAGCGGCGTTGTCTCGCGCGCCCAGACGCGCGCCATGTAGATGCCGAGCGGCCAGCCCACGGCTACCGTCAGCGCGATCGTGAAGACGATCTCAGCCCAGCCCCGCCAGTCCATGCGAGGTCTCCTTTTTGTCGTTGGTTCAGAAGCGGTCGGGGCGCAGCAGCGCGGCGACCATGTAGACCGCGAGCCCGAGGGCAGCAGCGGCATAGAGCAAGGTCAGCCCCATGGCGTCAGACCTTGCGCAGCAGCGCTGCGTACCAGCCGAAGAGCGCGAAGGCCCCGGCTCCGAGCGCGAGAAAGACGATATCGGCCATGACGGATCTCCAGCCTGGTTTCAGGCCGGAGATGTGGTACCGCCCCCGCTAAGCGGTCGAGCCGGAAGGGCAGGCGGGAGCATAAGGGCGGCGTAAAGATGCCCGGAGCGGGCCACGCGAGAACCTCGGCGCGCGCGACACAGCATCGACTGCGCGACGAAGTCAGAAGGAGACTTGGATATTGGAAGAAGAAGCGTCAGCTCGCCGCTTCCAGCCCCACAATGGCGAGGAAGCCCGATAGCGCCAGGCCCGCCCAGAAGAAGTCGTTGAGAACGCCCTGCAGGGGCGCGGCCCCCATGGTCACCGCAGACAGGCCGCCGGCCAGGAACAGCGCCGACGCAGCAACAAGGCTGTTCATGATGTCCTCCCGCATTTTGGCTTCGAACACGGTGGGAGCGATTCGGTTCCCCCGATTCGATGCGGTATCAAATCAGTTGTTTTGATAGGTTCAATCGCACGCCTATGATTGCCGTGATGTGACAGCGCACGAAGGGAACCAACCGGCATGACATATCGCTTGAACGGCGGCTGTCATTGCGGCGCAATTGCTCTCGAATTGGCGCTGCCGCGCCCGCCCGAGGAGGAGATCGTCGGCGCCTGCCAGTGCTCCTTCTGCCGCAAGCACAATGCCCGGACGGTTTCCGATCCCAAGGCGCAGGCCCGACTGGTCGTGCGCGAGCCGGCAGAGCTCCAGCGCTATCGTTTTGGGCTCGAAGCCTCGCAGGTCGTCCTCTGCCGCCGCTGCGGCGTCTACATCGCCATGCTGATGGCCGAGGACGGAAAGGCCTGGACCACGATCAATGTCGATGCGCTCGAGGAGCGCACTCGCTTTACCAGGCCTGCCGAGCCACGCGATTTCAGCGGTGAGGCGCTGAAGGGGCGGCGCGAACGCCGCAAAGCGCGCTGGACGCCGACCGAGCTGGTCGGCTGGCCGGACGGGAGCGGGTAGGTCACCCGGTCGCGCAGACGCGCTTGAGCGCCTGCCATTCCGCATCGGTGAGGATAGGCGGCCCAGCCGTCTCCGGTGCCGCCCGCTTCATCCGCTCCAGCCTTTCGCTGCTGACGGGATGGCTGTCGATAATCGTCGTCTTGCCGCCGCTTCCGGTGATGCGGACCAGAAACTCCCCGAGCGGTGCCGGCGAGCGGCCGAGCCGCGTCATCGCCCTGATCGCGAAGTCGTCGGCAGCCGTCTCGGCCTCACGCGAATGCGAGGCGTCGAGCAATGTGTGCGATGCGAAGATCACGGCGCCGCTGCCGGTGATGTCGCCGAAGAGCAGTCCGAACAGGAAGGAGGTGCCACCAGTCCGGATGACGCTGCGCAGTCCGTCGCGATGCTCGGCATGGCCGATCTCGTGCGCGATCACCCCGGCGATCTCGTCCGGATCGCGCGCCCGCTGCAGCAATCCCTCGAACAGATAGATCCGCCCGCCCGGCAAGGCGACTGCGTTCGGGATGGGTGAGGACAATACCTGCGCTTCGAGCGGGATGGCGCTGCCACCGGCGGCTTTCAGCGCATCCACCATCTTGGTGAAGGCGCGCTGACCTTCTGCGCCGGTGCAGTGCTTGCCACCCATCAGCGCCCGAATTTGCTTGTCGACGGCATCACCAAGGCGCTGTTCGACCGAGACCGGAACGATTGGAGCGAGCCGGTCGGCGATCAGCGGAATGCCGTAGAGCGTCATCAGTACGATGGATGCGGCAGCGGCAAGCGACCAGGCGACGATCCGCCAGGCTTGACCGCCGCCACGACCCTGATCGAGCGCGGTGCAGCGTGCCATCAGCAGGCGCTGGACCGCCTCGTCCTCGATCTCCAGCCGGGCTTGCGTCGCCGCCGCGACCGATGTCAGCCTCAGGCTGCGGCTGCCATCAACGCGCCTGATGTCGTCATAGCGCCAGGTCGCCAGCACGATATCGTGCTCGGTGATGTCGAGTTGCGCGTCGAGGCGCAGCTCGACCTGCCGTTTGCGGCTGGAAACCCCGTCATAATAGATGGCCGGATAGACGGCCGGGTGATCGCCATCGCTGATCGCACTCATCACAAGGCGGGACTCCGCACTCAGAAGCCGGCGACGTCCAGCCCATCGGCAAGGCCTTCGCCGACCGCGCCGACAGCCTCGCCCTGGCCAGTGACATCGCCGGCCGCTGACAGGTTGTGAACGACCGTGCTCTGCGCGACGAGCCTCCAGACATCTCGGTTGAGATAGAGTCGAATGACTGTGCCGACGGCGAGGGCGGCGAGTAGATAGCCGATCACAAAGATCATCAGCATCGCCGGATGCTGCGATGCCGTGAGGAAGCGCTCCTGACTATTGTCACCTGTCGCGATGAACGGGGAGACAAATAGGAACGCCCCTGTGCACCAGAGCGCGAATAGAAGCAGAAAAAGTGACGCCCAGCCGATCACTTTCCAGTAGCAGCCATTCAACCCGTCGGCTGCAAGGCTCGACTCGAAGCGGACCTCGCCGAAACGCAATCCTGACACCCACCAGCGCCATTCGATCGCTTTGAAGGCGGCGTACACAAAAGGCGACAGAACGGTGAAGAGCACAATCAGGATCAACGGCAGCAAGGCATCCGACCGGCTGGCCGTCTGCGCAAGGATCGGGGTGGCGAAGACGATCACCACGGCGAGCAATGCCGAGAGCCAGAGCCCCCAGGCGCGCTTGAAGAAGCCGCCGCCGGTGCCGTCGAAGCGCCCCTGCAGGCTGCCATAGGCGGTATGGCGCATCTTGAAGCGTTCGAGCGCGGCCAGCCGCCAGGGCAGGGCCAGCCCGAGCGAGAGGATGACCAGCAGCCACCAGAGACCCGAGCGCCAGCTATAGCTCCAGCCCGAGCCGCCCATCGAGAAGCGCAGGCCGCGCCAGAGCGTGCGGGTCACGCGATAGCGACGCGCCCGGTAGCGGGCGAATTCGGTGAACAGGTAGAAGAAGACGATGAGCGGGAGGCTGGCGAAGGCCTGCAACCTCTCGGCTTCAAGGGCGATCAGGAAATAGGCGAGATAAACCGGCACAAGGATCGCCAAGGCAATCAGGAAACCGATCAGCAGCTCCTTTGCCCGCCCTGTATACTCGGCCGGGTCGCCACCGACTGACGTATGAGACCAGAGATGGCGACGGATATCGGTCGCCAGCCAGAACCGGTAGAAGCCGAAGGTGACGAGCTCCAGCAGGGCGCCACGCGTCACGAGCTTGCGGAAAACCGGGCGTTCGCCCGAGAACGTGACCTGGTCGGCCGGCGAAGCCGGGTTGGCAACGACTTGATGCATCGTCCGTCACAGCTCCGGCGACAGAATCGGGCCGCTCGACGAACTGCCCCCCGCATCACCTTCGCTGACGACGTTGGGGCATGCAACCATGAGTTACATCCAGCCGCAATCTGAACGTCGCTGGCTCTGGAGCCAAAGCCGCGTTACCCCGCACTCGGTGGCGTCAGTGCGAGCAGTTGCTGCCGTACCGCATCCGAGAACGGCTTTGCCTTGCGCGTCGCCTCGTCCATCTGGACCATCACCGTGATGCCGCTGGCGACGCAACGTTCGCCCTGGAAAATCGCCTGCTCAAGCCGGACGGAACTGCGGCCGACGGAGGCGACGCGTGTGCCGATCTCGACCTCGCCTGGCCAGAGCAGCTCCGCCCGGAAATCCATCTCCAGCCGGGCGATGACGAAGGCCGTCTCCGGCTCGACCAGCCGGCGGGTGCGATCATAGATCAGCTCGACGCGCCCGGTCTCCAGGAAGGTCGAGAACACCGCGTTGTTGATGTGGCCCTGGCGGTCGGTGTCGCCATAGCGCAGCTTGTCCTGCGCCCGCAGCGGGAAATCGGTGATGGCGAGTTCGTCCGGCATGGCAGGCCCCGTTCTGTGACGGAGCTTTCAAACGCGATCGGCCGGCGCGAAGCAAGTCGAGACGGGCGAGGGCCCTCAGGCCAGCACGTCGCGGTAGTCGGGATGGCGATGCGCCCAGGCGGCGACGAAGGAGCAGCGCGGCACCACGCGCCGCCCGCTGGCACGGGCGATCTTGAAAATACCCTCGGCCAGCTGCGAGCCGATACCGCGCCCGTTGAACGCGGGCGGAACCTCGGTATGGGTCACGACAATCTGGTCGCCATCGCTGCGATAGACAGCGAAGGCCTGGCCGCCCGGGAAATCGAGCTCGAAACGCCCGACATCGGGCCGTTCGACGACCTCGGCCCGGTCAGCTTCCACATGCTGCGTCATGCCTCGCCTCCGCTGACACCTTCGACCACAATGTGGGCGCGTCGCGACCGCTTGTCTTCGGTTGCGATCATGCGGAGGGCGAATGGCAGGGCTGCGGGCGAACCACAGCCCCCGCAGGGCCTAAGTCAGGACAGCCATTCCTGCTCGCGGCGGCGGGCTCGTTCGCCCTTGAGCTCGTCCTCCGCGCCGTGATCGACGGTCTCCTCGCTGCGATTGCGGAAGGTCCAGATCGCCTTTGCCGCCTCCCAGTGCTCGTGGTCGCGGCCTTCCGGCTGTCCTTCTTCCATCCAGAGCGCATAGGCGATCTTGCGGATCTCGCGCTCGGCCTTGCCAGTATGACTCATCTCGTCCTCCTGGTTTCCTTGCGGTCGACAAGGAAACGACGGAACGCCATGGGGCGTTCCGCGCTTCCAGCGCCACTTTGCCACGGCAATATGGCGCTCGCATGAGCCCCTTCGGAGGCAGGTCACGGCTCCTTCGTGAGAGGCCGGCTTTATTCGGCGGCCGCCGCCGGAGCAGGGGCCGTCATCTGCTCGAAGCAGTCGAGAGTGCGCGCGGAATAGACCAGCGCCGCACCTGCATTCATCGCAATCGCGACGCCGAGCGCCTCGGCGATCTCCTCGCGGCTGACCCCGGCCTTGATCGCCGCATCGACATGGCTCGTGATGCAGCCGTCGCAGCGCGTGGTGACGGCAACGGCGAGCGAGATCAATTCGCGCGTGCGGGCGTCCAGATGCGTGGTCTTGGCCGCCCCGCCGGCCAGCGCGACATAGCCGCGAAGCGCCTCCGGCGCAGCCTTGCCGAAATCGCCGACGCGGCCCTTCAGCTCGGTGCGATAAGTGGTCCAGTCCAGCATGGCGCTGCCCTCCGTCGTGAAATCGGCCCGGTGATCGGCCGGCGACGATTGTTAGGCAGAGGGGCCGGTACGCGCCAGCCTCAGGCGGACATCGAAGAGCCGAGCGAACTTTGTGCTTCCGTCGTGAGATGGTGCCGGCGCTTGTTCTGGGCGGGTGGGCGCCATGCGAATGCTTGAAGAAAGCGAGCCAGACCCCAAATGCCGATGAAAGGGTGCCATCGCCTCCTGTGAAGCGGATCTCGCCATGAACCAAGAGAAGCTGAAGCAATTCCGCAAGCAATCGATCGAAAAGGCCCTGCGTGCCGGACTCCCGGCCTATTTCCTCGACGAATGCGAGGATGAAGGGGTGATCCGGGTCAGGCCTGGCGGCGCAGCCGAGCGGATCGTCATCCTGCAGGGCCGGGCGCAGGTTCAGCCCTTCGAATGCCGGGCCTGCTGAGCGGCGAACCTCGATCGCCCAGCATCAAACCACTCGACAAGACAAAGAAGGCGGCGCCAGAGCGCCGCCTTTACATTGTGCGGACAGGACTGCTCTTCGACAGCCAGACCGCGATCTCCGAAGGCTTCAGACTCGTGCTTCGCGTTTCCGGCCCTGCGGCAACAAAAGAGGCGGGCGCGTCGTGCTCCAAGAACAAATGGCGGAGAGCGAGGACGTGAGTCCGAACTCGGCCCGCGCGATCGATTGGCCGGCGGCATCGCGCAATGCAAAAGCTGGCGGAAGGGGTGGGATTCGAACCCACGGTGGGCTTGCACCCACGGCGGTTTTCAAGACCGCTGCCTTAAACCACTCGGCCACCCTTCCGGCGCCCCGTCATTGCCGTTCCTAGCCGATTTTTGCAAGCCGCATGCGGAGCGATCATGGCAATCTTTGCCCCGACTCCGGAGAATACGCGCATTTTCAAGAGGTTGCGGTGAAGCTCCGCCCATCTCGTCAAGCCGCGCCATGAAGCCCGCTCGGGCGTTGCGGCTGGGTCACGCTCCACCGAAAAATGGCGACGGAAAGGTGGCAGATTGACAGATGCCGCATTTCCGACACCTTTATGCCCGCCCAAGGGCAGCGCTGGGTTTCCGTTGACGGTCATGCGTTCGCGCTGCCGCCGCTTAACGATCCCTTAATGGAATTGGTCGAAAACTGCGACCTTGCCACGATCGTGGCTTGGGCGGCGCAGCGTTTTCGGCGCGACGAACAGGAATGCGGCATGATGCGAGGCACGAGCGCAGCGGCGGAGACCTCCTCTGTGGCAGAGTCCGGCGACGCCCCTCGTAGCTCTTCGTCCTCCCTGTCCACGGCGACCCGCCTCGGCTGCGTCGTACTGGCCGGCCTGTTTCTCGCCAATTGCGCCAACAACCAGGTCGCCCGCCGCGGCAAGTCGAAAGAGATCGGCGCCTTCCCGTCCTCGAAATATGGCCCCGCCAGCGCCCGCGTCGTCGAGGATGGCCAGCCGGTGCCCAAGGGCGGCGGCCGCGAGCTGATCGGCCGCAGCTATACCGTCGCCGGCAAGCGCTACACCCCTTACGAGAAGCCGGTCGGCTACACTGCTGTCGGCACCGCCTCCTGGTACGGCGAGGCCTTCCATGGCCGCCGCACCGCCAATGGCGAAGTCTATGATCGCATGAGCATCAGCGCCGCGCATCCGACGATGCCGCTGCCGGCCTATGCCCGCGTCACCAACGTCACCAACAGCCGCTCGATCATCGTGCGCGTCAACGATCGTGGCCCGTTCCATGGCGGCCGTGTCATGGACGTCTCGCAGAAGACGGCCGATGCGCTCGCTTTCCGGCATCTCGGCACGGCGCGCGTCAAGATCGAGTATCTCGGCCAGGCCTCGCTCGCCGGCTCCGACGACCAGATGCTGCTCGCCTCGCTGCGCACGGACGGCTCGGCGGCCTCGATCCCGGGCCAGAGCAGCCGCACCATGATCGCGAGCGCCGCATCTCAGGTCGATCTCGGCCGCTCTGCCGGGCCGGATCTCGACGACGAGGCCGCCAGGCCCGCTCCCGCTCCGACGCCGGTCCGCACTGAGCCTGCGCCGGTCGACGCGCAGCCCGTCATCCAGGCCTATGCTCCCGAGCAGCCGCGCACCATCGCTGTGCAGAGCCCGATTGTCGCCAGCGTCGCGACCTCGTCCTCCGCGGCAGGTGTCCCGATCAGCGGCGTCCGCCTGCCGCCGTCCCGGCCCTTCGATCTCGGTGCCGCCGGCCATGCCGGCAAGCCGGTCCTGGGCTTACGTCCGAATGTGACGACGCCGCTGCCGGTGCCGCGCACCGCCAGCCTCCCTGCCGCCACCGAGAAGGCATCGGCCCTGCGTCTTGCCAAGGGCTCGCCGCTGTCCACCGGAGCTAAGCAGCAGCCGCTGGCGCGGAATTGATCCTGTCCCGGGCTTGACCGCCCGGACTGGCGCATCATCTGATCTCGATATGACGCAAGGTCGATCAGGGATGGCGCACGCCCGCTATTCGCCAGTCTCCGGCGGAATTCTCGCGGTGCTCGCCCTGCTGCTTGCGCTGGCTCCGGGGCTTGCCCGCGCGCAGGCGTTCCAGTCGGCCGCGCCCTACGCGATCCTGCTCGATTCCGCCAGCGGCGCCGTGCTCTATGAGAAGGCTGCCGACGAGCTGATGGTGCCGGCGAGCCTCGCCAAGCTCGCAACCGCGCTCGTCGCCTTCCAGGAGATCGCAGCCGGCAAGATGACGCTGGAGACCGAGATCTCGATCTCGGAGAACGCCTGGCGCAAGGGTGGCGGCGTCTCCGGCGGCTCGACCATGTTCGCCATCGTCAATAGCCGGGTAAAGCTCGGCGACATCCTGCAGGGCCTGATCGTTCACTCCGGCAACGATGCCGCGATCGCGCTGGCCGAGGCGGTGGCGGGCGATGAGGCCAGCTTTGCGAGGATCATGACCGAGCGCGTCCACGCGCTTGGGCTGACCAAGTCGCAGTTCCGAAACGCCACCGGCATGGCCGATCCGCAGCAGAAGGTGACGGCGCGCGAGCTCGCCTTCCTGGCCGACCACATCATCAAGACCTATCCGGAGCTCTACAGGATCTTCGGCCAGCGCGACTTCACCTGGAACAAGATCAAGCAGAGCAATCGCAATCCGCTGCTTGCCATGGATATCGGCGCCGACGGGCTCAAGACCGGCAATATCGACGAGACCGGCTACGGCCTCGTCGGCTCGGCCGCGCAGAAGGGCCAACGGCTGATCGTCGTCGTCAACGGGCTGAAGAATGCGCGCGATCGTGCCAGCGAGGCCCGCAAGCTGCTCGAATGGGGCTTCCGCTCATTCGAGCAGCGCCAGGTCTTCGCCGAGGGCGAGACGATCGGCGAGGCCAGCGTCTTCGGTGGCGAGAAAGGGCGCATCGCGCTGAAGGCCAAAGGGCCCGTCAATTTGCTGGTGCCGCGCGGCAGCAGCGAACGCCTCGCAGCCCGCATCGTCTATCGCGGCCCGTTGCAGGCGCCGGTGGCAAAGGGAACGGAGATTGGCCGCCTGCTGGTCACGCGCGGGGAGATCAAGACGCTGGAGATCCCGCTCTATGCTGCCGAGTCGGTCGCAGCCGGCAGCCTGCAGCAGCGGGCGCTCGATGCGCTGATGGAGGCCGCGACCGGCTGGGTCCGCAAGGCCTGGAAGCGGAGCTGAGCGTGGCCAAAACAAAGGTGCAGCCTGCGACCGGGCATTTCATCACGCTCGAAGGCGGGGAGGGGGCCGGCAAGTCGACCCTCGCCAAGGCGCTCGCGGCGCGGCTGGAGGCGCATGGGCTTATCGTCGAGCTGACACGCGAACCTGGCGGCTCGCCCAAGGCAGAACGCATCCGCGAGGCGCTGCTCGCTGGGCGGATCAAGCCCTATGGCGCCTTCGCCGAGGCACTGATGTTCCAGGCTGCCCGCATCGACCATGTCGACAGCCGCATCAGGCCGGCGCTCCAGCGAGGAGCCTGGGTGATCTGCGATCGCTTCATCGATTCGACCCGCGTCTATCAAGGCACTCTGGGCGAGATCGCCGCCGACAAGCTCGCAGCGCTGGAAGCGGTCGCAATCGCCGGCCTGATGCCTGAGCTGACCTTCATGCTGGATCTCGCGCCCGAGACTGGGCTGGCGCGCGCGGCCCGCCGCCGGAAACCCGGCGAGGCAACAGACCGTTTCGAGAGCGAAACGATTTCCTTCCACCGCCGCTTGCGCCAGGGCTTCCTCGACATCGCCGCCGCCGAAACGCAGCGCTGCGTCGTGCTCGACGCCAGCCTTCCGCCGGAGACGCTGGCGGAAACCGCCTGGCAGGCGCTTTCCAGCCGGCTGCCCTTGCCGCAGATTGCGCCGGCATGATCGAATCGAGCAACGAACCCGACCGCCTGCCCAACGCGCCGCATCCGCGCGAGACGCTGGCGCTCATTGGCCATCAGCGCCAGGAGGAGGCTTTCCTGACGGCGCTGCGCTCCGGCCGCATGCACCATGGCTGGCTGCTCGGCGGGCCCGAGGGCGTCGGCAAGGCGAGCTTCGCCTATCGCGCCGCCCGCTTCATGCTTGCCGATGGCGATCCGCTGCGTCGCGCCGAAGCCGCCCGCGACCTCGCCGTGCCGGAAACGGACGGGGCCACCCGCAAGATCGCGGCGCAGTCACATCCCGACCTGCATCTGCTGCGGCGCATCGCCAAGCCGGACGGCAAGAGCTTCACCAGCAATATCCCGGTCGATCTCGTGCGCCGGATCATCGACCGCTTCGGCTCCAGCGCGGGCGAGGGCGGCTGGCGCGTCGCGATCGTCGATTCAGCCGAGGACCTCGACCGGCCAGGCGCTAACGCCCTGCTGAAATTGCTCGAGGAGCCGCCGCCGCGCTGCCTCTTCCTGATCGTCGCCCATGCGCCCGGCCGCGTCCTGCCGACGATCCGTTCGCGCTGCCGGCTGCTGTCCTTCGAGCCGCTCAGCGAGGACGACGTCGCCCAGGCCGGCGCGATCGCGCTGGAGCGCATGCGCCTGCCCTATGACGCCTCGGCGCTCGGCCGCGCCGCCACTCTGTCCGAAGGCTCGGTCAAGCGGACGCTGACCTATGTCGACCCGGAAACGCTGGCGCTGGTCGAAGCGGTAAGGGCGCGGCTCGACGCATTGCCCGCGGTCGACCTGACCGCGCTGCTGGCGCTCGGCGAGGATGTCGCGGGCAGGGCGGGCGAAGCCGATTTCGCGGTCATGATCGAGACCGTGCAGGGCTGGCTCGGCGCGCACCTCCATGCGCATGCCGCTGCCGGCCCGGCCCGGCTTGCGCCCCTCGCGGAGGTGTGGGAGAGACTTGCACGCGCCGCGAACGAGGTCGAAACCTACAATCTCGATCGCCGCCCCCTCGTCATGTCGCTGTTTCACGATCTGTCGGAGGCGGTTTCCCGTTCGCGCGCGGCCTGAAACCAGTTGAAACGACCGGACAGACCATGGCCTCGGCCCCGAAGTTCTATCTGACGACCGCGATCCACTACACCAACGGCCCGCCGCATATCGGCCACGCCTATGAGATGGTGTCGGCGGACGCGATCGCCCGCTTCAAGCGCCTCGACGGCTATGACGTCTTCGCCATGACCGGCACCGACGAGCACGGCCAGAAGGTGCAGCGCACCGCTGCGCAAAACGGGCTCTCGCCGAAGGATTTCGTCGACGGCATCGCCGTGCGCTTCGAGGAGATGGAGCGGCGGCTCGGCTGCTCGTTCGACCGCTTCATCCGCACCACCGACGCCGACCACCTGCCCTCGACGCAGGAGCTCTGGCGCCGGATGGAGGCCAATGGCGATATCTACCTCGCCAAATATTCCGGCTGGTACTCGGTCCGGGACGAGGCCTTCTATGGCGAGGAGGAGACGACCCTCCAGCCTGACGGCACGCGCCTGGGCGGGCAGGGCACGCCAGTCGAATGGGTCGAGGAGGAGAGCTATTTCTTCCGTCTGAAGTCCTATCAAGACAAGCTGCTCGCCCTCTATCGCGACGTGCCGGACTTCGTCTCGCCGGAGACGCGCCGCAACGAGATCGTCTCCTTCGTCCAGGGTGGGCTCGAGGATCTCTCGATCAGCCGCACCACCTTCGACTGGGGCTTGGCCGTCCCGGGCGATCCGAAGCATGTGATGTATGTCTGGGTCGACGCGCTCAACAACTACGTCACCGGCTGCGGCTTCCCGGACGAGAGCGATCCGCGCTGGCACTACTGGCCGGCCGATGTCCATATCATCGGCAAGGACATTGTGCGCTTCCACACGGTCTACTGGCCGGCCTTCCTGATGTCGGCGGGATTGCCGCTGCCGAAGCGCGTCTTCGGCCACGGCTTCCTGCTGAACAAGGGCGCCAAGATGTCGAAATCGGTCGGCAACGTCGTCGACCCGTTCGGGCTGGCAGATGCCTATGGCGTCGACCAGCTCCGCTATTTCTTCCTGCGCGAGGTCTCGTTCGGCCAGGACGGCAACTACAGCCACGAGGCCATCGTCGGGCGCATCAACGCCGACCTAGCCAACGATCTCGGCAATCTGGCGCAGCGCTCGCTGTCGATGATCGCCAAGAACTGCGAGGGCAGGGTGCCGTCGGCCGGTACGCTGACGGAAGGCGACCGCGCCATGCTGGCGCAGGCCGACGGGCTGCTGGCGAAGACGCGCGCCGCCATGCAGGATTTCGCCCTGCATGTCGTGCTGGCGGACATCTGGGCCGTGGTCGCCGAGGCCAATCGCTATTTCGCCAACAACGAGCCGTGGAAGCTCTCCAAGAGCGACCCGGCCCGGCGCGATACGGTGCTCTACGTCACGATCGAGACGATCCGGCAGATCGCGATCCTGACCCAGCCGGTGATGCCGCAGGCCATGGCCAGGCTGCTCGACCTGTTGGCGGTTCCCGCGGAGGCGCGCAATTTCGCGTCGCTCGGCGAGGCCGGCCGCCTGAGCTCAGGCACGGCGCTACCGGCGCCGAGCGCGGTCTTCCCGCGCTATGTCGAGCCGGAAGGCGGCGAGGCGGCCTGATGCTGATCGATACGCATTGCCATCTCGATTTCCCGGATTTTGCCGAGGAGGTCGCGACTTATGTCGGCCGCGCCGAAGCGGCCGGCGTCGGCCGGATGGTGACGATCTCGACCCGCGTCGCGCGCTTTGCGGCCTATGCGGCGCTGGCCGAGCGTTTCCCGTCGGTCTGGTGCACGGTCGGCACGCATCCGCATGGCGCCCATGAGGAGCTCGACGTCGCCGCCGGGCAACTGGTTG
Organism: Bosea sp. 29B; assembly: GCF_902506165.1. Classification (NCBI taxonomy): domain Bacteria; kingdom Pseudomonadati; phylum Pseudomonadota; class Alphaproteobacteria; order Hyphomicrobiales; family Alloboseaceae; genus Allobosea; species Allobosea sp. 29B. The sequence goes on from NZ_LR733817.1 coordinate 5,350,486, forward strand.
CGCTGTCACGCCATCCGCGCTGTGTCGCCATCGGCGAGGCCGGGCTCGACTATCACTACGACAAGAGCCCGCGCGAGGCGCAGGAACAAGGCCTGCGCACCCATATCGCCGCGGCCCGCGAGACCCAGTTGCCGCTGGTGATCCATTCGCGCGAGGCCGATGAGGACATGGCGGCGATCCTGCGCGAGGAAATGGGGAAGGGCGCCTTCCCCGCCATCCTGCACTGCTTCACCGCTGGCGAGATGCTGGCCCGCACCGGCGTCGAACTCGGGCTCTACGTCTCCTTCTCCGGCATCCTGACCTTCAAGACCTCGCAGGCGCTACGCGATATCGCGCGCGATATCCCGATGGAGCATCTGCTGGTCGAGACCGACGCGCCCTACCTCGCTCCGACGCCCTATCGCGGCAAGCGTAACGAACCGTCCTATGTCGTCGAGACCGCGAAGGTTCTGGCTGAGGTCAAGGGCGTCTCCTTCGATGAGATCGCCAGGATCACGACCGAGAACGCCAGGCGCTGCTACTGGAAGATGGACCACGCCGCGCCCGTGGCGCGGGTCGCCTGAGGCTTGCGCCGCCGCATGAGCCTGACCGTCACCATCCTCGGCTGCGGCTCATCCGGCGGCGTGCCGCGACCGGGTTCCGGTTGGGGCGCCTGCGATCCGAACAATCCGAAGAACCGGCGCCGGCGCTGCTCGCTACTGGTCGAGCGCCGCGGCGCGGACGGCGCGACGAGCGTGCTGATCGACACCACGCCGGACCTGCGCGAGCAGCTCCTGTCAGCCGAGATCAACCGGCTCGACGCGACGCTGTTCAGCCACGACCATGCCGACCACACCCATGGCATCGACGATCTGCGCGCGCTCGTGCTGCATATGCGCAAGCGCATCCCGGTCCACGCCGATGCCGTAACGGCCGCGACGCTGCGCCAGCGCTTCGGCTATCTGTTCGAGACGCCGCCCGGCAGCTTGTATCCGCCGATCCTCGATCTGAAGCCGCTCGCAGCCGGCGAACCGCTCGTGATCGACGGCGCTGGCGGACCGATCGAGACATTGCCGTTCCGCCTCGAGCACGGCCCGAACTATGACGCGCTCGGCTTCCGCTTCGGCGATTTTGCCTATGCGCCTGATGTCAGCGCGATCCCGCCAGAAGCGATGGCGGCGATGAGCGGGCTCGACACGCTCGTCCTCGACTGCCTGCGTGAATCGCCGCATCCCAGCCACTTCAATCTCGAACAGTCGCTGGAAGCGATCGCACAGATGAAGCCGCGCCGCGCGATCCTGACCAACCTCCATGTCGATCTCGATTATGCCAACCTGTCCAAGCGCTTGCCGGACAACATTGAAGCAGCGTTCGATGGCATGAAGCTGACGGTCGAGAGATAGGCTGGCATCGAAGCGGCATTTCCGGGTGTCAATTTAAGTTCCATAATATGTCTTATGCGAATCGAATTTAGGCTGGTGGAGCGCCTCGCTCTCCAGTCCCTCCACTCTGTCATCCAACGCCTGGCGCAACTGCACCAGGCGTCGAAGCGATGAGCTGACCACGTTGAACGCACGCGCCATCACGAGGCGCGCGCGCTTCACGCCATGACCATCTCTTCCCGCTTCTCGGGAAACGGCCGGAAGGTCCACAGGATCAGCATCGCCGCCAGACCCAGGATCCAGGAGCCGACATACATCGGCGCGTAGGTGCCGAACCGGTCATAGATCACGCCGCCGAGCAGCGGGCCGGTCGACATGCCGAGGCTGCCGGCCATCGCCGTGCCGCCGATGATCGTGCCCATCATCTTCAGCGGGAAATTCTCGCGGATGATCACCGCATAGAGCGGCATGGTGCCGGCGTAGATGAAGCCGACGATCACCGCCACGGCATAGAAGCCGCCGAGCTCGCCGACGAAGGCATAGGCCAGCACGCCGAAGGCTTGGGCCAGTAGTCCGAGGATCAGGACTCGCTGCGCGCCGAACCGGTCTCCCGCCAGACCGAAGCCGAGCCTGCCGAACATGCCGGCCAGCCCCTCGACGCTATAGATCGACACGGCCGCGAGCATCGGGATGCCACAGGTCACGGCATAGCTCACCGTGTGGAAGATCGGCCCGGAATGGGTGGCGCAGCAGAAGAAGTTCGCCAGCATGAGCGTGACGAACTGCGGCGAGCGCACCGCCTGGCCGACGCTCATCTCCGATTGGGGTTCGACTGCCGTCTCGGCCTGCATACCGCCTGCCTCCAAGGCGGGCGGGCGCCGTACGAGGAGCGCCGCGGGGATCATCAGTGCCGCCGCGATGCCGGCGATGATCTGCATCGAGGCACGCCAGTCATGGATGGTGACCAGCCAGGCTGCGAGCGGCGCCATGGTCATCGGCGCCATGCCCATGCCAGCGGAAACGAGCGAGACTGCAAGGCCACGCTGCGTGTCGAACCAGCCGGTGACGCAGGCCATCATCGGCGCAAAGACGGCCGCAGTCGCCGCACCGACGAAAAGGCCGAAGAGCAGCTGGAATTCGACCAGCGAACCCGCCCTGCTCGCGAGCGCCAGGCTCGCAGCCAGGACGATCGATCCGGTCAGCACCACCGGGCGCGGCCCATAGCGGTCGGAGAGATTGCCCCAGACCATGCTGGCCGCCGCCATGGCGAGGAAGCCGATCGTCATCGCCGTGGAAATGCCGGTGACCGACCAGCCGGTATCCTGCGACATCGGCCGCAGGAAGACCGGCAACGAGAACATGGCGCCGATCGCGACGCAGCCGAGCAGGCCGCCTGCGGCGACGATCACCCAGCGATAGGATTGGTTCATGGTCTTCTCCGGGATGTTCGATGAGCGCCCCGGTCAGCCGTCCTGGGCCTCGCAGGTGCGCTCGGTATCGCAAGGACGCATCGGCCTTCGCCCTGCCGACATCCCGTCGCTTTTTTTTGCGGATCCGGCCGGCTCAGCCCTGCGGCGGCTTCCAGTCGGCCGACGGGATAGTGTTGACCATCCACGGGATCCCGAACTTGTCGACGAGAGAGCCGAAGCCGGGCGACCAGAAGGTTTCGCTGAACGGCATCACTGCCCTGCCCCCGTCAGCCAACTGCTCGAACCAGCGCTGGCCCTGGGCCTTGTCGTCGGTGTGCAGTGTCACGTCGAAGCCGTTCTTGGGCTTGTCGATGTTATGGGCCCAGGCGGTGTCCATGTCGGCGCCCATCAGCGCCTGATCGCCGACCTCGAGCCAGCAATGCATCAGCCAGCTCTTGTACTTCTCGTCGGTGATCGGCATGCCCGGAGGACCGTCGCCATAGGGCATGGCGGCGGTTATCTTGCCGCCCAGGATCTTGGCGTAGAACTCGAACGCCTCGCGGCACTGACCCTGGAAGCTCAGGCTGGTCACGATCTTCATGGTCGTCTCCCATTTTTCGTTTGCGATCGGCGCAAAGCGGACGGCATCGACCGACCGGAACGCGCCCAGGATAGTCGAGCCCCAGCCCGCGCTTTTGGCGAAGCCATCATTGTCCGAGGGCATCGCAGCAGGTCTTCGCCAACCAGCGATTGCCCATGCGGCTCCAGCTCATCGCCAAACGCATCCTGGCGAAGAAGGTTCAAGCCAGCTGCCATGCACAACAAGCTCGGCGTTTTATGTACGTTGGTATCAACGTAAATGACCGACGAATGTCAATCTCCGCGGTCAACACTCCTGCCAACCCATTGGCTTCGACGTGATGCAAAACGCCCGGATTTCCCGGCCGATTCCGGTCACGGCGATCCTGACAGCCGCACACGCTCGGCTGCCCTGCTCCGTGTCTCAGCGCTGGCGAAACGCGCTGTGGCGCTCCTCGCGTTCCTGCGCGAACGCTTCTCCGATCCGCGCTCGCGCGTCATGAGCGCCAAATGGCTCGCCGCAAGCCGAGCAGGTCAAGGTGAGGCTTGTCGCCTGCCCGCAGCCGCAATGAACCACCTCAAGCGCAGGCGGATCGCCGGCCTCGAAGCCGCCCCAGCTTTCGCCCCATGACTTGAGGCCGAGCAGGATCGGGTAGAGGGCGAGCCCCTTCTCCGTCAGGCGGTATTCATGCCTAGCCGGACGGTCGCTGTAGCGGCGCCGGCAGATTACGCCGTCGCTCTCCAGACGCTTGAGACGGCTGGAGAGCAGATGGGACGACATGCCGGTCTGGGCCTGGAATTCCTCGAAACGCCGCGTCGCCAGGAAGAGCTCGCGCAGGATGAGCATCGTCCAGCGATCGCCGACGACCGCGAGCGCACGCGCGATGGGGCAGAGAGTGCCTCCGACCTCGGACCAGCCCATATTGACTCCCTTCAAAAATTGAAGTGACTTTGCCTGCATCGGCTTGCCCAGACAAGAGGAAGGCCCATGCACATGAAGGACGGTGCGCCTGCCCGAACCGAGCCGCGATATCTTGAGGACTTCGACGCTGGCGACCGCATCGCCTCCGGCAGTTTCGAGATGACGGCGGAACTGATCCGATCCTTTGCCGAGTTCTACGACCCGCAGCCCATGCATATCGATGAGGCTGCAGCCCGCCAGACGATCTTCGGCGAGTTGGTCGGCAGCGGCTGGCAGACGCTGGCGATCACCATGCGGCTTCTCGTCGATGCCAGGCTGCTCGGCGGCAATCCCATCGTCGGCGCCGAATTCGCGAACCTGCGTTTCCACCGCCCGGTGCGCCCGGGCGACGGCCTCAAGGCGACCGCCGAGGTGCTCCGGACCCGCCCGTCACGCAGCCGCCCGGATCGCGGGTTCATGGACCTTGAGGTCACCACGACAAACCAGCGCGACGAGACTGTTCTCACCCAGGTCTGGACCCTGATCGTACCGACACGCGCGACAGCTGGCAGCTGACGAGCCGGCAGACCCTGCTTTGGTCGGGTTGCCATTCAGGCGTCGCGATGCCCTAATCTGCCGCAACGCTCGGCATTTCGCCTGAAGCGATCGCAAGGACCTTGAAGAGTCCGGACAGTCCAAGGGAGATCAAATCGATGTCGAAGTCCGGCTGGCTCGGCGCGCTGGCGCTCGCCACCCTCACCCAGCTCGTCCCGGCGACGCCGGCAACGGCTCAGGCCTGGCCGCAGCGGCCCGTCAGCTTCATCGTGCCGTTCCCGGCCGGCGGCGGCACCGACGCCTTCGCCCGTCCCCTCGCCGCCCAGCTCGAACAGCAGCTCGGCCAGCGCATCCTGATCGACAATCGCGGCGGTGCCGGCGGCACGGTCGGCGCCTCGGCCGCCTCCAAGGCCGCGTCCGACGGCTACACCTTCTTCATCGGTGCCGCGCACCACGCCATCGCGCCGGCGCTCTACCCGAAGCTCGACTACAACATCCAGACCGATTTCATCCCGATCGGGGTGATCGCCCAGCCGCCGCAGGTCGTGGTCGTCCATCCCGGCAAGGTCCAGGCCAAGACGCTGGCGGAACTGATCGACTTCGCCAAGAAGAACCCCGACAAGCTGAACTATGGCTCGGCCGGAAACGGCACCACGCACCACCTCGCCGGCGAATTGTTCAAGCTCACCACCAAGATCAATCTGACCCATGTCCCCTATCGCGGCGCCGGTCCGCTGATGCAGGATCTCGTCGCCGGCCAGGTCGACCTCGCTTTCGACGGGCTCGGCTCTTCCGCCGCGCAGATCTCCAGCGGCACGCTGCGAGCGCTCGCCGTCGCCGCGCCCAAGCGCGCCAGCGCCTTCCCCGATGTCCCGACCACGGCCGAAGCCGGCGTGCCGGGCTACGAGGTCTCGACCTGGTATGCGATGTGGGCGCCGAAGAACACGCCGCCCGAGATCGTCGCGAAGATGACGGCCGAGCTGCAGAAAGCGCTGGCTACGCCCATGGTGACCGAGGCCTGGAAGAAGAACGGCTCGGAAATCCCGAACCTCTACGGCCCCGCCTTCGGCGACTTCGTCAAGGTCGAGGTCGCGCGCTGGGGCAAGGTCGTGGCCGAGGCCAACGTCAAGCCTGATTGATCTGTCCGGCGGTCACCCGCCCTCGCCCGCGTCGTCGATCACGGCGCGGGCGATCGCCAGGCTGAAGCCGGCCCGCGCCAGCGCGGCGATATCCTTCTGGCGTTGAGCGGCGCGATCACCGCGGCTCCATGGTCCGAGGCGCTTGCGGCGAGCGGCGATGCGCGCGGCATCCAGCTCGGCCTCCTCGTCGGCCACCACCACTTCGGCGACAAGGCCGCGCTCGACGCCCCTGGTCGCAAGCCCGGCCGCCACGGCCCGCGCCGAGCGCCCCTTGCGGCGCAGGCTCTGCGCCCGCGCCTCGGCGAAACGGCGGTCATCGACGAGGCCCGAGGCGACGCAGGACCTGACGATCTCCTCGACCGCCGTGCGAAAGGCCTGGGGGTCCTGCCCGTGATGCCGGCAGCTGCGCTCGACCTTGCGCATCAGGACACGCTGCAATTGCGCCGCCGGGACCGAATAGCGTTCGAGATAATAGAGCGCGGCTCGCCGCAGATAGGCCGCATCGACCAGTCTCGGCGCCGGCCGCTCTCCCGGCGCCGCCTCTCCGCCCCGCCCTGACGCCAAGCTAGTCGAACCTCGGCTTGCCGCGGGTCGACTTGACCGAGGAGCGCTTCTCCTTCGAGGCCAGGCGCCGCTCTTTCGAGGCTTTGGTCGGCTTGGTCACCCGCCGGACCTTCGGCCGCACTTCCGCCTGCCTGATCAGCTCGACCAGCCGCGCCAGCGCCTCCTCGCGGTTGCGGCTCTGGCTGCGATGCTCCTGCGCCATGATGACGATCACGCCATCCTGCGTCAGCCGGCTGCCGGCGAGCTTCATCAGGCGGAGCGCGACGTCATTGGGCAGCGAGGCCGAGCGGCGTGCGTCGAACCGAAGCTCGACCGCGGTCGAGACCTTGTTGACGTTCTGCCCGCCCGGACCAGAGGCGCGCACGAAGCTCTCCTCGATCTCGCTGTCGTCGATCGCGATGGACGGGGTCACTTGAATCATGGGAGGACGCTACCCCAACCTGAGAAGGATTGCAGCGATGAAGCCAGCTCGCGACATCGAGCGCCTGATCGAGATCATGGCCGCGCTGCGCACCCCGGGTACCGGCTGCCCCTGGGATCTCGAGCAGGACTTCGCCTCGATCGCGCCCTACACGATCGAGGAGGCCCATGAGGTCGCCGATGCCATCGCCCGCGGCGATCTCGTCGATCTCAAGGACGAGCTTGGCGACCTCTTGCTGCAGGTCGTGTTCCACGCCCAGATGGCGCAGGAGCAGGGCAGCTTCGCCTTTCCCGACGTCGTCGAGGCGATCACCACCAAGCTGATCCGCCGGCATCCGCATGTCTTCGGCGATGTGCGCGATCTGTCACCCGCTGAGGTCAAGGCGCTCTGGGGGCAGATCAAGGCGCAGGAGAAGGCCGACAAGGCACGCGCCAGAGCCGAGGCCGGATTGCCGGAGCCTCCGGAGGCCAAGGGCGTGCTCGCCGGCGTGCCGACCACCCTGCCCGCGCTGACCCGTGCCTGGAAGCTGCAGGCCAAGGCCTCGACGGTCGGCTTCGACTGGAACAATGCTCGCCTCGTGCTGGACAAGGTCCGTGAAGAGACCGCCGAGATCGAGGAGGCGCTCGCCGGCGGCGACAAGGCTGCGATCCAGGAGGAGATCGGCGACCTGCTCTTCGTGGTGGCCAACCTCGCTCGCCATGTCGATGCCGACCCCGAGGCCTGCCTGACTGCCGCCAACGCCAAGTTCGAACGGCGCTTCGCGGGCATAGAGGCCGCGCTGGAGCGCCAGGGGCGCGAGCCGCGGCAGGCCACCCTGGAGGAGCTCGAAGAGCTCTGGCAGCAGGTCAAGCGCACCGAGCGCGCGACCCCTTGAACAAATGAAAACGCCGGGCACGAGGCCCGGCGTCGATAGCGATTTTACCTGGTCGATCGATCAGGGCTTCGGAGCCGGCGCGGGCGTCGCGCCCGGAGCCGGGGCGGCCGGCGTACCGGGGGCCGGCGCCGCGCCAGGCGTGGCCTCGGCGCCGCCGAGGCGCTTGCGCAGCTCTTCCTGGCGCTTGGCGAGCTCGTCCTGCAGCGCCTTCTGCTGCTCTTCCAGAACCTTCGGATCGATCGGCGCGCCGTCGAAGGCCTTGGCGAAGTCAGCCATCGGGATGGCGAAGGTGACCTCGCGCGCACCCTGGTTCTGCACGCTGATGTTGAGGGTGGTGCCCTTCTTCATCGCGTTGATGAAGTCGTCCTTGACCTGCGCCTCGGCGAAGCAGCCGTTCGGGAAGCAGATCGCGTAACGGCCGGGCGTCGGCTGCGCGTTGTCGACGCCGAAGCGGATGCCCGGCTGCAGCAGCAGGCCGAGCGGCATCAGGAAGCGCACGATCTTGTTGGCGTCGCCCTTGACGTCGTAAACCGCGGCGGCAAGCACCGGCTGGCCCTGGTCCGAGACGAAGTCGCGGGTGGTGTAGCAGATTTCCTTGTTGGCGGCCGGGTCCTTGCCGCAGACCTTGGTCCAGCTCGTCTGCGACGGCTCGGGCTTCACCTGGACGACGGTCGGGCCGGTCTGCGCAGCCTGGCCCTGGGCCGGCTGCTGAGCCGGAGCGGGCTGCTGCGCCGGCGCGGCCGGGCGGCTCGCCGGGCGCTGCGGCTGCGCCTGCTGCGCGCTCGCGGCGATCGGAGCTAGAGCGACGGCGGCGCCCAGGATGAGCACGAGGCCGCGGACCGTGCTCTTCGCGGTGGCGCCCTGGCTCCGGGACAGGCGGGTCGAAGCTGACATCTGCGTTTCCTTGACCATGAAACTGGTTCGGCCGCCGTATCCGGCGGCATGCATCACCCAAGGCTCAACCAGCAAGGTGCCGGAGCCGGTGGCGGCGTGAGCACATCAAGCGAGATTGCGGCGTTTGGATGACGCCCGGCCTGCGTTTAGCGAGTTCCGTCGCAGGTTTCCAGCCCCGAAGAGCCCGGCGCGACAAGTTTGATCGCATGTTATCCTGCGGCAGGGAATCAGTTTCGAGCATGCATCGACCTTTCAGCGCAGCGGCGCGTTCCGCTTGGTGTCTCGGGCTCGCCCTGGCGGGCCTGGCGGTTTTCGGGCCGATCGGGAACCTGCGCGCTGCAGCGGCCGAGAACGATGCCGCCATCGCCATGCATGGCGAGCCGGAGCTGCCCAAGGGTTTCGCTCACCTGCCCTATGCCGATCCGCAGGCGCCGAAGGGCGGGCGAATCATCTACGGCCAGCAGGGCACCTTCGACAGCCTCAATCCGCTGGTGGTGCTGGGTGTCGCCCCCGACGCAGTGCCGCGCTATGTCCAGCAGAGCCTGCTCTTCCGCTCCGCCGACGAGCCTTTCACCGCCTATGGCTTGCTGGCGAGCAAGGTCGAGCTCAACACGGAGCGGACCCGCCTCGCCTTTGAGATCGATCCGCGCGCCCGCTTCTCCGATGGCAAGCCGGTGACGGCTGAGGACGTGATCTTCACCTTCGAGATGCTGAAGACCAAGGGCAAGCCGTTCCATCGCTCGAGCCTGGCGCGAGTGACCAAGGTCGAGGCACCCTCGCCCGATCGCGTCGTTTTCGAGCTCGGCGACGGTTCCAACCGTGAATTGCCGCTGGTGATCGGCGCCATGCCGATCTTCGCCAAGCACGCGACCAACGCCGAGAAGTTCGGCGATACCAGCTTCAAACCGGCGCTCGGCTCCGGTCCCTACCTCGTTGAGGAGGTCAAGCCCGGTGAGATGCTCAGGCTGAAGCGCCGCAAGGATTTCTGGGCTGAGGATCATGCGCTCACACGTGGCCTCTTCAACGCCGACGAGATCCGCTACGATTTCTACCGCGATTCCAATGCCTTGTTCGAAGCTTTCAAGGCTGGGCTTTATGACGTCCGCCTTGAAAGCGACCCGACGCGCTGGATGACCGGCTATGACGTGCCCGCCGTGCGCGATGGCCGGATCGTCCGCGATACGTTCCGCTTCCAGACGCCCAAGGGCATGACCGGGCTGGTCTTCAACACACGCCGCCCGCAATTCGCCGATATCCGCGTCCGCGAGGCGCTGGCGATGCTGTTCGACTTCGAATGGGCTAATCGCAACCTGTTCCACGGCGTCTATCGCCGTGCCGGCAGCTTCTTCGCCGACAGCGAGCTCTCGGCACTGGGTGTAGCCGCCGATGAGCGCGAGAAGGCGCTGCTCGCGGCTTTTCCAGGCGCCGTGCGGGACGACATCCTCGCCGGAACCTGGGCACCGGCCGCGACCGACGGTTCCGGCCGCGACCGCGACCAGGCGCGTCGCGCGCTCGATCTGCTGGAAGCCGCCGGCTACCGGCTGGACGACGGGCAGTTGCGCAAGGATGGCCAGAGCGAGGCTTTCGGCTTCGAGATCACCGTCACCAACCGCCCGCAGGAACGGCTGGCGCTGAACTATGCGACCTCGCTCGCCCGCCTGGGCATCACCGTCTCGGTGCGGTTGATCGACGACGTCCAGTACTGGCGCCGGCTCTCGACCTTCGACTTCGACATGATCCAGTGGACCTGGCCGGCCTCGGCCTCGCCCGGCAACGAGCAGATCGGACGCTGGGGCTCGGCCAATGCCGAGCGCAAGGGCGCGCTCAACTATGCCGGCGTGCGCTCGCCAGCCATCGACGCGACGCTGCAGGCACTGCTGGCGGCACGAACGCGCGAGGATTTCGTCGCCACGGTGCGCACGCTCGACCGTTTGCTGCTGTCCGGCTTCTACGTCGTGCCGCTCTACTATCTGCCGGAGACGTGGCTGGCGCGTGCGCGCGAGATCTCCCTGCCCAAGCGGCGACCGAAATTCTTCTTCTCCAATGAGACGCTGGCGCGGTCGCCCTCCCCGCCCGCGCCCGCCAACTAGGTCCGGCAATGCGGATGGGCTCCGACGAAATCTCCATCGGCGCGCTGGTCGAAGGGCTCGATTTCGACAGCCTGCTCAAGGCGCTCGCCGCCCGTCGCGGCTATGAGCCGGCCTTCCGCGACCCGCCGGGCCGGCGCGACTGGAGCGATTTTTCCCCCAATGCCTTCGGCTTCGCCGAGCTCGACGGCCGCGTCGACCGGCTCGCCAACCTTCTCCTCCTCGCCAAGCCCCAGCCCGGCGCCTGCGTCGCGATCCTGGCGCCGCTCGGCCCTGAGGCGCTGATCTCGATCCTTGCCAGCCTGCGGGCCGGCCTGTCGCCGATGCTCCTGCCGACGCATGCCAAGGAAACGGAACTCTTGCCCATTATCGAGCGCTCCGGCGCCGTCATGGCGCTGGGCGTGCCGCGGATCGGCGAATTGCAGCCTTTGCACCTGCTCCGGGACGTCGCCGCCCGTTCCTTCGGCATGCGCTTCATCGGCGGCTTCGGGGCGCGCGTACCGGACGGCGTCGCGGCGCTGGAGCCGCTGCTCGGCCACGGTGCCACGCCGTCGGCTCTGCCGCCGGCTGCGGTCCGGGCGCCGATCCGCGTCGTCGACGGCCACAGCCTCGCCGGCCCCTTCCCAGTCAGCGAGAAGGAGGTGCTTGCCAAGGCGCTCGAGATCTCGCGCGTGCTGAAGCCGCTCACCTCATCGCGCATCGTCACCACGCTGGTCGGCGGCGATCTCGCAGCGCTCGCGACCGGCCCCGGCATCGCATTGCTGACCGGCGTCGAATTGCTGCCGCTCGGCCTGTTCATGCTCGACGATCTGCGCGCCTGCCTGGAAGGCGGGCGCATGGTCCATCTCGTCATCCCCGCGGCGCTGGAGCCGGCGCTGGCGCGCTCGCGACTCGGCGGCCACAAGGCACTGAGCAGCCTCGTCGTCACCCGCCGCGCCGGCGAGGATGATGGACTGCCGCGCCTCGACCGGCCCGATCTCGCCATCGTCGACGTGATCACGCACGCACCCGAGCGCGTCGAGATCAGGCGGCGCAATCCGGGCTGAACAAGTCGAGGGGCGCCGTCATGCTCGGGCTTGACCCGAGCATCTCAGGCCGGCTGAGACTCTAATAGCACCTTCTCATCCAGAGATTCTCGGGTCTGCGCTTCGCTTCGCCCGAGAATGACGGCTTTCTCCGCTACGCCGCCTTCTTCCGCTCGGCGATACGCGCGAGATCGGTGAGCAGCCGGCGCGTGCCGGTCAGGCGCTGCTCGGCTGTCTCGAAATCGTCGATGAAGACGACGCGCATGTCGGGGCGGACCTTGGCCAGCGTCCCGATCTTCGCGACATAAGAGACCAGCCCTTCCGGATTGGCGAACTCGTTGTCGCGGAAGGCGACGATGATGCCCTTCGGCCCGGCCTCGACCTTCTCGACATTGGCGCGCTTGCACAAAGCCTTGATCGCGACGATCTCCAGGAGCTGCTTGACCTCCTCCGGCAGCGGGCCGAAGCGGTCGATCAGTTCGGCGCCGAAGGATTGCAGCTCGGCGTCGTCGTCCATGGTGGAGAGGCGCTTGTAGAGCGTGAGCCTCAGCGTCAGATCGCCGACATAGTGCTCGGGGATCATCACCGGCGCGCCGATCTGGATGCTCGGCGACCAGTGCGCATCGCTCTCGATCTCGATGCCGGCCTTCAGCGCTGCCACAGCCTCCTCCAGCATCTGCTGGTAAAGCTCGTAGCCGACCTCCTTGATGTGGCCGGACTGCTCGTCGCCGAGCAGGTTGCCGGCGCCTCTGATGTCGAGGTCGTGGCTGGCAAGCTGGAAGCCGGCGCCGAGCGTGTCGAGCGATTGCAGCACCTTCAGACGCCGATCGGCCTGCTCGGTCAGCTTGCGGTTGGCCGGCACGGTGAAGAGCGCATAGGCGCGCACCTTCGAGCGGCCGACGCGCCCGCGCAGCTGGTAGAGCTGCGCCAGGCCGAACATGTCCGCACGGTGGATGATCAGCGTATTCGCGGTCGGGATGTCGAGCCCGGATTCGACGATCGTGGTCGAGAGCAGGATATCGTACTGGCCCTCATAGAAGGCCGTCATCACGTCTTCAAGCGTGCCCGCAGCCATCTGGCCATGGGCGATGCCGACCTTGCACTCCGGCACCTGCTTGTCGAGGAAGTCCTTGACGTCGGCGATGTCCTCGATGCGTGGGACGACATAGAACGAGCGCCCACCGCGGTAGCGTTCGCGCAGCAGCGCCTCGCGCACGATCAGCGGATCGAACGGCGTGACGAAGGTGCGCACCGCCAGGCGGTCGACCGGCGGTGTCGCGATGATCGAGAGTTCGCGCACCCCGGTCATGGCGAGCTGGAGCGTGCGCGGGATCGGCGTCGCGGTCAGCGTCAGCATGTGCACCTCGGCGCGCATCTCCTTCAGCCGCTCCTTATGGGCGACGCCGAAATGCTGCTCCTCGTCGACGATGACGAGGCCGAGATCCTTGAAGTCGATGCCCTTGCCGAGCAGCGCATGGGTGCCGACAGTGATGTCCATCGTGCCGTCGGAAATGCCCTGCTTCACCGCCTTGAGATCGGGCGCCGAGACGAAGCGCGAGGCCTGGCCGACCTTCACAGGGAGCCCGGCGAAGCGCTCGGCGAAATTGCGATAGTGCTGACGCGCCAGCAGCGTCGTCGGCACCACGACCGCGACCTGCTTGCCGGCGAGCGCCGCGGTGAAGGCGGCGCGCAACGCGACCTCGGTCTTGCCGAAGCCGACATCGCCGCAGACCAGCCGGTCCATCGGCCGCCCGGCGGCGAGGTCCTCCAGCACGGCGTCGATGGTGTTCTGCTGGTCCTCGGTCTCCTCATAGGGGAAGCGGGCGCAGAATTCGTCGTAGAGCCCGTCCTGCGGGATCAGGCGTGGCGCCTCCTTGAGGGCGCGGGCGGCGGCGATCTGGATCAGCTTGCCCGCCATCTCGCGGATGCGCTGCTTCAGCTTGGCCTTGCGCGCCTGCCAGCCGCCGCCACCGAGCCGGTCGAGCACGACCTCGGTGTCCTCCGAGCCGTAGCGCGAGAGCAGCTCGATATTCTCCGCCGGCAGGAACAGCTTGGCGTCGCCGGCATAGTGGATTTCGAGGCAGTCATGCGGCGCGCCGGCCGCGGTGATCGTCTGCAGGCCGACGAAGCGGCCGATGCCGTGGTCGACATGGACGACGATGTCACCGGGGGTCAGCGAGGAAAGCTCGTTGATGAAATCCTGCGGGCGGCGCGTCTTCTTGCGCGGGCGCACCAGCCGGTCGCCGAGAATGTCCTGCTCACCGATGACCGCGAGCTTCCCAGCCTCGAAGCCGGTCTCGAAGCCCCAGACCGCAAGCGCGGTGGTGCCGGGCTTGAGGTCGAAAGCGGCCCGTAAGCTACCGGTCATCTGCACGGTCTTGAGACCATGATCCGCCAGCACATGCGCGAGGCGCTCGCGCGAGCCCTCCGACCAGGCGGCGAGGATGACGCGCCGCCCCTCGGCTTCCAGTGCCTTCACATGCGCGACGGTCGCGTCGAAGACGCTGCCGGAATTGTCGGCGCGTTCGGCGGCGAAGCTGCGGCCCTGCTTGCCGGCGAGATCGACGACGAGCTTGCCCTCGCTCTCGGGCAGCTGGAACGGCGTCAGCGAGGCGACACCAGCCTCGCCAATGATGCCGCGCCAGTCGGCCGGTGTCAGGTAGAGCGCTTCCGGCGGCAGCGGCTTGTAGGGCACCGAACCCGGCGAAGGCTGGTCGAGCGCGTTCTTGCGGGCGTCGTAATAGTCCTTGATCAGGCTGATGCGCTCACCGACCGCGTCGTCGGCGTGATGGTCGAGCACCACAGGCACATCGGGCAGATAGGTGAAGAGCGTGTCGAGCTTCTCTGCCAGCAGCGGCAGCCAATGCTCCAACCCTGCGGGGCGCCGGCCCTCGCTCACCGCCTCGTAGAGCGTGTCGTCGCGGCCCGGCGTGCCGAAGGTCGCGATGTAAGACTGGCGGAAGCGACGGATCGAGTCGCTCGTCATCTGCGCTTCCGACATCGGCACGAGGTCGAGTCCGCGCAACTGCCCGGTGGTGCGCTGCGTCTCCGGATCGAAGGTGCGGATCGATTCCAGGGTGTCGCCGAAGAAGTCGAGCCGGATCGGCGCCGGCATGCCCGGCGGGAAGAGGTCGACGATGCCGCCGCGCACGGCGAACTCGCCGGTCTCGCGCACGGTCGAAGTCCGGAGGTAGCCGTTGACGTCGAGCCAGCGCGCCAATTCCTCGGTGTCGACCATGTTGCCTGGCGCGGCCGAGAAGCTCTCCGACGCCACCTTGCCGAAGGACGGCACGCGCTGGAGCGCGGCATTGACGGTGGTCAGCAGCAGGCGCGGCCGATCGCCCGATTTGGTCCGGGCGAGGCGCGACAGCGTCGTCATCCGGTGCGCCACGATCGAGGGCGCTGGCGAGACACGGTCATAGGGCTGGCAGTCCCAGGCCGGGAAGGTCATCACCTCGAGATCGGGCGCGACGAACTGCAGCGCATTCTCCAGCACCTGCAGGCGCTGGCCGTCGCGGGCGACGAAAACGATCAGCGCCGGCCCTTCCGACTTCTTGGCGCGGGCACGCGTCAGGTCGGCGAGCACGACGGCATCGAAGCCGTCGGGCACGCCGGAAAGCGTCGGCTTGTCGCCGCGGTTCAGCGCGTCGAGGACGCGGTCGAGCTGCGGCTTGGCGATCTGCGCGGGAGGCGGAATGCTCATCGGGACATCGATCTCAAGGCGTCATTCTCGGGCTTGTCCCGAGAATCTCAGGACCCGAGCCCGCTGGTTTCCGAAATGGTCGGGCCTGGCCCGACCACGACGGCAGTTCAGACATGAATCGGCTTGTCGTGCTGGTGAAACGCCTTCAGCCGCCGGAAGACGTCGCTGTCATAGTTCTCCGGCACCTGCGCCTCTCCTGTCACCCAGCTCAGCAGGTCGCGGTCGAGCACTTCGATCAGCCGCTCGAACTCGTCGAGCTCCGCCTCGCTCAGATTGCCGATCTGCGCATCCGCGAAGCGGCCCATGATCAGGTCCATCTCGCGCATGCCGCGATGCCAGGCACGGAACAGGATCTTGCGCCGGCGCGGGTCGAGATCGGCGCTGCTACGGGTCGAGCCACTCATCATCGCCTCGCGGACAATAGGAATAGGGCCGGCCCCATCGCGGAGCCTGCCGTCGCGAGCTATATAGCGATGCCATCTCGCGAAGTCAGCGGTACGAATGCCGTCGGACTCGCACTCCTGACATGCCGTGAAGCCATTGCGTCCATCTCTCCTCGATCCGCTCTTCGCCCCGGCCACGACACTCGCGGGCGTCGGCCCCAAGCTCGCCAAGGCGCTCGATAAGCTGCTGGGCGACGAGACCCATGCCGCCCGCGTCATCGACCTGCTCTTCCA
The DNA here is from genome assembly GCF_902506165.1 of Bosea sp. 29B. Lineage (NCBI taxonomy): Bacteria > Pseudomonadati > Pseudomonadota > Alphaproteobacteria > Hyphomicrobiales > Alloboseaceae > Allobosea > Allobosea sp. 29B. The sequence continues at coordinate 5,366,675 of NZ_LR733817.1, forward strand.
TCTGCCGACCGGTGCGATCGACCGGCGGCCGAGCGAAAGCATCATCGAGGCCCCGGTCGGCGAGGTCGCGACCTTCTCGGCGCAAGTGACCGAGCACCGCCCTGCCCCGCCGACCAAGGCGAAGGCGCCCTATCGCGTCATCGTCGAGGACGAGACCGGCGATGTGACGCTGGTCTTCTTCCATGCCGATGTCCGCCATCTCCTGCAGAGCCTGCCGATCGGCGCCTATCGCATCATCTCCGGCAAGCTCGAGCTCTGGGACGGCATGCGCCAGATGGTGCATCCCGACCGCATCCTCGACCCGAAGCTCGCGGCCACTCTGCCTTCGGTCGAGCCGGTCTACGGGCTGACCGAAGGCATTGGCGGGCGCGTCATGGCCCGCATCGCCGCCGGCGCGGCCGAGCGCTGCCCGGAATTGCCGGAATGGCAGGACGAGGCCTTCGCTGCCCGCAACGACTTCGTACCCTTCCGCGATGCCATCCACGCTTTGCATCACCCTGTCGATCTCAAGGCGGCGACGGGCGAAACGGTCGCGCGCCGACGCATCGCCTATGATGAGTTGCTCGCCAGCCAGATCGCGCTCGCCCTCGTGCGCCGCCAGCAGAAGAAGGCGGCCGGCCGCGCCACGGCGGGCGACGGCGTCCTTCGCCACGCCATCGAGACCGCCCTGCCCTTCACGCTCACCGACGGCCAGCGCAAGGCGATCGCCGACATCCACGACGATATGGAAAAGCCCGAGCGAATGCTGCGCCTGCTCCAGGGCGATGTCGGCTCGGGCAAGACCGTGGTCGCGCTGATGGCGATGGCGGCTGCGGCGGAAGCGCGGCGGCAATCGGTGCTGATGGCACCTACCGAGATCCTGGCCCGCCAGCATGCCGAGCGCCTGGCGCCGCTCGCCGACAAGGCCGGGCTCAAGCTCGCTCTGCTGACCGGCCGCGAAAAGGGCGCCGGCCGCCGGCAGGTGCTGGAAGGCCTCGCCAATGGCGAGATCGACATCGTCGTCGGCACCCATGCGCTGTTCCAGGAGGGCGTCGCCTTCCATGACCTCGCGCTCGCCGTCGTCGACGAGCAACACCGCTTCGGCGTGCACCAGCGTCTCTTGCTCGGGGCCAAGGGCGAGGCAGTCGACATCCTCGTCATGACCGCGACGCCGATCCCGCGCACGCTGGCGCTGACCTGGTTCGGCGATATGGACGTCTCGATCCTCTCAGAGAAGCCGGCTGGCCGGAAGCCGATCACCACGCGGGCGATCTCGCTGGAGCGCTATGACGAAGTCGTCGGCGCAGTCGGGCGCGCCTTGGAAAGCGGCGCGCAGGTCTATTGGGTCTGCCCGCTGGTGCAGGAATCCGATACGCTCGATGTCGCGGCAGCACAGGAGCGCTTCGAGGCGCTGCAGGCCCTCTTCGGCGACAAGGTCGGGCTGCTGCACGGCCAGATGCCGGGTCGCGACAAGGATGCGGCCATGGCCGCCTTCTCCGGCGGCCAGACGCGGGTGCTGGTCTCGACCACCGTGATCGAGGTCGGCGTCGACGTGCCCAATGCCTCGGTGATGGTGATCGAGCATGCCGAGCGTTTCGGTCTCGCCCAGCTCCACCAGTTGCGCGGGCGGATCGGGCGCGGCAGCGCCGCCTCGACCTGCCTGCTGCTCTACAAGGGCCCGCTCGGCCAGGTGGCGGAAGCACGCCTCACCATCATGCGCGAGAGCGAGGACGGCTTCCGCATCGCCGAGGAGGATTTGCGTCTGCGCGGCGAAGGCGAGGTCTTGGGCACGCGCCAATCCGGCTCGCCCGACTGGCGCATCGCCCGCCCCGAGGTCGACGGCGACCTGCTGGCTGCAGCGCGCGACGATGCCCGCCTGCTGATCGAGCGCGATCCGCATCTGGAGTCAGAGCGCGGCAAGGCGGTCCGGACGCTGCTCTATCTGTTCGAGCGCGACGTCGCGATCCGCCTGCTGCGCGCGGGCTGAGGCAAGCTCAGCCTTGCGCGAACTAAGCGTTTTCGGTCGTCTTCGAGGGAATGCGCGCCACCACCTTGAGCTCGAAGTCGAAGCCGGCAAGCCAAGTCACGCCGACGGCGGTCCAGGTCGGATAGGGCGGCTCGCCGATCTCTTCGGCGCGGATCGCCATCATCTTCTCGAATTGCGTCGGCGGGTCGGTGTGGAAGGAGATCACGTCGATGACGTCGTCGAAACTCGCGCCGGCTGCTGCCAGAACCGCGCGCAGATTGGCAAAGGCACGCCGGACCTGATCCTCGAACACCGGCTCGGGCGTACCGTCCTCGCGGCTGCCGACCTGCCCGGAGATGAAGAGCAGATCGCCATGGCGGATTGCGGCCGAATACTGATGGACGTCGTAGAGGGCGTGGCGGTTGGCCGGGAAAATCGCGTCGCGTTTGGGCATGTCGGTTCCGATCTTGAATGTTCGATGGCTGGGCTTGATGCGGCCCGGTGCTGCGCAGGCGTTTAGAGCCGCGCGAGTTCGGCCTCGGTGAAGTCGGCAGCGAGCGAGATGTCCTGCTGGCGATCGAGCTCGATGATGCGATCGCCGAGCGCCTTGCGGATGTTCGCGTAAGCGTCGGCACCGAGCGCCAGTCGTTTCGGCAGCGGGCCCTTCTGGTCGGCGAGCACCATCATCGCGTCGGTCACCCGTTCGGGATCGCCTTTGACGATCCAGGAGCCCCGAACCGCCGCGCGGGTCTGGCCGACGGGCGTGCTTTCATAGGCTGCGATCGGATCCGCGTGAGCGAGATTGCCGCCGAACTCGGTTCGGGTCGGCCCCGGCTCGACCAGGGTGAATTCGATGCCGAACGGCGCAACCTCCAGCGCCACCGTCTCGACGAAGCCTTCGATGCCCCATTTGCTCGCGTGGTAGATGCTGAGGCCCGGATAGGCGATCTGGCCGCCCTCGCTCGACACCTGCTGGATGCGTCCACCGCCCTGCTTGCGCAGATGCGGCAGTGCCGCCTGGATCAGGGTGATTGAGCCGACGAGATTGGTCGCGATGATGTCGCGGACCTGCTGATCGCTCACCTCTTCGGCCGCGCCGACAAGGCCATAGCCGGCATTGCTGACGATGATGTCGATCCGACCGAACGCTCCGAACGCTTGATCGACTGCGGCGCGCACCGAGCGCTGATCCCTGAGGTCGAGAGCAATGACGCGCAGCCGTTCCGGATAGCGTTCCCGCAACTCTGGCAGCGCATCCGCTTTGCGGCTGGTTCCGACGACCCGATCGCCGCGCGCCAGGGCCTTCTGCGCCAATAGCCGGCCAAGGCCGGACGATACGCCGGTAATGAGCCAAATCATGTCCATGTCCCATGCCTCTCGGTTTGTTACCGGCACGAGATAGGGGAGAAGCATTGTTCGGATTAGCCGTTGAAACCTGCATGAGTTGATGCAAAATCGCCAGCAATGGCTCGCCCGTCGCTCAATGACCTCACTGCTTTCGTCACCGTCGCGACCCGCCGCAGCTTTCGGCGCGCGGCGGACGAGCTCGGCACCGCACCTTCCACGCTGAGCCATGCGATGCGGGCGCTCGAGGAGCGTATGGGTGTGCGCCTGCTCAATCGCACCACCCGCAGCGTCGCGCCGACTGAAGCCGGCTTCGAACTGCTCGGCCGCCTGCAGCCAGCGCTCGCAACGCTGGACGCGGCGCTGGACAGCATGGCCACGTTTCGCGGCAATGTCGCCGGCAGCGTCCGCATCAACGCGCCACGCCTGGCTGCCGCGCTGCTCGTCCGCGAGGTTCTTCCCGTAATGGCGGAACGCTTTCCGGACGTCGCCATCGATCTCGTCGTCGAAGGCAAGCTGATCGACATCGTGGCTGCCGGCTTCGATGCCGGCGTGCGCCTCGTCGGCTCGATCCCGCGGGACATGGTCGCCGTACCGCTCGGCGGCCCCGTCAGCTTCATCTGCGTCGCGTCGCCGGCCTATCTCGAGCGCTTCGGCATACCGGACACACCCGATGCCCTGCAGCATCACCACTGCATCGGCCACCGCATGCCGAGCGGCAAATTCTATCGCTGGGAGTTCGAGCGCGCGGGACAGGAGCTGACGATCGAAGCCAGCAGCTCCGTCATTCTCGACGATGAGGAACTCATGGTCGAAGCCGCGACAGGGGGCCTTGGCATCGCCTATGTCGCCAGCCCGGCGGCAGACATGGCCCTGGCGGATGGACGTCTTCGCCAGGTCCTGACTGCCTGGGCGCCCGCTCCCGAGCGGATCGCGATCTATTATCCCGGCCACCGCGCTGTGCCGCCGGCGCTGCGAGCCTTCCTCGATGTCGCCAAGGCTGCGCGCTAGAAGCGAGAGCAATCCCGATCAAGCAGACCCGCTTCGCCTCCGCCATGGTGCCGGCGTTTCGTGAGTGAGCCCATGGATCCGATCAAGAAAGCCCTCTGGTGCATCGAAAGCCGCTTCGCCTCCGAGCTCTCGCTCGACGAGATCGCGGAGGTCAGCGGTGTCTCGCGCTTCCATCTCAGCCGCGCCTTCGGCGTGGCGACCGGCCGCTCGGTGATGCGCTATGTGCGCGAGCGCCGGCTCTCGGAAGCGGCGCGCCAACTCGCCGATGGCGCGCCCGACATCCTCCAGGTCGCGCTCGACTGGGGCTATGGCTCTCACGAGGCCTTCACCCGCGCCTTTCGCGAGCAGTTCGGCATCACGCCGGAAGAGCTGCGCTCGCGGCGCGACCTGTCATCCCTTGCTCTCGTGGAGCCCCTGTCCATGCATGCTGCAAACCGCACTCCCCTCGCCGAGCCGCGTATCGTCACCGGCAGACCCCTGCTGATCGCCGGCTTCAACGGCCATTTCTCGGTCGACAACACGCAAGGCATCCCGCTGCTCTGGCAGCGGATCGTCCCGCATTTCGGCCATATCCCTGGCCAGAAGGGCTATGTCGCCTATGGCGCGAGCTACAATTGCGACGATGTCGGCGCCTTCGACTATATCGCCGGCGCGGAAGTCGCTTCGTTCAGCGACCTCCCGGACGAGTTCGCGCGGCTGAGCGTACCGGAGCAGCTCTGTGCCGTGTTCGAGCACAGCGGCCACATCACCGGCATCAAGCAGACCTATGAGGCGATCTGGCGCGACTGGCTGCCGAAATCGGGCCGGGAGCCGGCGATGGGCGTGACGCTGGAGCGCATGGACGAGCGCTTCGACGGAGCGACCGGCAACGGCATCGTCGAGATCTGGGTGCCTCTGAAGCGGTGAGCTATTTCGCCCCCTCGGATAGCGGCTCGCCGGGCTGGATCAGCCCGGCCGACATGATCAGCTTGGCGCCGTCCTCGACCGAGATCGACAGTTCCACCACCTCGCGCCGCGGCAGGTAGAAGAAGAATCCGGTCGTCGGGTTCGGCGTGCAGGGCAGGAAGACACCGATCTGCTCGTCACCATCGGGCAGCTTGCCGGCGATCTCGGGTGCCGCCTCCTGGGCGATGAAAACGATCGACCACATTCCCGGCTGCGGGAACTGCACCATGCCGACCTTGCGGAACGAGGTGCCGGATTGCGAGAAGATCGTCTCGAAGATCTGTTTCACGCCCTTGTAGAGGCCGCGCACCACCGGCATCCGGTTGAGGATCGATTCGCCGGCGCCGATGAGGGTGCGTCCAACGAGGTTCGCGGCGAAGAAGCCGATCACCGTCAGGCCGATCAGGGCGATGATCAGGCCGAAGCCGGGCAGTGGGAACGGTAAATGATTCTCGGGCCAGAACTGCGCCGGCACCAGCGGTTTCACCAGGCCATCGACCAGATTGATGAACCACCAGGTCACCGAGGCGGTGATGGCGAGCGGCGCTGCCAGCACGAGACCGGTCAGGAAATAGCGCCTGAGCCTGGTCCCGAAGGTTGGCCGCAACAGGTCGGGCTGGACGACGAGGCGCGGATCGGGCGTGCGGGCAGTCATAGGCGATCCGGGTCTCCGTCGCTCTTGCGGCCTAACCATATTGCGCCGCACTATCGAACGATAGCCGAGCGCAAGCCGCTGGCCACCCCCGATTCGCCGGGATCGACGAGTTTCGTGTCCGAACCTTCCAGACCGCAACGCCGCTGGCATCGGCCGCTCTATCTTGCGGTCGGCTGGCTCTGCGTGCTGCTTGGCATCATCGGGCTGATCCTGCCGGTGATGCCCGGCACCGTCTTCCTGATCGCAGCGGCCTGGTGCTTCTCGCGCTCCTCGCCGCGCTTCGAAAGCTGGCTGGTCAACCATCCCCGGCTCGGCCCGCAGGTCGTGCACTGGCGGGAAACGGGCGCAATCGCCCGCAGGACGAAATATGTCGCCTGCGGCTCGATGCTGCTGAGCTTCGTCATCGTGGCGGCGACCGATGCGCCGCCGATCGCGCTCTGGCTGAGCGGCGCCGGCCTGATCGCAGCCGGCACTTATGTCGCAAGCCGGCCAGAGCCGGAGGCTGAATAAAACGACGGCTGGACTTTTTGCGTCTTTCCGGGGCAGGCCGCAGGCCTGAGCCCGGAACCCAGAACCGATGCCATGTCCGGAGAAATCCTACCGGCTCCCGCGCCCTCACCACAACCGACATCGGTTCTGGGTTCCGGGCTCGCCGCTGCGCAGCGCCCCGGAATGACGGCTCACTCCACCGTGACAGACTTTGCCAGATTGCGCGGCTGGTCGACGTCCTTGCCCATGAAGACGGCCGTCTGATAAGCGATCATCTGGATCGGCACCGCATAGACGATCGGCGCGAACAGTGGATCCATCTCCGGCATGATGATCGTCGCTTCAGGCACGATCCCGGCTTCCGCCGCGCCCTTGGCATCGGTGATCAGGATGATCCGGCCGCCGCGCGCCGCGACCTCCTGCATGTTCGAGGCGGTCTTCTCGAAGAGCGCATCGTGCGGGGCGATGACGATGACCGGCATGTCCTCGTCGATCAGTGCGATCGGGCCATGCTTGAGCTCGCCCGCCGGATAGCCCTCGGCGTGGATATAGCTGATTTCCTTGAGCTTCAGCGCGCCTTCCAGCGCCAGCGGGAAGGCGGTGCCACGGCCGAGATAGAGCACGTCGCGCGCCCTGGAGAGCTTGCGGGCGAGCTTCTCGATCTCGGGCTCCAGCGTCAGCGCCTGCGCCATCAGGCCGGGTAGCGCGATCAACTCCTGGACATAACGCGCTTCCTGCTCTGCCGAGAGCGTGCCGCGGGCGCGGGCAGCGGCGATGGCGAGGCCGGCGAGCGCGGTCAATTGGCAGGTGAAGGCCTTGGTCGAGGCGACACCGATCTCGGGGCCGGCCAGCGTAGGGGCGACGACGTCGCTCTCGCGCGCGATCGTCGAGGTCGGCACGTTGACGACCGACATGATGTGCTGGCCTTCCTGGCGGGCATAGCGCAGGCAGGCGAGGGTGTCGGCGGTCTCTCCCGATTGCGAGACGAAGAGCGCGAGCCCATTCGCAGGCAGTGGCGCCTCGCGATAGCGGAACTCCGAGGCGACATCGATCTCGACCGGCAGGCGGGCCAGCTTCTCGAACCAGTACTTGGCGGTCAGACCGGCATAATAGGCCGTGCCGCAGGCCGAGACGGACAGGCGCGACAGGCTCTTCCAGTCGAACGGCGTCTCGAAAGGCAGCCGCGTCACGCCATTCGCCATGTCGATATAATGCGTCAGCGTATGGCCGACCACTTCCGGCTGCTCGTAGATCTCCTTGGCCATGAAGTGGTGGTGATTGCCCTTTTCCACCAGGAAGGCGCCAGCCGCGACGCGCTGGGCACGGCGCTCGACCTGGCTCCCGTCGGAGTCGTAGAAGGTCGCGCCCTTGCGGTTCAACACCACCCAGTCGCCCTCGTCGAGATAGGCGATCAGATTGGTGAAAGGCGCCAATGCCAGCGCGTCCGAGCCGAGATACATCTCGCCATCGCCGATGCCGACCGCGAGCGGCGAGCCCTTGCGGGCGCCGATCAGCAGGTCTTCCTGTCCCTCGAACAGGAAGGCGAGCGCGAAGGCGCCGCGCAGATGCGGCAGCGACGCTCCGACCGCCGCGACCGGATCCTTGCCGCGGTCGAGCTCGCGGGTGACGAGATGGGCGATGACCTCGGTATCGGTCTCGCTGGCGAAGACGTGGCCGTCGGCCTCGAGCTCGGCCTTGAGCTCGCGGAAGTTCTCGATGATGCCGTTGTGGACGACCGCCAGCTTCTCGGTGGCGTGCGGATGGGCATTGCTCTCGGTCGGCTTGCCATGCGTCGCCCAGCGGGTATGGCCGATGCCGATCAGGCCCTCGAGCGGCTCGTTGGAGAGGCGCACTTCGAGATTCTTGAGCTTGCCCTCGGCGCGGCGGCGGCTGAGCCGGCCACCTTCGAGCGTCGCGACGCCGGCTGAATCATAGCCGCGATATTCGAGCCGCCGCAGCGCTTCGACGACCTGGCCGGCGACGGCCTGCTTGCCGAGAATGCCCACGATTCCGCACATGGATGTGCCTCATCCGTTGATATCGATGCGCATCGCAATAAGCCGCAAGCCGGCAAATGCGAAATCACGTTGAATGTCGAACTATGAACGAAATGCCTTGCAAATCGCCTATTGCCGGGCTTTTCGGGCCTGGGCGGCAGCCCTGAAGGCCGAAGCCCAGCCTTCGCGCTCCATCTGCCGGCCCCGTGCGACGGCGAGCGCATCCGGCTTGACGTCGCGGGTGATGACCGAGCCCGAGCCGACATAGGCCCCCGCCCCGATCGTCACCGGCGCGACCAGCGCCGAATTGGAGCCGACGAAGGCACCCTCGCCGATGATCGTTTTCGCCTTGAAGAAGCCGTCATAGTTGCAGGTGATCGTGCCGGCGCCGATATTGGCGTTCGCGCCGATCTCGGCATCGCCGATATAGGTCAGGTGGTTGACCTTGGCACCCTCGCCGATCGCCGCCGCCTTGATCTCGACGAAGTTGCCGACCCTGGCGCCCTTCGCCAGCTCGGCACCGGGCCTCAGCCGTGCATAGGGGCCGATCGAGGCGCTTGGGCCCACGCTCGCCCCCTCGAGATGCGAGAAGGCGTGGATGACGGCATTGTCCGCGACCTTGACGCCAGGGCCGAAGACGACATTGGGCTCGATCAGAACGTCGCGGCCGATCACAGTATCATGGCTGAAGAACACGGTTTCGGGCGCGATCAGCGTGGCGCCGGCCAGCATCGCCTCGAGCCGCCTGCGGCGCTGGAAATCGGCCTCGACGGCCGCGAGTTGGGCCCGATCGTTGACCCCCTGCACCTCGGCCTCGGGCGCGACCTGGGCGACCGCCTTCAGGCCTTGCGCTCGCGCCACCGCGACGGCATCGGTCAGGTAGTATTCGTTCTGCGCATTGGCGCAGCCGATCGCGTCGAGGATGGCGAGCGCCTTGCTGCCGTCAAGCGCCATCAGCCCGGCATTGCACAGGGTGATCTTGCGCGTCGCCTCGTCGGCGTCCTTGTGCTCGACGATCGCCTGCAACGCGCCATCCTGAGTGACGAAGCGGCCATAGCCGGTCGGGTCGCGCGCCTCGAAGCCGAGCGCGGCAACGCCGACACCGCCATGCAATGCCTTGCGGAGGTCGGCGAAGGTCTCCGGGCGCACCAGCGGCGTATCCGCAAAGGCGACCAGCACATCATCGTGCTTGCCCGCCAGGCTCTCGCGGGCCGCCAGCACCGCATGCGCGGTGCCCTTGCGCTCGCTCTGGACGAAGATCGCGGCGTGCGGAGCGTGCTTCTTGACCTCGGCCGCCACATCGGGACGATCGGGCCCGATCACCACGGCGAGCGCATCGGCGCCGGCAGCCGTCACGGCCGCCAGGACATGGCCGAGCAGCGAGCGGCCGGCCACCTCGTGCAGCACCTTCGGCCTTGCCGATTTCATCCGGGTTCCCTCGCCCGCGGCCAGCACGATGGCGAGACAGGTCCGAGCGGGCTGCATTTCCGTCATGATCGTCCTGTCACATGCTCTTTAACGAGGAAGCGCGGCCACGACCGGCCGTCGTCGCGGGCGCAGGCGAATGCCGCACCGGCGGTGGATAGCCGATTGCGAGCGGATTTGGCAAAGCCCAGCGGACGATACGCCCAGACGCCGGCCTCAGACCCGCCATCTGGCACGGCTTCGTTTTCAGCATGGCATTCCTGCATGCAAGGCGCTCCTTTTTTCGCCTTTGGCCTTGCACTGCGCTTTTCAGCCCCGCGCGAAATGCTCTAGAAGCGCAAGTCGGCAGAGCTTTGCCGGCCCAAGTTGGATATCATGTCGAAATCCTTGAATCGCCGTCGATTTTTGAGCCTCGCAGCGACCGGCGCCATCGCGCAGCGGTTTGCCGTCGGCACTGCGGCGGCGCAGGCCCCGACGACATGGGCCGGGCTGGTGCAATCGGTCATCGCCGAAGGACAACGCTTCGATCCCGCACTCGTCGTCGAAGCCGCGCGCGTGCTCTCGCGCCGGCCGATGGTGCCATTGGTCGCGACCGACCTGCCGGAAGGCTACGCCACCCTGCCCTACGACCAGTATGTCGGCATCAGGGCGCAGCCCTCGGGCATGATCTGGGCCGGCGAAAATCGCGGTTTCACCGTCGAGCCGCTGCACCGCGGCTATGTCTTCTCGTCGCCAGTCAGCCTGTTCACGGTCGAGGACGAAGTGGTCAGGCGGGTCGCCTTCGACCCCGGCAAGTTCAACTATGGCCGCGTGACGCCGCCGCCGTCAGGGGCCGATCTGCAGTTCTCGGGTTTCCGCGTCTCGGCCGGTCTGGAGCGTCCCTATGAGCTCGCGCTGTTCCAGGGCGCGACCTTCTTCCGTTCGCTGGCTCGCGGCCAGAATTTCGGGGCGCTGGCCCGCGCCTTGATCCTGCGGCCGGGCGAGCAGCGCGGCGAGGAGATTCCGTTCTTCCGCGCCTACTGGATCGAGCGGCCCAGCCCCGCCGCCGGCGTGCTGATCATCCACGCACTGCTTGATTCCGAGAGCGTCACCGGCGCGGTCCGCATGACGCTGCGCCCCGGCGACGTCACCTTCATCGATGTCGAGATGACCCTGTTCGCCCGTGCCAATCTCGACCATGTCGGCTTCGGCTGCGTGATGGGCACCTATCTCTCCGGACCGCAGAGCCGGCGCGGCTTCGACGATCTGCGCCCGGCGGTCCACGAGGTCTCCGGCGTGCAGATGCTCACTGGCAATGGCGAATGGATCTACCGGCCGGTCAGCAACCCGGCCAATCTGCAGGTCTCGTCCTTCCAGGATTCCAATCCGCGCGGCTTCGGCCTGGTCCAGCGCGAGCGCGATCCCAACGCCTTCGTCGACGACGACCAGCGCTTCGAGCTCAGGCCAAGTGTCTGGATGGAGCCGCTCGGCGAGTGGGGGCCAGGCTCGGTCCAGCTGATCGAGATCCCCAGCGAATCCGAGCTCAACGACAACATCATCAGCTATTGGCGCCCGCGCCAGCCGATCGCCGCCGGCAGCGAGACGACGGTTGCCTATCGGCAGGCCTGGTGCTGGCAGCCGCCCGAGCGCCCGCCGCTCGCCACCGCGACGCGCATCCGGCAAGGCCGCGGCTCGCAGGCGCGCCGGCGCCGCTTCCTCGTCGACTTTACCGGCGACAGGCTCGGCGACGCTGCCCTGGTCGCCGCCATCCGCGCCAATGTGACGGCGACGCCGGGCTCGATCCAGAACCTGCGGCTCTGGCCCTATCCGGAGCGACGCACCATGCGCGTCGCCTTCGAGGTCGACCCCGGCAGCGAGACGCTCTCGGAACTTCGCCTCGTGCTCGACGCCGGCGGCCAGCCGGTTTCGGAAACCCTGCTCAATCGGTGGACCTGGTGACTGTGGAAGTGCTTGCCCGCCCGACCGAGGTCGAGGTCGCGACCGGCTATCCTGCCCCGGTCGAGGCGACGCCGCCCGAGAACCGGCTGGAGATGCCGGTACAATCCTTCCGCAGCTGGAACGCCTCGGAAGGGCGCCAGCGGGCTGTGCCGCAAGCCTGGCGTACGCCCTGGCTCGCCCGGATCTTCGTCTTTGGCGGCGCCTGGGCGCTGACCGCCTACGGCGCCTGGGAGATGTACCATGTCGTGTCGGTCAGCCGCACGACCTTCCTGCAGTACGTGCTGCTCGTTCTCTTCACGGTGAACTTCTCCTGGATCGCGCTCGCCTTCACCAGCGCGATCCTCGGCTTCTCCGCACTGCTCTTCCGGCTGGTGAAGAGCCCGCGCGCCGAGACGCTGGCGCAGAAGACCGTCGTGGTCATGCCGATCTACAACGAATCGACGGCGCGGACCTTTGCGGCCGTGGCGGCGATCCGCGAGTCGATCGAGGCGACGGGCCTGGGCGACCATTTCGACTATTTCATCGTCTCCGACACCACCAATCCCGACATCTGGGTGGCGGAGGAACGCGCTTTCCTCGCCCTGCGCCAGCGGCTCGGACCGGATGCGCGCATCTACTATCGCCACCGGCCGAAGAACCATCACCGCAAGGCCGGCAACATCGCCGACTTCGTCACGCGCTGGGGCGGCCACTACCCCCATATGGTCGTGCTCGACGCCGACAGCCTGATGACCGGCACCTGCATCGTGCGCCTCGCCGCGGCGATGGAGGCCGATCCCGACGCCGGCATCATCCAGTCGCTGCCGCTGATCATCAACCGCAACACCTTCTTCGCGCGCCTGCAGCAGTTCGCGGCGCGGGTCTACGGCCCGGTGATCGCGACCGGCCTGGCGATCTGGTCCGGCCGCGACGGCAATTACTGGGGCCACAACGCGATCATCAGGACAAAGGCCTTCGCCGATCACTGCGGCCTGCCCGACCTCAAGGGCAAGCCGCCCTTCGGCGGCCACGTCCTCAGCCACGACTTCGTCGAGGCGGCGCTGATCCGGCGCGCCGGCTGGTCAGTCTACATGTTGCCCGACCTGACGGGCTCCTATGAGGAGAGCCCGCCCTCGCTGATCGACATCGCGACCCGCGACCGGCGCTGGTGCCAGGGCAATCTCCAGCATTCGCGCATCATCGGCGCCAAGGGCCTGAAGCTCTCGACTCGCCAGCACTTCGCCACCGGCATGATGGCCTATCTCGCCTCGCCCTTCTGGCTGATGCAACTGGTGGTCGGCATCCTGATCGTGCTGCAGGTCAATTACGCCCGGCCGGAATACTTCACCGAGGAGTTCAGGCTCTTCCCGGTCTGGCCGCGCTTCGACCCCGAGCGCGCGCTCAACCTCTTCGGGCTGACCATGGCGATCCTTCTGGCGCCGAAGCTGTTCGGCCTGCTGCTGACGCTGTTCGACGGCAAGCTCCGGCGCGCCTGCGGCGGCGGCATCCGACTCGTCCTTTCGGCACTGCTGGAGATTCTGTTCTCGGCCTTCTTCGCGCCGATCATGATGGTGATCCAGTCCGGCTCGGTCTTCCAGATCCTGGTCGGTCGCGACACCGGCTGGAATCCGCAGCGCCGCGACGACGGCTCGATCCCGCTCAAGGACATCACCCGCCGACACCGCGCCCATACGCTGCTCGGCCTCGTCGCCGGCCTGTCGGCCTTCATGATCGCGACCTCGCTCTTCGCCTGGATGTCACCGACGATCGTCGGCTTGCTGCTGGCGATCCCGCTATCCTGGGCCTCGGGCAACCTCGCGCTCGGCCTTTGGCTGAAGCGGCGCGGGCTCCTGATGACGCCGGAGGAAGGCGATCCGCCGGCGATCGCCCTGCGGGCCAACGCGCTCCAGGCCGAGTTCTCGCAAGCCGGCTTCGACGATGCCGACGGACTTTCAACCCTGCACGCAGATCCGATGCTGCGCGCGACCCATGAAGCCATGCTGCCCCAGGTCCAGCCGCGCCGGCGTGGCGAGATCGAGCCCGACCGCGCCGTAGCTCAAGCGAAGCTTGTCGATGCCGAGACGATTGCCGACGCAGTGATCTGGCTGAAGCCGAAGGAACGCATGGTCGTGCTGCACGACCGCGCTTTGCTCGGCCTGCTGGCCAATCTGCCCGAAGGGCCGGCTCATGCCGGCGCCGAGGCGTCCGGCCACTAGGAAACGCGGCCTCCCGCGAAATCGCGACCGGCTTCCTGCTAGCTCCAGAAAGCTGTCGTTGGTTCGAAGGACTACGAGCCCGGCGGGCTCACGCATGCTCCTTGCCATTCCAGCAAGGAGACTGTCATGCAGCGCCGCCAATTTCTTCTGGGTCTCATCGGTGCCGTCGCCGGCGGGGCATCGCTCGCCACCTTGCCCTCTGCAGCAACTGCAGCCAGCCCGCTTGATCTCGACCGTGCTTTGGCACACGTCCCCGACGTCGAGACCGACTACACGCTGCTGGTCGGGCGGCTGACGCATCGCCGGCGAGCGGGCGGCTGGTGGCGCATGCGCGTCGCCCGGGCGCGGGCCTGGGGTCGCAGGGGGCGGCCGGGCCGGCGCTGATTGCGGCAGGCGCCCCGGCGCTCAACCCATCTCGAACACGATGGCGCAGCCGAAAGCAGCCTCCGCCGGCACGACGATGCGCGCGCCATCTCCGCGATGCGCAATGTCGCGCTGGGCGAGTCGTGTCCGAACCGGCTCTAGATCGGGCACTGCGACCGCAAAGCCGGCAAAGCGAGCTTGCTCCTGCCGGCTCTCGCCGTCGAGCCTGGCCGTAGCCGCCTGCGGCGTCAGCACCTCCAGGCGTCCACGCGGCAGCGGTAGCTGCAGGCTCGCTTCCGGTGTCGCGAAGCTCCCGGCGCCAGAGAAGGCGCTGAGGAAAGCCGTCTGCGCGGCCGGCTCCTGCGCCACCAGGAACACGGCGGACAGCCCGCTCGCGCCGTTCTCGTGCTGCTGGAAAGCCGGGTTCCAGAAGTTCTGCGGCTCGTGCTGCTGGCAGACGAAGAAGCCACACTCGGTTGCCGTCTGATTCTCGGCAAAGGCGAGCGAAAAGGCGACGCGGACCTCGCTGCCATCCGGCCGGCGCGCTTGGCGTTCGAAGAAGAAGGGCTCGAAGTCGCCGATGCCCGCGCTGCGGAAGCTCTCGGCATCATCAGTCGAATCGCGGCTCTCCAGCACCAGCATCGACATCCCCTCGCCCCGCGCCAGCGCGTCGCGCACGAAGGCGCCAAAGGAGAAATGCCGCGGCGCATGCGGCGGAATCAGCGTGGCGTCGCCGACGGTGATCAATTCGAGAAAGGCGCCAGGGAACTGGACGATCCGGTTCTCGGTGCCCCAGGGATGGCGGTTGCGCGCGCCGACGCGGAATCCGAGATCGGCGTAGAAGGCACCGGCCGCGTCGAGGTCAGCGACGCCGATGACGAGATGGTCGAGGCCGCGGGCATTGGTCGTTTCAGGCATGGGCAGACCGTAGGCGTTGGGCGCTACGGCTCGATGACGTGCGGCACGAAGCGCGAGGTGTTCTTGGTAATCGGAGTCGTATCTTCACGGATGCCGAGCCCGCAAGGCTGCGAAGCCACCAGCCAGGAGCCGAGCACCGGATAATTGCCGTCGAAGTTCGGCAGCATCGCGGTCGCCTGCAGGATGAAGCCCTCGGCGCCATAGGGCCCGTCATCGCTGTCGCGCACCGCACCGCCCTCGATCAGCGTCACATTGGCGCCCTCGCGCGAATAGAGCGGCTTGCGGACATGGTTCGCGCCCAACTCGGCGCAGTGCGGATCGTCCTCGAAATAGGCCGGCAGGAGATTGGGATGGCCGGGCGCCATCTCCCAGAGATAGGGCAAGAGGCCCTTGCTGGAGACCAGCGCCTTCCAGGGCGGCTCGACGAACTGGCAGCGCGAGCCGGCGAGCGCCGAGGCGTACTGCTCCCGGAACAGCCACTCCCAGGGATAGAGCTTGAACAGCATCTCGATCGGCAGGCTGGCGCCGTCGCAGAAGCGCCCGTCGGCGAGCAGGCCGATTTCCTCGATAAAGGTGAAACGGGCGTCGATCCCGGCCTGGCCGGCGCAGTCGATCAGATAGTCGACCGTGCCCTTGTCCTCGACGCTGCCCTGCACGCAGGTGAAGTGCATGCGTTCCGGCGTCGGACTGCGCAGCTGGCCGAAGGCCGCGATCAGGCGCTCATGCAGCGAGTTGAACTGGTCGCAGCCGCGCGAGACCAGGCCCTGCGCCATCGCCTGTTCGAGCCAGTCCCACTGCACCACGGCCGCCTCGAACAGCGAGGTCGGCGTATCGGCATTGTATTCGAGCAGCTTGGCGGGCCCCTTGCCGTCATAGGCGAGGTCGAGCCGGCCATAGAGATTGCGATCGCCGCGCTGCCAGCTGTCGCGGATGAGGCTCCACTGCCCCTCCGGGATCGCGAGCCGGCGCAGGATGTCCTCGTCCTTGAGGGCACGCTCGACGAAGGCGAAGCAGAGGCCTTCGATCTCGCCGGTCGGCGCCTCGATGTCCTCCTCGATCTCCTTCAGCGAGAAGGCATAGGCGACGCTCTCGTCCCAATAGGTCTCGCCGTCGAGCGTGTGATAGGCGAAGCCGAGGCGCTCGGCCTCCGCCTGCCAGTTCTTGCGTGGTGATGGGCGAAGCCGCTGCATGGTCAGGACGACGACGAGGAGGAGAAGGAACGCGAGGTCGAGCCGAAGCCACCACGGGAGGCGACGCTCGGCGTGCTCGCCATGCCGGTCGAGGAGATGTTGCGGGCGACCATCGCCTGGCCGGAGGTCGTCGTATAGGCACGCGAGCGGCTGCTGCTGCCGCCATAATAGCCGCCACTGGACGATGAGGATGACGAGGACGAAGTCCGGGCGGGCTGCTCGCATTCGGGGCGCCCGGAGCCGGGCTGGCGCGTGCCGGGCGGGCAGGCCGCACTGGTCGGCGGCAAAAGCGGTTGGGCCGCGCCGCCGCCGGACATGAACTGCCGCGCCAGCATGATCCCCGCCAAGGCCGGGATGAAGACCTGGGCATTGTTCCAGATAGCGCTCTGGCAACCGCTTGAGCCGTACTCCTGCTCGCAGGAGGCGCTGCTGGTGAACTTCTTGGCGTCGCGCAGATGGTTGGCAGAGGCCTCGTTGAAGCGCTGCTCGCACTGGCTGGAGCCGAGCAGGTTGGCAGCCCGGCACTCGGAAAGATTGCTGTAGACCAGCGAATCGTCGGTCTCGCCGCCGGAGAGCGACCAGTAGGTCGCGACAAGCACCACGCCTGCCGCGGCGAGCCCGATCTGGGTCGAGCGCTTCATTGCGTCCTCCTACAAGCTCATGCTGGCAGCAGCGAGCGTGCCGCTGATCACGGCGATCACTGCCAGCATCGCCGCCGAGGGAATCCGGTCCTCCTCGATCTTGCGCGAGAGGTCGGGGATGACGATGCGGGCAAAGCCATAGGCGCCAAGCTGGACCACCATGGCGATCACGGCCCAGATAACCAGGTCGGGAATGCTCGCCGCTTGCTCGATCGCCGTCTCCAGCGGCACCGAGAAGCCGACCAGATTGCCGCCGAAGGCAATCGCAGCGGATAGATTGCCGCCGCGGATCAGCGCGATCTCGTCATGGGCGGTCAGCCGCATATAGACCGCAGCGAAGCCGGCGATCAGCGCGAAGCCGACGCAGAAATAGAGGATGAACGCCGGCAACCCGGCCATCGAGATCGTCATGCCGCCGCCCCTTGCATGCCATGATGGTCAAGGAGGTCACTATACGTCAGCGGCGACGGCGCGCCAGACTGTCGCGGCTTGGGCTGTGAACACGCGGACGAGGTCACGGAGAAACTCCATGAAGGAAAGACATGCCCGATGCTCTTGCGGGGCTCTGAGCCTGATCTGCCAGGGCGAACCGGCGCTCGTCTCGCTTTGCCATTGCCGTGAATGCCAGCGCCGCACCGGCAGCACCTATGGCATCGCCGCCTTCTTTCCGCGTTCAGAGGTCGAGATCAGCGGGCAGGCGACGGCCTATCGCCGGCAAGCGGACAGCGGCTTCGAAGTCACGCAGCACTTTTGCCCGCGCTGCGGCAGCACGGTCTATTGGGAGCCATTGCGCAAGCCGGAGATGATTGCGGTCGCCGTCGGCGCCTTCGCCGATCCAGATTTTCCGGCGCCGGGCAAGCAGGTCTACACCCAGCACCGCCACCCTTGGGTCGCGGTGCCGGTTGATTGAGTGGCGGGATCAGACCAGGCGGCTCTGCACCACCGCCGCCTCGATGAAGCTGGCGAAGAGCGGATGCGGCTCGAACGGCCGCGACTTCAGCTCGGGATGGTATTGCACGCCGATGAACCAGGGGTGGTCGGGATATTCGACCGTCTCCGGCAGCAGCCCGTCGGGCGAGACGCCGCTGAAGCGCAGGCCCTTGGCCTCGAGCATCTCGCGATAGCCCATATTGACCTCGTAGCGGTGGCGATGCCGCTCGGAGATCTCGGTCGAGCCGTAGATCCTGGCGATTTTGGTGTCAGCCGAAAGATTCGACTGATAGGCGCCGAGCCGCATCGTGCCGCCGAGATCGCCGCCAGAGAAACGCTGCTCCAGCTCGTTGCCGCGCATCCATTCCGTCATCAGGCCGACGACGGGCTGCTCGGTCGGGCCGAACTCGGTCGAATTGGCGTTCTTGACACCGGCGAGCGAGCGCGCCGCTTCGATCACCGCCATCTGCATGCCGAAGCAGATGCCGAAATACGGCACCTTGCGCTGCCTGGCGAAGCTCGCCGCCTTGATCTTGCCCTCGGCGCCGCGATGGCCGAAGCCGCCGGGCACCAGAATGCCATGGACATGCTCGAGGAAGGGCGCCGGGTCCTCCTTCTCGAAGACCTCGGACTCGATCCAGTCGAGATTGACCTTGACCCGGTTGGCGATACCGCCATGGGTCAACGCCTCGATCAGCGACTTATAGGCATCCTTCATCCCGGTGTACTTGCCGACGATGGCGATGGTGACCTCGCCCTCCGGGTTCTTGATCCGCTCGGAGATGCGCCGCCAGTTGCTGATGTCGGGGGCGGTCTTGCCGTCTAGGCCGAACGCGGCCAGCACCTCGGTGTCGAGCCCCTCGGCGTGATAGGACAGCGGCACGTCGTAGATCGAGGCGACGTCGCGGGCCTCGATCACCGCTGTCTCGCGGACATTGCAGAACAGCGCGAGCTTGCGCCGCTCCTCGACCGGGATCTCGCGATCGGTGCGGCAGAGCAGGATGTCGGGCTGGATGCCGATCGAGCGCAGCTCGGCGACCGAGTGCTGCGTCGGCTTGGTCTTCAGCTCGCCCGCGGTCGGAATATAGGGCAGCAGCGTCAGGTGCACGAAGATGCACTGGCCACGCGGCAATTGCTGGCCGGTCTGGCGGATGGCCTCGAGGAAGGGCAGGCTCTCGATGTCACCGACGGTGCCGCCGATCTCGACCAGCACGAAGTCGTAGCCGTCATTGCCGGAGAGGACGAATTCCTTGATGGCGTTGGTGACGTGCGGGATCACCTGGATGGTGGCGCCGAGATAGTCGCCCCGCCGCTCGCGCGTCAGGATGTCCATGTAGATGCGGCCGGTGGTGATGTTGTCGCCCTTGTTGCAGGGCCGGCCGGTGAAGCGCTCGTAATGGCCGAGGTCGAGATCGGTCTCGGCGCCGTCGTCGGTGACGAAGACCTCGCCATGCTGATACGGGCTCATCGTGCCCGGATCGACATTGAGATAGGGGTCGAGCTTGCGCAGGCGGACCTTATAGCCACGCGCCTGCAGGAGAGCAGCCAGAGCCGCCGCCGCCAGGCCTTTGCCAAGCGAGGACACCACGCCGCCGGTGATGAAAACATACCGCGTCATGGGAGGTCACCTTTAACGCCTAGAGTTCGATTCGCTAAGCGGGTCGGTGCAGGCCGGTCCTGCGCCTCGCGCTTGTCCACAAAAGAGAAGGGCCGGTTTCCCGGCCCCTGCCCTAGTTCCATCCCGGTCACCGCGTCGGGGTTCCCGGCTGCGGCGGTTGCGACCCGCCTTGGTTCTGCATCTGCCGGAGCTGGTCGAGCACCCCGCCGGCATTCGGCGCGGAAGGCCCGCTCGGGGCCGCCGGAGCGGTCGTGCCGGCTGGCGCCGGGGCGCCGTCGATGATCGAGCGCTGCGTACGGCCATGCGTCGCCATCACCGCGAGCGCGATCGAGGTAATGAAGAACAGGCCGGCCAGAATCGCCGTGGCGCGGGTCAGCGCATTGGCCTGGCCGCGGCCGGTCATGAAGCCGCCGACGCCGCCTCCGCCGCCCGAGCCCATGCCGAGGCCGCCGCCCTCCGAACGCTGGAGCAGCACGACGCCGACGAGCGCGATCACGATCAACAAGTGGATGACGATGAGGACGTTCTGCATGGCTCTCGAAATGGGTATGGCGCGGGCGCCTGCCAAGATGGCGGCATCCCGCGGAACGGCGCTGGCCATAGCATGAGCTTTCCGCCCATGCCACCTACGATTTCAATCTCCCCCGGGATCAGGCGCAGGCGCGCGCGATCGAAAGGAAGTCCTCGGCCTTGAGGCTGGCGCCGCCGACGAGCGCGCCGTCGACATTGGCGACGTTCATGAGTTCGACTGCATTGCTAGGCTTGACCGAGCCGCCATAGAGCAGCCTGACGCCGGCTGCGGTGGCCTTGCCGAGGATGCGCCCGAGCTCGGCCCGGATTGCCTCGTGCATCTCGGCAACATCCGCCACCGTCGGCGTCAGGCCGGTGCCGATCGCCCAGACCGGCTCATAGGCGATCACGAGCGATGCGGCCGCCACACCCTCGGGCACGGAACCGCGCAGCTGCTTCTTCACGATCGCCAGCGCCTTACCGGCCTCGCGCTCGTCCCTGGTTTCGCCGACGCAGACGATCGGCGTCAGCCCCGCCGCCAGCGCCGCCTCGGCCTTGGCCTTCACCTGCGCATTGCTTTCGCCATGCAGGGTCCGGCGCTCGGAATGCCCGACGATCGCATAACTCGCGCCGGCATCGACCAGCATCGGCGCCGAGACCTCGCCGGTATAGGCGCCGCTGGCATGAGCGCTGCAATCCTGCCCGCCGGTCGCGATGCGCGAGCCGATCAGCGAAGCCGTCAGCGTGAACAGCAGCGTCGCAGGCGGGCAGATGGCAAGGTCAACGGCCCGCCGCAGCGTGGCGTCATGGCCCTTGGCGACCTCGGCTGCGATGGTAAGGTCTGCCTTCAGCCCGTTCATCTTCCAGTTGCCCGCCACCAGCGGCTTGATCGTTCGCGTCACGGCTGCTCTCCAAATCTTGTCCCTTGCGCTCTAGCAACGCCGTCACATGATCGCAATCGAGGCCAGTCGCAGCGATTGCCGGAAGGCGCCGCTGTTCCTATAAGCGGCGCGCTGCGGCACGGCCGCGAGAGAATTGGGAAGACCGGACCATGATGATGCAGGGCCTGCGCAAGGCGGGACAGAGCCTGATCGGCAGGATCGTCGTCGCGATCATGTTCGGCTTCCTGATCATCTCCTTCGCGGTCTGGGGCATCGGCGACATCTTCCGCGGCTATGGTCGCAACGCCGTCGCCGTCGTCGGCAAGACCGAAATCGGCCTTGAGCAGGTCCGCACGGCCTATCAGAACGAGATCCAGCAGTTGCAGCGCCAGCAGCGCCGCCAGATCAGCCCCGATCTAGCCCGGGCGCTCGGCCTCGACCAGCGCGTGCTCTCGCGCCTCGTCACCGACGCGACGCTGGACCAGACGGCCGCGAAGATGGGTCTCGCGGTCTCCGACGAGACCGTGCGCAACATCCTCTTCACCGACCCGAACATGAAGAACGCCGCCGGCCAGTTCGATCCGGCCCGCTTCAACGAGCTGCTGCGCGCAATCGGCATGAACGAGCAGCAGTTCGTGCGCGAGCAGCGCGCCGTGACGATGCGCCAGGAAATCGCCGAGATGGTCGTCGGCGCGGTCACGGCCCCGGTCGCGCTGCAGGAGCTCGGCCATCGCCTGCGCCATGAGCAGCGCGAGATCGCCTATATCACCCTGCCCGAGAGCGCCGCCGGCGAGATCCCGGCGCCGAGCGCCGAGGTGCTGCGCAAGTATTTCGATGAGCGCAAGGCCGCCTTCCGCGCGCCCGAGTACCGTACTGCCAATGTGCTGGTCCTGACAGCGGCCAGCCTCGCCGACCCGAGCAAGGTCAGCGATGCCGACGCCCGCGCCCGCTACGAGCAGGTGAAGGCCCAGCGCTTCGGCTCGGCCGAGCGCCGCACCGTCCAGCAGATCGGCTTCCCCTCGATGGAGGAGGCGAAGGCCGCCAAGGCGAAGATCGATGCCGGCGAGACGTTCGAGGCGATCGGTGCCAGCCGCAACGTCGCCGAGGCCGATCTGACGCTCGGCACCTTCACCCGCGAGGGGCTGTTCGATCCGGCGGTGCGCGATGCCGCCTTCGCTTTGGCGCAGGGCGCGGTCAGCGAGCCCGTGCAGGGCGGCTTCGGCGTCGTGCTGCTGCGCGTCCCGGCGATCGAGGCGGCCCGGCTGAAGAGCTTCGAGGAGGTCGCCGACGAGGTCCGCCGCGATGTCGCGACGAGCCGCGCCACCGAGCAGCTGACCGATCTGCACGACAAGGTCGAGGACCAGCGCGCCTCGGCCCGGCCGCTGCCGGAGATCGCGAAGGAGTTCAACCTCGCTCTGCGCAATTTCGGCCCGGCCGATTCCAGCCTCGGCAAGGCCGACGGCACGCAGGAGACCTCCCTCCCCGGCGGCGACACGACCCTGCAGGCGCTGTTCCGCTCCGATATCGGCGTCGACAACGAGGCCGTGCGCCTGCCCAATAATGGCGGCTATGTCTGGTTCGACGTGACCAAGATCGATCCGCCGCGCGAGCGCGGCTTCGACGAGGTCAAGGCCGAGGTCGAGAAGCAATGGCGGTCCGACGAGGTCGCCTCACGCCTCTCGGCCCAGGCCCACGAGATCGTGCAGAAGCTCGACGCCGGCGAAAAGCTCGACGCGCTCGCATTCGCGCAGGGGCTTGCTTTCGAGGACGCGACGCTCGGCCGCCAGGACCAGAGCGACGCCCTGCCGCGCAATGTCGTCTCGCTGGTCTTCGGCACGCCGGCCGGCAAGGCCGGCTCGGCTGCGGTCGAGAACACCGGCCGCGTCGTCTTCCAGGTCAAGGCTGCGACGGTCAGCCCCTATGCCCGCACTACCGAGGATGCCGAGAACTTCGTAAGGCTGTTGACGTCGAGCATCAGCGAGGATCTCCTCGCCCAATATGTCGGCAAGCTGCAGAACGATCTTGGCGTCCAGCTCAACCAGGCGGCGTTGCGCAACGCCACCGGCGGCCAGAACTGAAGCAGGACGCATGGATCCGGCCGCCGATTTCGCACGCTTCGCCGCCGCCTATCAGGCCGGCGAGCCGCAATTGCTGACGCTGTCGCTGGTCGGCGATTGCGAGACGCCGGTCGCCGCCTTCCTGAAATTGCGCCACGCTTATGGAGGCCCGGCCTTCCTGCTCGAATCCGTCGAGGGCGGCGCCGTGCGTGGCCGCTATTCGATGATCGGGCTCGCCCCCGACCTGGTCTGGCGCTGCCATCGCGGGCAAGCCTCGCTGCGCCGCCTCGCGCAAGATGAGGATTTCGTCTCCGATCCGCGCCCCGCCTTCGAGTCCCTACGCGCCTTGCTGGCCGAGAGCGCCATCCCCGATCGCGACGGCCTGCCGCCGATGGCCGCCGGCGTCTTCGGCTATCTCGGCTACGACATGGTGCGCTTGATGGAGCGCCTGCCGGACGCGAAAGCCACCGGCCCCGGCGTGCCCGACGCCATCCTGACGCGGCCGACGCTGATGGTGGTGTTCGATTCGATCCGCGACGAGATCACGGTGGTGACGCCGGTGCGCCCGCTGGCGAACGTCCCGGCTCGCGCCGCCCATGAACGGGCGCAGGAGCGGCTCGATGCGGTGGTACGGGCGCTGGAAGGCCCCCTGCCCGACGAAGCCGGCATCGACATCTCGGCGATCCCCCACCCGGAATCGACCTCGAACACCAGCGAGGCCGAATTCCACGCCATGGTGGCGCGGGCGCAGGAATATGTCCGCGCCGGCGACATCTTCCAGGTCGTGCTCTCGCAGCGCTTCGAGGCGCCGTTCGAATTGCCGCCCTTCGCGCTCTACCGGGCGCTGCGGCGGGTCAATCCGGCGCCCTTCCTCTGCTATCTCGACTTCGAGGCCTTCCAGATCGTCTGCTCCAGCCCGGAGATCCTGGTCCGGCTGCGCGATGGCAAGGTCACGATCCGGCCGATCGCCGGCACGCGCCCGCGCGGGGCGACGCCTGCCGCCGACGAAGCCCTCGCCGACGAATTGCTGGCCGACCCCAAGGAGCGGGCCGAGCACCTGATGCTGCTCGATCTCGGCCGCAACGATGTCGGCCGGGTCGCGGAGATCGGCAGCGTCAACGTCACCGATTCCTTCTTCATCGAGCGCTACAGTCAGGTGATGCACATCGTCTCGAACGTCGAGGGACGCATCTCCGGCGAGCATGACGCACTCTCGGCGCTCGCCGCCGGCTTCCCGGCCGGCACCGTCTCCGGCGCACCGAAGGTGCGCGCCATGGAGATCATCGACGAGCTTGAGAAGGACGGGCGCGGCGCCTATGGCGGCTGCATCGGCTATTTCGGCGCCAATGGCGAGATGGACACCTGCATCGTCCTGCGCACAGCCGTCGTCCAGGATGGCCGCATGCAGGTCCAGGCCGGCGCGGGCATCGTCTACGATTCGAACCCCGCCTCCGAACAGCTCGAATGCATCAACAAGGCCAAGGCCCTGTTCAAGGCGGCCGAGGAAGCGGTGCGCTTCGCCGCGCGCAGCCGGCGGGGACAGTGATCCGGCTGCTCTCGTTCGCATGCGCCCCTCCCGAAGACGCATGTCCGCTCACTTGCGCGGGGTGTTTTGGCCCGCGCATAGTGCCGCCAGTCGAGAGTACCGTTTCCTAGCACCAAGGTTGCTTCGGGCGGCCCACTCAGCAATCACAACCGGCCTTGCCCGCTGGCGCGGACGCCTGAAGCGGACTGACAGAGCCCGGCAACAGACGGAGAGGAAACCATGCGTTTGCGCGCAACCATGATCAGCAGCGGTATCGCTCTGGCGCTTCTGGCCGGCACGGCCGCCGTCGCCCAGCAAGCCCAGAAGGTGACGGTCGCCGTCACCGCCATCGTCGAGCACCCGGCGCTCGATGCCGCCCGCGACGGCGTCAAGAAGGCGCTGGAGGAGGCCGGCTACAAGGACGGCACCAACCTGACCTTCCGCTATGAATCGGCGCAAGGTTCGCCGGCGACGGCGGCACAGATCGCCCAGAAATTCGCCGGCGAGAACCCGAACGTGATCGTCGCGATCGCGACCCCCTCGGCCCAGGCCATGGTGACGGCGACGCAGACGATCCCAGTGGTCTTCACCGCCGTGACCGACCCGGTCGCCGCTCAGATCGTCAAGGACAGGCAGGCGCCGGGCGGCAACGTCACCGGCATCTCCGACTTCTCGCCGCTGGAAGCCCAGTTCGACCTGATCAAGGAGCTGGTGCCGTCTGCCAAGAAGATCGGCGTCGTCTACAACCCCGGCGAGGCCAACAGCGTCGCGCTGCTCAACGCCGTCAAGGCACTGGCGCCCGCCCGCAACCTCCAGATCGTCGAGGCCTCGGCCGGCCGCACGGCCGATGTCTCCGGCGCAGCGCAGAATCTCGTCGGCAAGGTCGACGCGATCTACCTGCCGACCGACAACACGATCATCTCGGCGCTCGGCACGGTTCTGAACGTTGGCGCCGACAACAAGCTGCCGGTCTTCACCGGCGACACCGAGTCGGTCCAGAAAGGCTCGGTCGCCTCGATCGGCTTCGACTATTTCCAGGTCGGCCTGGAAACCGGCGCCGTGGTCGTGCGCGTCCTCAAGGGCGAGAAGCCCGGCGCCATCCCCGTCAAGAACGCCAGCGGCAGCAACCTCGTCATCAACGCCAAGGCGGCCGCCGCCATGGGCGTGACGATCCCGGCGGCCGTGCAGGCCCGCGCCAAGCAGGTGATCAACTGATCTGACGAGCGGCGGCGTTCCCACGCCGCCGCTTCCGGCCGCCTACCCATTCCAGAACAGAACAAGCAGGGCGACCGATGAGTCTCATCGCCACCCTGGGCGCCATCGAGATCGGACTGGTGTTCGCTCTCGTGGCGCTCGGCGTCTACATCACCTTTCGCGTCCTCGACTTCCCCGACCTGACCGTCGACGGCACCTTGCCGCTCGGCGCCGCCGTCGCGGCGGCGATGATCGCCGGCGGCGTCAATCCGGTCTTCGCCACGCTGGCGGCGATCGTCGCCGGTTGCCTCGCCGGCACGGTCACCGCCTGGCTCAATATCCGCTTTTCGATCCTGCATCTGCTCGCCGGCATCCTGACGATGACGGCGCTGTTCTCGATCAATCTGCGGGTGATGGGCGTGCCCAACATACCCTTGATGAACCGGCCGACGGTGATCGACTTCTTCACCTGGCTCAACCCTTTCATCGCTGCCATGGGGCTGCCAGCCCGCCCGACCCTGCGCGTGCTCGCGCTGCTGATCATCGTCACTGTGATCGCCGCGTTGCTCGCCCGCTTCCTCAAGACCGAGTTCGGGCTCGCCATGCGTGCGACCGGCGCCAATCCGCGCATGGCGCGGGCGCAGGGCATCCGCACCGATATGTACATCTATGTCGGCGTCGCCCTCTCCAACGGCCTCGTCGCCCTGGCCGGCGCCCTGTTCGCGCAAACGGCCGGCTTCGCCGATGTCAGCATCGGCACCGGCACCATCATCGCCGGCCTTGCCGCCGTCATCCTCGGCGAGACGATCTTCCGCACGAAGTCGATCGTCATCGCGGTGTTCTCCTGCCTGATCGGCGCGATCGCCTATCGCCTCGCCATCGCGCTCGCCCTGAACGCCGGCTGGCTAGGCCTGCGCGCCTCCGACCTCAACCTGGTCACGGCGGTGCTGGTCGGCATCGCCCTGATGCTGCCTGGTGTCGCCAATCCGCTGCGCAGCCTGTTCAAGCGGAGTGCGCCATGATCAGCGTCAAGGACGTCCACGTCACCTTCGGGCGCGGCACGCCGCTGGAGAACCGGGCGCTGCGCGGTCTCGATCTCACCGTGCCCGATGGCGAGTTCATCACCGTCATCGGCTCGAACGGCGCCGGCAAGTCGACGTTGCTCAACGTCCTCAGCGGCGATGCCCGAGCCGAGCGCGGCACCGTCGAGGTCGATGGCATCGATGTGACGCGCTGGCCGACACCAAAGCGCGCCGGCCTGATCGCCCGCGTCTTCCAGGACCCAATGGCCGGCACCTGCGAACGCCTGACGATCGAAGAGAACATGGCACTCGCCCAGGCGCGCGGCCGCGCCCGCGGCCTCGGCGCAGCGCTCGATCGCCCGCGCCGCGCTCTGTTCCGCGACAAGCTGGCGGTGCTCGGCCTCGGCCTGGAAAATCGCCTTGGCGACTCGATGGGCCTGCTCTCCGGCGGGCAACGCCAGGCGGTCAGCCTGCTGATGTCGACGCTGGCGGGAACCAAGACCCTGCTGCTCGACGAGCACACCGCCGCGCTCGATCCACGCACCGCCGCCTTCGTGCTCGACCTGACCCGGCGCATCGTCGAGGAGCAGAAGCTGACCGCACTGATGGTCACCCATTCGATGCGCGACGCGCTCGATCACGGCAGCCGCACCGTGATGCTGCACGAGGGCAAGGTCGTCTTCGACATCGCCGGCGAACGCCGCAAGGCGATGGACGTGCCGGACCTGCTGCGCCTGTTCAAGCAGGTCCGCGGTGAAGAGCTCTCCGACGATAGCCTGCTGCTGAGTTGAGTCCTTCCTGTCATTCCGGGACGGCGCGCAGCGGCGAGCCCGGAATCCATAACCGCGACGTCGCTCCAGTTCGTCATGCTCGCCCTTGTGGCGAGCATCCACGTCTTGAACGCCGTATGTGATCAGTGGTGCGAAGGCGTGGATGGTCGGGACAAGCCCGACCATGACGGAAAGGGCGGTGTTCATGGATTCCGGGCTCAGGCCTCCGGCCTGCCCCCGGAATGAAAGCGGATATGCTCAGGCTCGGATCTTCACATTCCGCGCCAGAAAATCGATGAACGCCCGCATCCGTGCCGGCACGAAGCCGCCCTGCCCGAGATAGACGGCGTGGATGACCTCGATATCGCCGGGGTTGAAGTCGTCGAGCACTGTGACCAACCGGCCCGCGGCGATCTCGGCCTCGACATGGAAGCGCCCGAGCCGGGCGAGTCCAATGCCGGCGACGGCGAGCTGACGCGCGATCTCGCCATCGCCGACCTGGGTGTTGCCGACCGCGGCGATCGAGATCAGCGCGCCATCGACACGGAAGGGCCAGCCCTCGACCGAGCGGGCGAAGTTGAAGCCGATCAGGTTGTGCTTCGCCAGATCGGCCGGCGTCTTAGGCTCGCCATGGCGGATGAGATAATCCGACGAGGCGACCACGGCGACGGTGCTCTCGCCGATCTTGCGCGCCATCAGCTGGTTGCCGCGCAGAGGGCCGGGCGCGACCCGGATCGCGATGTCCGCCCGCTCCTCAATCAGGTCGACGACCTGGTCGGTGAAAACGAGATCGACCGAGAGCTCGGGATGCTCGGCGAGGAAGGCCGGCACCAGCGGCAGCAAAACCTGATTGCCGAAGGCGACATTGGCGTTGACCCGCACCCGCCCGCGCGGCGCCCGCCCGGCCGCCGCCTCGCACTCCGCCTCGGCGATGTCGGAGAGGATGGTGACGCAGCGCTGGTGGAAAGCCTGTCCTTCCGCCGTCAGTTGCAACTTGCGCGTCGAGCGATTGACCAATCGGGCGCCGAGCCGGCCTTCCAGCCGCGTCACCAGCTTGCTGACGGCAGACGGCGTCATGCTGAATATCTTGGCCGCGGCGGAGAAGCCGCCGCGCTCGACGACGGCCGCGAACACTTCCATCTCGCCGGAGCGATTGCTGAGCAGGGCTGCCATGGTGAACTCAAGTCACAAGTGATGTTACGGGCGGCATCCTAGTTCAAAGCGCTGCATTGCACCATCTGGCTGGGCATCATTCCCTTTCGCCTGACGCGGAGCGTCCAATGCCCATTGCCGTCTATGCCCTCACCGCCGGCGCCTTCGGCATCGGCACCACCGAATTCGTCATCATGGGCCTGCTGCTTCAGGTCGCCAGTGACCTGCAAGTCTCGGTCGCGATGACCGGCCTGCTGATCTCCGGCTATGCGCTCGGCGTCTTCGTCGGCGCGCCGGTTCTGACGCTGGCCACCCGCAAGCTGCCGCGCAAGCAGGTGCTGATCCTGCTGATGGCGATCTTCACCCTCGGCAACATCGCCTGTGCGCTCGCTCCGAGCTACGGCCTCCTGATGGCGGCCCGCATCGTCACCTCGCTGGCGCATGGCACCTTCTTCGGCGTCGGCTCGGTCGTCGCGACCAGCCTCGTGCCCGAGGACAAGAAGGCCTCGGCCATCGCCGTGATGTTCACCGGCCTCACCATCGCGACCCTGCTCGGCGTGCCCGCTGGCGCCTGGCTCGGCCTGCATTTCGGCTGGCGCGCCACCTTCTGGACCATCGCCGTGATCGGCGTCATCGCCATGCTGGTGCTCGCCCGCCTGGTTCCGGCCGACAAGGGCAAGGTCGAGGTCGCGCCGCTGCGTCAGGAGATCGCGACGCTGGCCGACCCGCAGGTGCTGCTCGGCCTCACCATGACCGTGCTCGGCTTCGGCGGCGTCTTTGCGGTCTTCACCTATATCCAGCCGATCCTGGTCGAGATCACCGGCTTCTCGCAGGAGGCCGTCTCGCCGATCCTGCTGCTGTTCGGCCTCGGCCTGATCGTCGGCAACATGCTGGGCGGCAAGCTCGCCGACCGCAACCTGCCGGTCGCGCTGCTCGCGACCACCGCAACGCTCGCCATCGTGCTCTTCGCCATGACAGCGACGCTGCGCTCGCCGGTCGCTGTGACGATCTTCGTCGGCCTGATCGGCGCCGCCGCCTTCGCTACTGTCGCGCCCCTGCAGATGCGCGTGCTCGACAAGGCTGGCCCAGCCGGGCGTAATCTCGCTTCCAGCCTCAACATCGCCGCCTTCAACCTCGGCAATGCCTTCGGCGCCTGGCTCGGCGGCGTCACCATCGAACACGGGCCGGGGCTGGCCGCCGTGACCTGGGTCGCCGCCCTGGTGCCCCTGGCGAGCCTGGTTCTGGCAGTGATCAGCCTGCGCCTCGACAAGCGCCCGCAGACGGCGCTGCAGACCGCCTCCTGCCCGCAGGCATAAATATCAAAGACTTCGCAGAAGGAATTCCACCATGGACTACAGATATCTCGGCCGCTCCGGCCTCAAGGTTCCCGCCCTCAGCTTCGGCGCCGGCACCTTCGGCGGCCAGGGCCCGCTGTTCAGCGCCTGGGGCACCAGCGACGCCAAAGAAGCGACCCGCCTCGTCGACATCTGCCTCGAAGCCGGGGTCAACCTGTTCGACACCGCCGACGTCTATTCCAATGGCGCCTCCGAGGAGGTCTTGGGCGCCGCGATCAAGGGCCGGCGCGACAAGGTCCTGATCTCGACCAAGCTGACGCTACCGATGGGCGATGGCCCCAATGACGCTGGCTCCTCGCGCAGCCGCCTGATCGACGGCACCGAAGCGGCGCTGCGCCGGCTCGGCAGCGATCATATCGACCTGCTCCAGCTCCACGCCTTCGACGCCTTCACGCCGATCGAGGAGGTGCTGTCGACGCTCGACGCGCTTGTCCGCGCCGGCAAGATCCGCCAGATCGGCGTCTCCAACTTCGCCGGCTGGCAATTGATGAAGTCGCTCGCGCTGGCAGAGAAGCACGGCTTCCCACGCTATGTCGCCCATCAGGTCTATTATTCGCTGGTCGGCCGCGACTACGAGTTCGACCTGATGCCGCTCGGCCTCGACCAGGGCGTCGGCGCGCTGGTCTGGAGCCCGCTCGGCTGGGGTCGCCTCACCGGCAAGATCCGCCGCGGCCAAGCCCTGCCCGAAGGCAGCCGTCTGCACCAGACCGCCGATTTCGGCCCCCCGGTCGACGACGAGAAGCTCTATGCCATCGTCGACGTGCTCGATGCGCTCGCCAAGGAAACCGGCAAGACCGTGCCGCAGATCGCGATCAACTGGCTGCTGCAGCGCCCGACCGTCGCCTCGGTGATCATCGGCGCCCGCAACGAGCAGCAACTGCGCGACAATCTCGGCGCCGTGGGCTGGACTCTGACGCCAGAGCAGATCGCGAGACTCGACAAGGCGAGCGCAACGGTGCCGCCCTACCCGGCCTTCCCCTATCATCGCCAGGAGGGCTTTGCCCGGCTCAACCCGCCCGTCGTTTGATACTCCAAACCTTTCTTGGTCGTCCCGGGTCGGGCTACGCCTGCTCCGGGACGACTCGGTTTGAACGCAGCTTGATTTTTTTCGCGCCTCCTTGTCGGCTGCCGGCCCGGCCAATCGTCCTTGGCCTGAACCGGAGCGCCGCGCATGCACTACGCCATCCTTTGCTATCATTCCGAAGAGGTCGTCACGGCCTGGACGAAGGAGCAGAACGAGGAGGTCATGGGCCGCCTTGAAAAGGTCCGCCAGCGCATCGCCAAGGAGGGCAAGCTCGGTCCCGTGGCGCGCCTGCTGCCGACCACCGCGGCGACAACCCTGCGCAAGGACCGCGACCCGCCGCTCATCCTCGACGGCCCCTTCGCCGAGACCAAGGAGCAGTTCCTCGGCTTCTACATCGTCGACGTCGCCGATCTCGACGAAGCACTCGGCATCGCGCGCGAGCTCGGCGAAGCCAATCCGGGCGGCGCTTTCGAGGTCCGCCCGCTCGCCGTCTACTATCCGGCCGGAGTCTGATCATGGCGGAGATCGCCTGGATCCATGCGGCGCTGACCTCGGCGCGCCCTCAGGCGATCAGCGCCCTGCTCCGCTATTTCCGCGATCTCGACATCGCCGAGGAGGCCTATCAGGAGGCCTGCCTCCGGGCACTCCGGACCTGGCCGCAGAACGGCCCGCCGCGCGACCCCGCCGCCTGGCTGATCTTCGTCGGCCGCAATGTCGCGCTCGACCAGGTCAGGCGGCAGAAGAAGCAGGAAGCCCTGCCGGAGGAGGACCGGCTCTCCGATCTCGGTGACGCCGAGAGCGAGGTCGCCGAGAGGCTCGACGGCGGCCATTACCGCGACGACATCCTGCGCCTGCTGTTCATCTGCTGCCACCCCGATCTCCCGTCGACGCAGCAGGTGGCGCTCGCCTTGCGCATCGTCTCGGGGCTCAGCGTCAAGCAGATCGCCCGTGCGTTCCTGGTCGGCGAGAGCGCGATGGAACAGCGCATCACCCGCGCCAAGGCGCGCGTTGCTACTGCCCACGTCCCGTTCGAGACGCCCGGTCCGGTCGAACGCGCCGAGCGCCTCGCGGCGGTAGCGGCGATGCTCTACCTCGTCTTCAACGAGGGCTACTCCGCCAGCGGCGCCGAAAGCGACCGCCGCCGCCCCTTCAGCGAGGAGGCGATCCGCCTGACGCGGCTGTTGCTGCGGCTGTTCCAGACCGAGCCGGAGATCATAGGGCTGCTCGCCCTGATGCTGCTTCAGCACGCCCGCGCCGCGGCGCGTCTCGACGCCGACGGCCAGATCGTCCTGCTGGAGGATCAGGACCGCTTGCTCTGGAACCGCGAGATGATCGCCGAAGGCCTGGCGCTGGTCGACAAGGCAATGCGCCATCGCCGGCCCGGTCCTTACCAGATCCAGGCAGCGATCGCCGGCGTTCATAGCCGCGCGGCGCGGGCGGACGAGACCGACTGGGCCCAGATCGACATCCTTTACGCCACGCTGGAGCATATCCAGCCATCGCCGGTGATCACGCTCAACCGCGCCGTCGCCATCGCCAAGCTGCGCGGGCCGGAGGCGGCGCTGGCGATGGTCGAGCCGCTCGAACAGCAGCTCTCTGGCTATTTCTACTTCTTCGGCTTCAAGGGCTGGCTGCTGATGCAGCTCGGCCGCGACCGCGAGGCGCGCACGACCTTCAATCGCGCCATTGCGCTGGCCGGCTCGGCCAGCGAGGCCGCCCATATCCGCCAGCATATCGACCGTCTGATGCGCGAGAGCGGACAGGTCGCGGCCGGCTGAGACCGGCGAGCAATCGCTGCTTGAAATTTCTGAGGTGCCGTGTCGGCACAACGCCCGCCCGTTCGTCCTTGCCTCAAAGGGGCGACGAGCGAATGGTGCCGGCTACAAACGGTCGAAGCCAAAAACTCGTCGATGACAACCGCTTGCCTCGGACTCCTGAGCTTCAGGATCCGAGGCGGCCAGCGCAGCGAGGAGACCGACCATGACGCAGACCACCGTCAGCAAGGAAGACTGGATCGCCGCCCGCAGGGCCCTGCTCGTCAAGGAAAAGGAGCTGACGCGCCAGCGCGATGCCATCGCCGCCGAGCGCCGCGCTTTGCCGCGCATCCGGATCGAGAAGACTTATGTCTTCGATACGCCGACCGGGAAGCAGACGCTCGCCGACCTCTTCCGCGGCCGCAGCCAGCTCATCGTCAAGCATTTCATGCTGGCGCCCGGCCAGTTCGAGGGCTGCGTCGGCTGCTCCTTCGAGGCAGACCATGTCGACGGCGTGCTGCAGCATCTCGAGCGCCATGACGTCGCCTATGTCGCGGTCGCGCGGGCGCCGCTCGCCGAGATCGAGGCCTACAAGACCCGCATGGGCTGGCGCTTCCACTGGGTCTCGTCCCATGGCAGCGACTTCAACTACGATTTCGACGTCTCCTACGCGTCGGAGCAGCTCGCCAACGCCTCCTACAATTTCGAGACGATCGCCTCGCCGCTGGAGGACCTGTCCGGCCACACCGTCTTCGAGAAGGACGCGGATGGGACGATCTACCAGACCTACTCGACCTTCGGCCGCGGCGCCGAGGAGGTGCTCGGCACCTATATGTATCTCGACCTGACGCCGAAGGGTCGCAACGAGACCGGCCCGGCCGGCAACCTGACCGACTGGGTCCGCCCGCACGACCGCTACGATACGCCCGGCAAGACCGACATGACCGGCCGCTGGCACGAGGAGCCGTCGGCGTCCTGCTGCCACACTCCGGCGGCGGGCTGAGGGCGAACACGCTCTCGCTCTAGCCGATGTCGGCGCTCTCCAGACTGAGCGCGAGCTTGCGCAGCAGCGCCGCCAGTTCCTCCTGCTCGTGCGCACTCAGCCCTGCGAGCAGGTGCTTCTCCAGCGCCATGTCCTCGCGGAACGTCGCCTCGGCCTTGGCGCGGCCGGCCTCGGTCAATTCGACCAGGAGGCTGCGCTTGTCCTCCTCCGCCTCGCGCCGCCGGATCAACCCGGCCGCCTCCAGACGGTTGAGGCGAGCTGTGAGCCCGCCCGAGGAGATCATCAGCGTGCGGTAGAGTTCGGTCGGCGTCAGCCGCCATGGCGCTCCGGCCCGTCGCAACGTCGAGATCACGTCGAATTCGCCGGCATCGAGCCCATGGCGGGCAAAAACAGCCTCGATTCCCGGCCGCAGCCGCAATGTGATCCGGCGCGCCCGGCCGATCACCGCCATGGGCGAGGTATCGAGCTCCGGCAGTTCCTGCTGCCATTGCCCGCGCAGCCGGTCGATATGATCGCCGCCTTGCTCCGTCCTGTCGTTCATCCCCGCCTCCGCTGATCCGATAGGGGGCATGATGCAAATATCTTGACATCGAGACAATATCGGATTTATCTTGCCATCAAGATAGATTGCAAAAATGGCGTTGCGAAGAAATTTTCACTCGCCCTGTCGGAACGCCCGGACCGCCAACGTCCTTGCAGCAGCCGACCGGACTTAACCGGTCTGAATCCAATCGAAGCGCCTACCAACCCGCCATCGGAGTTCGACAATGTCCCAAGCTGCAGAAGCCATCCAGCCGCAGGCCCAGCCCGAGACCCGCGGCGGCGTCGTCGCCTATCTCGCCGTTGACGGCGCGGTGAAGGCCTCGGAATTCTACCAGAAGGCCTTTGGCGCGCAGGAAGTGGCCCGCATGCCAGTCGACGAAAAGGGGCGGACCATGCATATCCACCTCTACGTCAACGACGGCTCGCTGATGCTGAGCGATCCCTATCCCGAGCACGGCTACGCCTGGGAGAAGCCGCAGGGCTTCACCCTCACCCTGCGCGTCGACGACATCGACTTCTGGTGGAAGCGCGGCGTCGAGGCCGGGATGGAGGTCGTCACCCCGGTCGACCTGATGTTCTGGGGCGACTGCTACGGCCAGTATCGCGACCCGTTCGGCGTGCTCTGGGCCTTGGTCTCAGCGCCCAAGTAAGCAGCGGCGCCGGGCAGCCGGCGCCATTCACATCGTCATGCGTCCCCAACCGGCTGTCCTCGCAGCCGGGCAGGCGGAGCCTTGTATCCAGCGGAGCATCCCATGCAGTCCGTCTCCATCAACACCGCCACGCCGACCGGACAGCTCTGGGCCGGGCGCATCATGAGCGGCCTCGTCGTCGCGTTCCTGATCTTCGACGGCGGCATCAAGCTCGCGCCGCTCGCCATCGTGACCGAGACCATGCAGCAGCTCGGCTATTCCGGCTCGCCGGAGCTGGCCCGCGGACTCGGCGTGATGACGCTGGTCATCGCCTTGCTCTACGCGCTGCCGCGCACGTCGGTGCTCGGCGCGATCCTGCTGACCGGCCTGCTCGGCGGCGCGATGGCGACGCATCTGCGCGTCGGCAGCCCGCTCTTCAGCCATCTCCTCTTCGGCCTTTATCTCGGCCTCCTGGCCTGGGGCGGCCTTTATCTGCGCGATCCGCGGCTGCGCCGCCTGTTCCCCGTCCGTCTCGACGCCTGACCCACACCCACGCAACACAGGAGAGTGCCATGCTCACATACATCGCCATCGCCGTGCTCGCCCTCGTCGCCGGCGTCCTCATTGTCGCCGCCCGCAAGCCCGATGTTTTCCAGGTCAGCCGTTCCGCGACGATCCGGGCGACGCCCGAGCGCATCTTCGCTCTGCTCGCGGACTTCCAGGAATGGGGCGCCTGGTCGCCCTATGAGAAGAAGGATCCGGCGATGACGCGCAGCTTCAGGGGCGCGACCTCCGGCGTCGGCGCCATCTACGCCTTCGACGGCAACAAGCAGGCCGGCACCGGCGAACTTACGATCGTCGAGGTCCAGGCACCGACCAAGCTCGCCGTCACGCTCGACATGACCAAGCCCATGGCCTGCCACAACCTGATCACCTTCAGCCTCACCCCGGCAGAGGGCGGCACGCTGGTGACCTGGCACATGCAGGGCGCCTGCCCGTTCATGGGCAAGGTCATGGGCACGATCTTCAACATGGACCGCATGGTCGGCGGTGATTTCGAGAAGGGCCTCTCTGCGCTCAAGCAGGCCACGGAACGCCCGCAGCTGGTTGCTGCCGCGGCCTGACCGCAGCGCATTCGACAGTCGATCGCAAAGAAGCACGCAAAGGAGGAACTGCCATGACCAACGCCGCAGAACGCGACAAGACCCAGGCCAACGACATGAGCGGCTGCATGCCGGCCAAGCCCCAGGCGGAGCATGAATGGCTCCACCAGTTCGTCGGCGAATGGACTTATGAGGCCGAGTGCCTGATGGGCCCGGACCAGCCGCCGATGAAGTCTTCGGGCACGCAATCCTTCTCGTCTTTCGGCGGGCTCTGGCTCGTCGGCGACGGCACCGGCCAGATGCCGGACGGCAGCCCTGCCGTAACCCGGATGACTCTGGGCTACGATCCGCAGAAGGAGCGCTATGTCGGCTCCTTCATCGGCTCGATGATGGGCAATCTCTGGGTCTATACCGGCACGCGCGACGCTGCCGGCAAAGTGCTGACGCTCGACACGGAAGGCCCCGACTTCACCAAGCCCGGCAAGATCACGGCCTACCAGGACATCCTCGAGATCAAGAGCCCGGACCATCACATCCTGTCTTCGCAGACAAAGGGCGAGAATGGCGAATGGGTCCAGTTCATGACGGCGCATTACCGCCGGGTGAAGTAACCCCGTTCGTCGATACCGACGACAATCTTTCGAGGGTGCGGAGCGACCAGCTCCGCGCCCTCATGCTTGACCGGCACGCGGGTTCGGGGGCATGTGCAAGCCCTAAGAAACTGGGTTGGGACGGCCCCAAGACGATGCGCATCCTGCTGATCGACAATTACGACAGCTTCACCTGGAACCTGGTCCACCTGATCGG
Source organism: Bosea sp. 29B (assembly GCF_902506165.1). NCBI lineage: Bacteria > Pseudomonadati > Pseudomonadota > Alphaproteobacteria > Hyphomicrobiales > Alloboseaceae > Allobosea > Allobosea sp. 29B. The sequence goes on from NZ_LR733817.1 coordinate 5,403,608, forward strand.
CGGGCTCGGTGCGCAGGTCGACGTGCGCCGCAACGATACGCTCTCCGTCGATGACGCCCTCGCCGGCGACCACGATGCGATCGTGCTCTCGCCCGGCCCCTGCACCCCGAACGAAGCTGGCATCTGCCTCGACCTCGTCCGCCGGGGCGCCGACCGGAAGCCGATCTTCGGCGTCTGCCTCGGCCTGCAGGCGATCGGCCAGGTCTTCGGCGGCGAGGTCGTGCGCGCGCCTTTACCGATGCACGGCAAGGTCTCGACCATCACGCACCGGGCCCGCGGCCTGTTCCACGGCATCAACGGCCCGCTCGAAGCGACGCGCTATCATTCGCTGGTCGTCCGGCGCGAGACTTGCCCGACTGAGCTCTCGATCGAAGCCGAATCCGGCGACGGCATGATCATGGCGCTGTCGCATCGCGACCTGCCGGTCCACGGCGTGCAGTTCCATCCCGAGAGCATCGCCTCGGAGCATGGCGCGACGATCCTGCGCAATTTCCTCGATCTCGCCGAGCGATGGTCGCGCCAGAACGCCAAAGCCGCCCTTTCCGCGACAGCCTGATCGATCGAGTTCCCATGGACGACTTCAAACCCTTCATCGCCAAGGTCGCGACCGGCGCCTCGCTGTCACGCGAGGAGGCTAGAGACGCCTTCGAATCGATGCTCTCCGGCGAGGTGACGAACGCGCAGGCCGCCGCCTTCCTGATGGCGCTGCGCGTGCGCGGCGAGACCACCGAGGAGATCGCCGGCGCCGTCACCGCCATGCGCGCCCGCATGCTCACCGTCGAGGCCCCGGCCGACGCGATCGACATTGTCGGCACGGGCGGCGATGCCTCCGGTTCCTACAATGTCTCGACGCTGGCTTCGATCATCGTCGCGGCCTGCGGCGTGCCGGTGGCCAAGCACGGCAACCGCGCGGCGTCCTCGCGCTCCGGCGCCGCCGACGTGCTGACCGCGCTCGGCGTCAAGGTCGGGCTGGAACCGGCCGGCACCGAGCGCTGCATCGCCGAAGCCGGCGTCGGCTTCATGTTCGCGCCGACCCACCACGCCTCGATGCGCCATGTCGCGCCGGTGCGCACCGAGCTCGGCACCCGCACCATCTTCAACCTCGTCGGCCCGCTCTCGAACCCGGCCGGCGTCAAGCGGCAATTGATCGGCGCCTTCTCCGAGACCTGGCTGGAGCCGATGGTCAAGGTGCTGCAATCGTTGGGCTCGACGACGGTCTGGGCCGTGCACGGCTCCGACGGGCTCGACGAGATCACCACAACCGGCCCGACCCGCGTCGTCGCGCTGAAGGATGGCAGGATCAAGAGCTTCAACATCGCGCCCGAAGATGTCGGCATCGCCCGCGCCAAGCCTGAGGACCTGCGCGGCGGCGAGCCGGCGCAGAATGCGCAGGCGCTGCAGGACGTGCTCGGTGGGGCGAAAAGCGCTTTCCGTGACATCGCCGCCTTCAATGCCGCCGCGGCGCTCGCCGTCGCCGGCAAGGCCGCCACGCTCGGCGAGGGGCTGGCGCAAGCCTATGCGGTGCTGGACAATGGCAAGGCCAAGGCGGCGCTCGCGACCCTGGTCGCTAGCTCCAATGCGTGAGGCTGCCCATGTCCGATATCCTCAGGCGGATCGAGGCCTATAAGCGCGAGGAGATCGCGGCTGCCCGCGCCGCGGTGCCCCAGGCCGAGATCGAGAAGCGCGCCGCGGCTATGCCCGCGCCGCGTGACTTCATCGGTGCGCTCGAAGCCAAGCACCGCGCCGGCGGCCCGGCTTTGATCGCCGAAATCAAGAAGGCCTCGCCGTCCAAGGGCCTGATCCGCGCCGATTTCGACCCGCCCGCACTGGCCAGGGCCTATGCCGAAGGCGGCGCCGCCTGCCTCTCGGTGCTGACCGACACGCCCTCCTTCCAGGGCCGGCCGGAATATCTCGGCGAGGCGCGCGCCGCTTCCGGCCTGCCCGGCCTGCGCAAGGACTTCATGTTCGAGCCCTATCAGGTCTTCGAAGCCAGGAGCTGGGGCGCCGACTGTATCCTGATCATCATGGCCTCGCTCGATGACACGGCCGCGCGCGAGCTCAACGCTACCGCCAAGGCGCTCGGCATGGCCGCGCTCGCCGAGGTCCATGACGAAGCCGAACTTGAGCGCGCGCTCAAGCTCGACACCAGGCTGGTCGGCATCAACAACCGCGACCTGCGCAGCTTCGAGCTCAACCTCGCCGTCACCGAGCGCCTGGCGCCGCGCGTGCCGAAGGACCGCCTGCTGGTCGGCGAAAGTGGCATCTTCACGCATGCTGACATCGCCCGCCTGCAGGCTTGCGGCGTCGACACCTTCCTCGTCGGCGAGAGCCTGATGCGGCAGGCGGACGTGGCGGCTGCAACGCGCGAGCTTCTGACAGGCAAGGCCACCGAGGCGGCAGCGTGAGCCGCCTGACCCATCTCGACCAGAAGGGCGAAGCCCATATGGTCGATGTCGGCGACAAGGCCGAGACTGTCCGGGTCGCCGTCGCCGAAGGCCATGTGGTGATGCAGCAGGAAACACTCGCCATCGTCCGCGATGGCGAGGCCAAGAAAGGCGATGTGCTCGGCACTGCCCGCCTCGCCGGCATCATGGCCGCCAAACGCGCCCATGAGCTGATTCCGCTCTGCCATCCGCTGCTCTTGAGCAAGATTTCCGTTGACCTCACGATCGACGAGGGCCTGCCGGGCGTACGCGTGCGCGCCGAGGTCAAGCTCACCGGCAAGACCGGTGTCGAGATGGAAGCGCTGACCGCCGTCAGCGTCGCCTGCCTCACTGTCTACGACATGGTGAAGGCGGTCGATCGCGCCATGCATATCGAAGGTATCCGACTCGTGCATAAATCCGGTGGCAAGTCCGGAACCTACGAGATCGCAGGACCATAGGCATGAGCCTCACCCCCGTCCCGGTCGCGCTCAAGGCGCTGCTCGACAGCGTGCCCGGTCCGACTAAGGCCGAGACGCTGCCGCTGGCACACTGCGCCGGCCGCGTGCTGGCCGGGGATGTCGCCGCGCTCAGAACCCAACCGCCCTTCGCCAATTCGGCCATGGACGGCTATGCCGCCCGCGCCGCCGATCTCGAGCCGGGCAAGGAGCTCAAGGTCATCGGTGAATCCGCCGCCGGCCGTGGCTTTCCCAGCCCGGTCGGCCCGGGCGAGACGGTGCGCATATTCACCGGCGCGCCCATCCCCGATGGCGCTGACGCGATCCTGATCCAGGAGCATGCCGAAGGCGTCGGCAGCCCGGTCATCCGCGTCACCAGTCCGGCGAACAAAGGCCAGTTCATCCGCCCGGCCGGGCTCGATTTCGAGACCGGCGAGATCCTGCTGAAGGCCGGCCGCCGGCTCGACAGCGCTGCGCTCGGCCTCGCCGCCGCTGCGGGGCATCCAACCCTGTCCGTCCGCCGCAAGCCGCTGGTCGCGATCCTCGCTACCGGCGACGAGCTCGTCCTGCCCGGCGAGCCGGTCGGTCCCGACCAGATCGTCGCCTCCAACAGCTTCGCGCTCGCCGCGCTGATCGAGCAGGCCGGCGGCACGGCGCTCGACCTCGGCATCGCCCGCGACAACCATCCCGACCTCGCCAACAAGATCGACGCGGCACGCAAGGCGTCCGCCGACGTGCTGATCACGCTGGGCGGCGCCTCGGTTGGCGAGCACGATCTCGTCCAGGCGGCGCTGAAGGCTCAGGGCATGGAACTCGGCTTCTGGAAGATCGCGATGCGCCCGGGCAAGCCGATGATGATGGGCCGGCTCGGACCGATGGTCGCGCTCGGCCTGCCCGGAAACCCGGTCTCCTCGATCGTCTGCGGCCATCTCTTCGCGATGCCGCTGGTCGAAGCCCTGCTCGGCATCGCCGAGCCCGAGCGCGATCGCAGCGAAGCCGCCATCCTCGCCGTCGATCTGCCGGCCAATGACGAGCGCCAGGACTATCTGCGCGCCACTGTCGAGACCATCGATGGCGAGCGGCGGGTCAGGCCCTTCGCCAAGCAGGATTCCTCGATGCTGGCGAACCTGTCGCGCGCCGAAGCCCTGGTGATCCGCCCGGCCTTTGCCGAAGCGGCCAAAGCGGGCGATCCCTGCCGGATCATCCGGTTGCGCTAGCCAGAGTTCCAATCCTCACACCTTGTCATTCCGGACAAGCCGCGTCAGCGGCGCCGATCCGGGATCCATTCCGGAACCTCATTCGGAAAGGCTCCGGAATGGATCCCGGGTCTCCCATTCGGTCGCCCGGGATGACAACGCTCTGGAAGCATGCGTTCTGCTCGGGCAATCCCTTGCGGAACACAAAGCGAACAGCTATGGTGTTCGTGCTTTGTTTCGATTCTAGCCCGAGAGGCGAGCGGCGCGACCATGCTGACACGCAAACAGTTCGAACTGCTTCGCTTCATCCATGAGCGCCTGCGCGAATCCGGCGTGCCGCCCTCCTTCGACGAGATGAAGGATGCGCTCGACCTGCGCTCCAAGTCGGGCATTCATCGCCTGATCATGGCGCTGGAGGAGCGCGGCTTCATTCGCCGGCTTCCGAACCGGGCCCGCGCCCTCGAAGTCATCAAGATGCCGGACGGCATCGGCGGACCGCAGGCGCAGCGCGGCCGCTTCAGCCCCTCCATTGTCCAGGGCGGCCTTGGCCAGACCCCGCCTGCCCCCGCCCCGGCAGCCACTCTGGCAAAGCCGCGCCCGGCTGCTGAAGAGAACGGGCGTTCGACGGTTTCCATTCCCGTCATGGGCCGCATCGCTGCCGGCACGCCGATCTCGGCGATACAGGATCGCAGCCATAGCGTTACGATGCCGGCCGACATGCTCGGCGGCGGCGAGCATTACGCCCTCGAAGTCCGCGGCGATTCGATGATCGAAGCCGGCATCCTCGACGGCGACACCGTCGTGATCCGCAAGCAGGACACCGCCAATACTGGCGACATCATCGTCGCCCTGATCGACGACGAGGAAGCGACGCTGAAGCGGCTGCGCAAGCGCGGCTCCTCGATCGCGCTCGAGGCCGCCAACCCCGCCTACGAGACGCGCGTGCTCGGGCCCGACCGGGTCAAGATCCAGGGCCGGCTCGTCAACCTGATGCGGCGCTACTGAAGCGCCTCGGCATCCTGTGCCGACTCCGCAGCTGCTGCGGCAGTTGCCGGAGCAGGTGTTGATTCGGGCGCTGGCCTCGGTTCCGGTCGCGCCCGGGTCCATGGACGCAGGCGCGTGACCTCGTCGGCCGTATAGGCGCGCCAGCCGCCACCAGCCGCGTGATAGGCGGTGGCGCCGTCGCGGATGAGCGCGCTGCGGTCGATCAGGCGGGCAGCGCAAGGGGCTGTCCAATAAAGTGACGTCACCACGAGGTCGGCGCGCTGGCAGTCTTCGACCAAGGCAATGCGGTCGCGCGTATAGGCGACGCTGCGCCCGTCCGGCAGGCGGATGATGCAGCCGCGCGCATCGCAAGCGGCGCCATTGCGCAGCGCCGCATCGTCAGGCGCGCGCGAATCGCCGTCGGCATGCAGCCATTGCGTCAGCACGAAGCGGCTCGGCTTGCCGGCCAGCACCATCTTCCCCTCCTGCCCCCGCACCAGCACGCCCGAGCCGTCACGCTCGATCAGGATGTCGGGCCGTGACGGAGCCGAGGCCAGCGCCAGCCCGCCGACCAAGGGCAGCGCGGCAAGGAAGCGCAGCGCCGTCGTCCACAAGGTCAGCCAGAGCAGCGACAGCGAGAACAGGATCAGGGCGGTCGAGCCGAAAGCAGGCAGCACTACGGTCGAGCGGTCGATGCCGGCGACCCAATGGGCAAGCTGGAGCACATAGCCGGAGGCCCAGCCCATCAGCGCCCAGGCCGGCCAGTCGAGCCCGAACGGATAGGCGAGCACGCCGAAGACCGCGGCGGGCATCACGATCAGCGAGACGAAGGGCAGCGCCAGCGCATTGCCGAGCAGGCCGAACGGGTTGAAGGTCTGGAAATGGTAGACGCCATAAGGCGCCGTCGCCGCGGTCGCGACCATGGTGGTCGTCAGAATGCCGACGGCCGAGAGCCAGAGCGGCCGCAGGGGCCAGGGCCATGCGGCGGCCGCGGCATCGGGCACCCGCTCCTGCCAGCGCTCGGCAAAAGCGATCAGCGCCGCGACCGCACCGAAAGACATCTGGAAGCTCGGCCCGAGTAGCGCCTCCGGCTCGCGCAGCAGCACGATGATCGCGGACAGAGCGAGGTTGCGCATGGAGAGTGCCGGCCTGTCGACCAGGATCGCCCCCAGCATGACCAGCGTCATGATCAGCGAGCGCTCGGTCGCGACATCGGCGCCGGAGAAAATGCAATAGGCGGTGGCGCCGAGCATGGCGGCGAGCGCCGCGAGCTTCTTCACCGGCCAGTGCAGCGCCGCCGTCTGCGACAGCGCGAGCAAGGCCCGCACCAGCCAGAAGATCGTGCCGGCAGCGAGCACCATATGCAGGCCGGAGATCGAGACGATGTGGTAGATGCCGGCGGCGCGCAGGTCGTTGTTGGTCGCCTCGCTGATCAGCCCGCGCTTGCCGGTGACGAGGGCCGCCGCCATCGCTCCCGCCTGCCCGCCGCCGCTGGTCGCGATGCGCTCGGTCAGCGCGTTGCGGGCCTGGTCGATCGCGACCGCCAGGGCGAGCCGGCGCGGCATCGGGATCGGGGCCGGTGTGAGCGCGATCTTGCCGGCGATGTTGCCGACGGCGCCGACACCCTGGAAGAAGGCATCGCGGGCAAAGTCGTAGCCGCCGGGGCGCGCCGGGCCTGGCGGCGGCAACAGGCGAGCGGTCGCGCTGATATGGTCGCCGGGCTTCAGCGTCGTCACCGGCGTGGTGACGCGCACCCGCCGAGGCCGCTGCCCGGGATCGACGCCCGGCAGGTCCGTGACCTGGATGACGATGCGCACGCCCTTCTCGCGCTGTTCCAGTGCCTCGACGAATCCGGTGAGCTTGCCGACATGATTGCGGGCGAGCGCCGGCGCCGCGATGTTTGCCGTCCGCCAGGTCGCGGCCGCAAAGCCGGCAAAGGCTGCCGCGATCGCGATACAGACCGCCATGACGGCGCGGCGCCGGCGCATCAGCAACGCGGCGAACGCAGACAGCACCAGCCCGGCCAGGGGCGCGGCCAGCCCCGGCTCGCGATCGGCCAGGAAGTAGAACAGCACACCGGCGCCCATGCAGACCGGCAGCCAGTTGAACAGGCGGCGGCGCTCCACCTCGGTTTCGAGTGCTCTACGGAAGCGGCCGCCCCAATCGGGCAGGACAGCAGATAGTGGCTGGGAAAAATGGGCGACGCGTCGCAAGCGCGCAGGCAGAGCCAGCACGTCCACCCTGCTACGGCGCTGTTCTGGCCCGTAGGAGAGCATCAGTCCCCCGTCGCGGCCGCGCGATGATCGTGCCCCCTCCCCGCAGGAGGCTCTTAACGGCAGCCGGCAAGCCATGTTACAGCGGCGGCGCCGGATGTCAGCCCCGGCCGAGGCCCGTATCCCAATCGCCCTCGCCTCACGCTTACCCGTTCCGCCGGAGCCTCCCTTCATGAGTGACACGGTCGTCACGCGCTTCGCGCCGTCGCCTACCGGATTCCTGCACATTGGCGGCGCCCGAACTGCGCTGTTCAACTGGCTCTATGCCCGCCGTCATGGCGGCAAGATGCTGCTGCGCATCGAGGATACCGACCGCGAACGCTCGACAGAGGGCGCCATCGCCGCGATCCTCGACGGCCTCGCCTGGCTCGGCCTCGATTGGGACGGGCAGACGGTCTACCAGTTCCAGCGCGCCGCCCGCCATCGCGAGGTCGCCGAGCAGATGCTCGCCGCCGGCAAGGCCTATTACTGCTATGCGACGCCGCAGGAACTCGACGCGGAGCGCGAAGCGGCGCGCGCCGAGGGCAAGCAGTGGCGTTATGACGGACGCTGGCGCGACCGCGACCCGGCGACCGCGCCCGAAGGCGTCAAGCCGGTGATCCGCCTCAAGGCCGAGCAGACCGGTGAGACCGTGGTCGAGGACGAGGTCCAGGGCCGCGTCACCTGGCAGAACGAGAATCTCGACGATCTCGTGCTGCTGCGCTCGGACGGCAACCCGACCTATATGCTCGCCGTGGTCGTCGATGATCACGACATGGGTGTCACCCACATCATTCGCGGTTCGGACCACCTGACCAATGCCGCCCGCCAGACGCAGATCTACCAGGCGCTCGGCTGGACCGTGCCGAGCATGTCGCATATCCCGCTGATCCACGGGGCGGACGGCGCCAAGCTGTCGAAGCGGCATGGCGCGCTCGGCATCGAGGCCTATCGCTCGATGGGTTATCTGCCGATCGCATTGCGCAACTACCTGCTGCGCCTCGGCTGGAGCCATGGTGACCAGGAGATCTTCTCTCCCGAAGAGATGATCTCGCTGTTCAACCTGTCCTCGATCGGCCGCTCGCCGGCCCGCTTCGACTACGCCAAGCTCGAGAACCTCAACGGCCTCTATATGCGCGAGTCCGCTGATCACGAATTGATGACGGCGCTGAAGGCGATCTGGTCGGAAATCGGCCCGCCGCGCGGCATCGGCACAGAGCCGTCTCCCGAGCTGGAGGCCAAGCTGATGGCGGCCATGCCCGGCCTGAAGGAACGCGCCAAGACGCTGATCGAGCTGATCGACAGCGCTTCCTATCTCTACGCCCAGCGCCCGCTGGCGCTCGAGCCCAAGGCGGCCGCCTTGCTCGACGAGGCTGCGCGCCAGCGTATGCCGAAACTGGCAGAAAAGCTCTCGGCGGTATCGGATTGGGCGCCGCCGCCGCTGGAGAGCGCGATCCGCGATTTCGCCGAGGAGAGCGGCGTCAAGCTCGGCCAGGTGGCGCAGCCCCTGCGCGCGGCGCTGACCGGCAAGACCACTTCGCCCGGCCTGTTCGACGTGATGGCGGTGCTCGGCCGCGACGAGGTGCTGGCGCGCCTCGCCGACGCGGCCTGACGCGTCAGAAAGGCTAATGACCGCTCGGTTGAACCCCTCGCGGAATTGGTCTAGCAACGCGCTGCGGATCGGCTGCTCCCGCTGCCGGTCCGGCATAAAAAATGCTTCAAAATCAGTTCGATGAACCCTGCCCGCCCGGACGTCCCGACATTCCCGTCATGGAGCCGTCATCGTGGGCCGTTCGGATGACGCCGGAACGCGACACGCAGCCGGTGCCCCCCGTTCGACCGGGCACATGACTGAAGAACGAGCCTGAAAGGATCGGACCCATGAGCGGAAATACCAGCCAGTTGGCTGTCGAAGGCAAGACCGTCGACATGCCGGTCAAAGCGGGTTCGATCGGGCCGTCGGTCATCGATATCAGCAAGCTCTACGGCCAGACCGGGATGTTCACCTACGACCCCGGCTTCACGTCGACCGCCAGTTGCGAGTCGCAGATCACCTATATCGATGGCGACGAGGGCGTCCTGCTCCATCGCGGATACCCGATCGAGCAGCTTGCCGAGCACGGCGACTTCCTCGAGACCTGCTATCTCCTGCTTTACGGCGAGCTGCCGACGGCGGCGCAGAAGGCCGACTTCGACTATCGCGTCACGCGCCACACCATGGTGCACGAGCAGATGGCCCGCTTCTTCCAGGGCTTCCGCCGCGATGCGCACCCGATGGCCGTGATGGTCGCCTCGGTCGGCGCCATGTCGGCTTTCTATCACGACTCGACCGACATCTCCGATCCGCAGCAGCGTATGATCGCTTCGATGCGGATGATCGCGAAGATGCCGACGCTGGCGGCGATGGCCTACAAGTACACGATCGGCCAGCCCTTTGTGTACCCGCTCAACTCGCTGGACTACACCTCGAACTTCCTGCGCATGTGCTTCGCCGTGCCGGCCGAGGACTACAAGGTCAATCCGGTTCTCTCGCGCGCGATGGACCGCATCTTCACCTTGCACGCTGACCATGAGCAGAACGCTTCGACCTCGACGGTCCGGCTCGCCGGCTCTTCCGGCGCGAATCCCTTCGCTTGCATCGCCGCCGGCGTCGCTTGCCTGTGGGGCCCGGCGCATGGCGGCGCCAACGAGGCGGCGCTGAAGATGCTCGAGGAGATCGGCAGCGTCGACAACATCCCGAAATACATCGCCAAGGCCAAGGACAAGAACGATCCGTTCCGCCTGATGGGCTTCGGTCACCGGGTCTACAAGAACTACGACCCGCGCGCCAAGATCATGCAGAAGACGACGCATGAGGTCCTGGCCGAGCTCGGCGTCAAGGACGACCCGCTGCTCGACGTCGCCATGGAGCTCGAGCGTATCGCCCTGCACGACGAGTACTTCGTCGAGAAGAAGCTCTATCCGAACATCGATTTCTATTCGGGCATCACCCTCAAGGCGATGGGCTTCCCGACCTCGATGTTCACCGTGCTGTTCGCGCTCGCGCGCACCGTCGGCTGGATCGCGCAGTGGAAGGAGATGATCGAGGATCCGTCCCAGCGCATCGGCCGCCCGCGCCAGCTCTACACCGGTTCGCCCAAGCGCGATTACACGCCGATCGGCCGTCGCTGAAAAGCGCCGCGCTGGAATAACAAGGGCCGCGACGGAACCCCGTCGCGGCCTTCATTGTTTCCAGTGATTGATGCATCCAATGCAGATGATGGTTGCGCGCAGCGCGCTACAGTCGCCGACCCACAAAGGAGTGTCCTCGCCCATGTCGAAAACCGAAGGTCTCAGCCGCCGCGGCTTCATGGCCGGCGCATCGGCCCTGCCTCTCGCCGGCGCCGCCTTCGCCCAAGCCCCGTTCCCGACGCGGCCGATCTCGCTGATCGTGCCCTTCGCCGCCGGCGGCTCGACCGACATCGTCGCGCGCCTTGTCGGCCAGAAGATGGGCGAACTGCTCGGCCAGTCGATTGTGATCGACAACCGCGCCGGCGCCGGCGGCAATATCGGCTCGACCGCGGTGGCTCGTGCCACACCCGACGGCTATACCCTGCTGCTCGGGACGATCTCGACCCATGCGTTGAACCCGGCGATCTTGAAGACCGTCACCTTCGACGCGGTCAAGGATTTCACGCCGATCTCGCTGCTCGCGGTGGTGCCCAACGTCATGGTCGTGCATCCGAGCTTCCCGGCCAAGACCGTGCCGGAGGTGCTGAAGCTGCTGAAGGACAATCCGGGTAAGTACTCCTACGCCTCCTCGGGCGTCGGCACGCCGCTGCACCTCTCCGGCGAGCTGTTCAAGTCGCTCGGCGCCGTCAGCATGAACCATGTGCCCTATCGCGGTGCCGGCCCGGCGCTGAACGACGTCGTCTCCGGCGCTGTGCCGATCATGTTCGACAACCTGCCCTCCTCGGCGCAATTCATCCGCAGCGGCCAATTGCGCGCCATCGGCGTCACCACCAAGGAGCGCGTCTCGTCCTTCCCCGACCTGCCGACCATCGCCGAGAGCGGGCTCGCCGGCTACGAGACCTATACCTGGAACGCGCTGTTCGGCCCGGCCAACATGCCGCGCCCGGTGGTCGACAAGCTCAACGCCGCCGCCAACGACTCGCTCAAGGACGCCAATGTGAAGCAGCGCCTGGAGGACGTCAGTGCGGTGATCGTCGGCTCGACGCCGGAGGCGCTCGGCGAGCACGTGAAGGCCGAGCTAGCGAAATGGGCGCCGATCGCCAAGGCGTCTGGCGCGGTGGTCGAGTAATCGGCAGTTAGCCGCCTGTCGGCTCACGAACAAGGGCGAGCGCCGCACTGACGGCGTTCGCCGCCGGGCTTGGGCCCGCGCTGCGCATGGTCTGCTCGACCGTCGCGAAACCAGCGAGCTGGCGCTGCCGGGCCGGGCCATCGGCTGTTGCGGCGAGAAGCGCTCCGGCCAGGGCCTGCGGCGAAGCCTCATCCTGGATGAATTCCGGCACCACGCTCTCGCCGATGATCAGATTCGGCAGGATCACGCTCGGCAGCTTGATCAGTCGCCGCGCCAGCACGGCCTCCCAGGCTGCACCGCGATAGGCCGCGACCGTCGGTACCTGCGCCAATGCCAGTTCGAGCGTCACCGTGCCGGAGGCGGCCAAGGCGGCTCTCGCCTCACGAAAGACCGCGAGCTTGGCCGCCTCGCCCGTCACGATCTCCGGCTTGATGTGCCAATCGGCGGTGATCTGCGTGATCGCCTCGACCAGACGCGGTACGGCGGGCAGCACGAAGCGGGCCCGCGGCAACTGCTCGGCGACCAAAGCGACCGCTTCGCCGAAGGGCGGCAGCAAATGCCTGATCTCCGAACGCCGGCTGCCTGGCAGGACCAGGATGGTCGGAGCCTCCAGGTCGTCGCGGCGCGTGGCCTCGTCCGGTCCCGGGCGATACTCTTGCAACCGCTCGATCAAGGGATGGCCGACATAAACGGTTTCCGGTCCACCTAGCCGCTTGAGCGCGGCCGGCTCGAACGGCAAGAGCGCCAGGATCCGGTCGACATGCGGCTTCATCCGCTTGGCCCGGCCCTGCCGCCAGGCCCAGACGCTCGGGCAGACCCAGTGCGCGATCGGCACGGCCGGGGCGAGCCGCCTGACCTTCCTCGCGACGCGCAGGCTGAAATCGGGCGCATCGATGGTGAGCAGGAGATCGGGCTTGAAGGCGGCAGCTGCTCGCGCCGCGTCCGACATCCGGCGCAACAGCAGCGGCAGGCGTGCCACCACCGGGCCAAAGCCCATCACGGCGATGTCTTCCTGCGGAAAGGCGCTATGCAGCCCCTCCGCGATCAGGGCCTCGCCGCCGACGCCCGAAAGCTCGAGCGAGCGTTCGCCCAGCACGTCGCGCAGCCGCGCGACGAAGCGGGCCCCGAGCGCGTCGCCTGAGGCTTCGCCGGCCACGATGAACAGCCTGAACGGGCGCGTCACGCCACGCCCTCGATGAACAGGCCCGAGGCATCCGCCAGCGTCGCCAAGCGCTCACGATCGCCGATCAGAACGCTACCAGCCTTGACCGCGATGCCGGCAAGGCCTGCGGCGGCGACACGCGCCACGGTGTCCGGGCCGATCGCCGGCATATCGACCCTGAGGTCTTGGCCGAGCTTGGGCGCCTTGATCAGCACGCCGTCGCCCTTGCTGGGCTTGAGGCGCCCAGCCTGGACCAGGCCGGCGACGCGCTCGATCATCGCGTCAGTGCCTTCCGCCGCTTCGACCGCGACGACGCGGTGGTCGGCGACGATCGCTGCCTGCCCGATGTCGAAGGGCGAGAGCATAGCGAGCAAGTTGAAGCCGGTCGCAATCGCCTCGCGCGCGACGGCAGATGGCTTGTGGCGCCCGAGCGCTCCAACCGGCGCAACGAGATCGGGCGCGAGATCGGCCGGCCCGACGACACGCAGCCCCTGGCCCTCGAAGAAGGAGACGACGCCGCGCAGCAGATGGTCATCGCCGCCCTGGAAGGCGCGGGCGAAATGCGGCAGGTATTTCAGGGTCGACAATTCCGGGGCCAGCGAGCCGAAGCTCGGCCGCGGCAGGGCGCCGACCATGACAATCTCGTCAATCTGGCGACGCTTGATCTCGTCGAGAAAGCGCCCGAGCTGACCCAGGCGGTATTCCCTGGCATCGTAGGCGGCATAGTCGGCCGGATCGCCCGCGCCGGTGAGCACGGCGACATAGACGCTGGCGCCCTGCGCCACGGCCGCGCCCGCAACCCGCACCGGATAGTCACCACGGCCGGCCAGGACAGCGATACGCCGCCCCTGCGGCCGCCCTGCCGCATCGGCCGCCTTTGTGCTCACCGCTCGGGCGCGTTCACGTCGCGCGGCACGGAAATGCCCCGATCGCCACCGGCGCGGATGAAGTCGAGGATCTCGTGGATCAGCGGATGCTCGGCGAACTCGGCAGCGACGTCTTCGACCCGCTCCGAGAGCGTGCCTTCGTCGGCGAAGAGCAGGCGATACGCCCGGCGAAGCTCGTGGATCTGCTCGCGCGAGAAGCCACGGCGCTTGAGGCCGACAAGATTGAGCCCGGCGAGATGGGCCGGATTGTCGCGCACCATCCCGAACGGGATGACGTCGAGCAGGACACCCGAGCCGCCGCCGATGAAGGCATGATCGCCGATCCGAACGAACTGCTGCAGCCCGGTGCCACCGCTGACGATGACGAAATCGCCGACCGTGACGTGCCCGGCGCACATGACGTTGTTCGAGAAGATGACGTTGTTGCCGATCACGCTGTCATGACCGACATGCGAGTTGGCCAGGAACAGGCCGCGATCGCCGACGACGGTCTTCATGCCGCCGCCCTCGGTGCCCGGATTCATGGTCACGCCTTCGCGGATCACGCAATCGGCGCCGATCGTCAGCGTCGACTGCTCGCCCTTGTACTTCAGATCCTGCGGCGGGTGGCCGATCGAGGCAAAGGGATAGATCTTCGTGCGCGGTCCGATCGTCGTGCGCCCGGTAACGACGACATGGCTGATCAGCTCGACGCCGTCACCAAGGGCGACATCGGGACCGACCGTGCAGAACGGGCCGATCTTGACGCCCGCGCCGAGCTTGGCGGACGGGTCGACGATCGCCATCGGATGGATCGAGGTGCTCATGGCGGATTCCTGCGGCTGGTCGGAAGCGGGAGCGTGCATCGCGGTCCCCCGGCTCACACGACCATGGCCGACAACTCGGCCTCGGCGACGAGTACGCCGTCGACCCTGGCTTCGCCACGGTAGAACCAGATGTTGCGCTTGTGCGCCAGCTTGGTCAGGTGGAAGCGCAGCGTGTCGCCCGGAATGACGGGCTTGCGGAACTTCGCCTTGTCGATCGTCGTGAACAGCACGGTGGTGACCGCAAGATCGTCACTGCCACGCGCGCTGACCACAAGCACGCCCGCCGTCTGCGCCATCGCCTCGATCATCAGCACGCCGGGGAAGACCGGGCGGCCGGGGAAATGCCCGGTGAACTGCGGCTCGTTGAAAGTGACGTTCTTGATGCCGACGCCGGACGCGTCCCCGTCGATCTCGACGACCTTGTCGACCAGCAGGAACGGATAGCGATGCGGGATGCAGGCCATGATCTTCTGGATATCGGCCACGCCGAGCGCTTTGGTCGCATCCGTCATCGTGTCGTTTCTCCTCGAACGCCCTGCGCCCCGCGCCGAAGCACGTCACCTGTCATACAAAGCTGCTTTTGCCGGAAGTCGGCGTGAGATCAAGCGTTTTCGCCGCCGCTCGGCCCTTTGCCGCGCTTGGCCACGAGTTGCTTGAGCAAGGCAGCCTCGCGCGCCCAGCTCAATGCCGGCTGCGCCGGATAGCCGCCATAACGCGCCCCGCGCGGAACGTCCCCGGCAACACCGCTCTGCGCCGCGATCTGCGCGCCCATGCCGATGGTCAGGTGGCCAGCCAGCCCGACCTGCCCGCCGAGCACGGCGAAATCCTCGAGCGTGCTGGACCCGGCCATGCCGACCTGGGCGCAGATCACGCAATGGCGCCCGACCACGCAGTTATGGCCGATCTGCACGAGGTTATCGATCTTGCTGCCCTCGCCGATCACCGTGTCGCGGCTGGCGCCGCGGTCGATCGTCGTGTTGGCGCCGATCTCGACATCGTCCTGAATGATGACGCGGCCGACCTGCGGCACCTTCACGTGCCCTTTCGGGCTCATGGCGAAGCCGAAGCCGTCCTGGCCGATCCGTGCGCCCGGATGGATGATGACGCGGTTGCCGATCAAGGCCGCCTGCAGCGTCGAGCCTGCGCCGACCGAGCATTGCCGCCCGATCCGGACCTGTGGGCCGATGACGGCGCTCGGGCCGATCACCGTGCCGGCGCCGATCTCCGCGCCCGGGCCGATCACCGCGCCGGGATCGACCGTGACATCGGCCTCAAGCCGTGCCGTCGCATGCACGAAGGCGCCGGGAGCAACACCGGCCGAGCCGAACATCGAGCCCGGCCGCAGCGCCTGCGGATGGAAGGTCGACAGCAGCTTGGCGAAGACATGGTAGGGCGTCGGCGTGACCAGGGCGACGGTACCAGCCGGCACGCGCTCGGCGAAACGCTGGGAGACGAAGCAAAGTCCGGCCGCCGTCCCGGTCAGCGCCACGACATATTTCGGGTTGTCCATATAGGCGGCATCGCTGCCACCCGCTGTTTCGAGTGGCGCGATGCCCTCGATCCGGCGCTCGGGATCGACGCCTTCGGGCAAGGCGACACCCGACAAGGAAGCGACCTCGCTGAAGGACAGCGAGGTCGCGATCGGAAAGAAATTGGGATCTGCCATAAATTATCCGTTGCAGGGCGCGGGAGCGCCCCGCCGGTCAGAAGCGGGCGCCGCCCGAGAAACGGAAGGCCTGCGTACGGTCGCCGCCGTACTTGGCAGTGATGCCAGTGCGCGGATCGGTTCCGATCTGACCATCATCCTTCGACAGGGCATAGGCATAGTCGAAGCGGATCGGGCCGAGCGGTGACTGCCAGAGCAAGCTCACGCCGATCGAGGAGCGGATGACGTTCTTGTCACGCACGCAAGCAACGTTGTTCTGGTAGGTGGAGGAGCCCACGTTGACGTTGAACTGACGCCCCTCCGAACCAGCCGGGCAGCCCAAGAAGCTTCCGTTGGTAATGCTCTTCGAGCCACCGTCATAGTTGAACAGCGTACCGGCATCGGCAAAGATTGCGCCCTTCAGGCCGAGATCGCGCGGCAGACCGAAGATCGGGAACTGCACTTCGAGCGAGCCACCGAAATAGGTGGTGCCGCCGAGTGCGTTCGCGGTCGGGTCGTTCGAGACGTCGCGCGGGCCAATACCGGACGGCGCGAAGCCACGCACCAGCGTCGGTCCGAGGAAGTAGTGGTCGATCATGCGCAGATCGCCGCTGGTCGCCTGGACGTGGCCGCCCTGAATGCGAGCGATACCAACGAAGTCCTCGAGGAACTCCTTGTAGTAACGGGCATCCGCGCTGACGCGCAGGAACTTCGAGTCGCCACCGACGCCCGCGAACTCCGGCTTGATCTCGGCGACGAAGCCGTTGCGCGGGTTCTGGTAATTGTCGAGCGAGTTGTAGTTGAAGTTCAGGCCGACCAGCGAGGTCAGGGTCGTGCCCTGAGCCTCCTTGACCGCGACCGTCGCTTCGCCGTTCGTCAAGCAGTTGAAGGTCTGCGAGGCAGCCGAGGAAGAGCCAAACCCCGGAGTGATCCCGTCGAGCGGCCGGGAGCAGTCGTTATACGGCTTCGCAGCAGTGTTCGGGATCTTGATCTCGGTCGTGTAGATCGAATAGCGCGGCGTGATCGAGAACTCCTCCGTGATCGGGAAGGAGAAGCGGACCTGGCCGCCGGTCACGCGGCTCTCGAAATAGCCGATATTGGTATTGTCATTGAACTTCGAGAAGAGATCGAAGCCCGCCGCGATCCGATGGCCGAGGAAATACGGCTCGGTGAACGAGAAGTCGATGCCTTGGGTGCGCTGGCCCATCGTGCCGGCGATACGGACGAACTGGCCGCGACCGAGGAAGTTCGACTCCGAGAGCGAGACTTCGCCGATGATGCCGTCCGAGGTCGAGTAGCCGCCGGCGATCGAGAACGAGCCGGTCGCCTTGTCCTCGACGTCGATGTTGACGACCACGCGGTCGGGCGCGCTGCCCGGCTCGTTGGTGATGCGGACCTTGTTGAAGAAGCCGAGATTGTTCAGGCGACGCTCGGCGCGGTCAACGAAGACCTTGTTGTAGGCGTCGCCTTCACCGAGATCGAGCTCGCGGCGAACGACATAGTCACGGGTCCGGGTGTTGCCGCGCACGTTGATGCGCTCGACATAGACCCGCGGGCCTTCCTCGACGACATAGGTGATGCCGATCTGCTGGCCGGCCGCGTCACGCTCGCCGCGCGGGCGGACCTGCGCGAAGGCATAGCCGCGCTTGGCCACCTCGGTGGTCAAGGTGACCAGCGAGCGCTCGACGGCCTCGGCATTGTAGGTGTCGCCGGCAGAGGTGTTGACCAGCGACTGCAGCGCAGCCGGATCGACGTCGCGCAGACGGGAATCGACCGCGACATTGCCGATCTTGTATTGCGGGCCTTCATCGAGGGCGACATCGACGACCCAGCCGCCAGCCGCATCGTCGAAGCGCGCATCGCTCGAAACGATGCGGAAGTCGGCATAGCCGTTCTTCAGGTAATAGCGGCGAATCAACTCGAGATCGGAATTGATCCGGTCGGGATCATAGACGTCGGAGGTCTTGATCCAGCTCAGGAAGTTCGACTCGGTCGAGGTCATCAAGCCACGCAGGCGCGACGACGAGTAGACGCCGTTGCCGCTGAAGTTGATCGACTTGATGCCGGTCTTGCCGCTTTCCGAGATGGTGAAGACCACGTCCGAGCGGCCGTTCGGCAGCGGCTGGATGCGGCCGCTGATCGTGGCGAGGCCATACCCGGCGCGGCGATAGACTTCCTTGAGGCGCTCGACGTCCGCATCGATGAGCTGCTGGCTCAGCGGACCACGCGCCTTGGACTGGACCTGACCGAGCAGTACCTCGCCCTTCAGGCGACGGTTACCCTCGAAGGCGACGCGATTGATCGTGTCGTTCTCCTGCACGGAGACGACGGTCTGCGCCCCGCGGCGGCTGACCTGAACGTTGGAGAACAGGCCCGTCGCCATGAGACTCTGGCGAATCTCCTGCGGGTTGTTCGATCCCTGACCTGTCGCATAGGAGCGGATCGTCTCCGCATCGACACGACGGTTGCCTTGGACAATCACGGACTGCGCGAACACCACGCCGCCGCTGACGGCCACCATGACGGCCGCAAGTCCGACTGATCGAGAGAGCCGCATGCGCAAGGACCGGCTCTGAAGCGTCGACGTCATCGGGTCGCCTATTCCATTCTTTGGGTCACCCCCCCGCGAACGGGGAACCCCGCTACGGGCGAGGCTCGGTGACATTGAAGACCAAACGCTTCTACAAAGTTTCCCGCAGGGTGCAAACCGCCATTGTCGTTAACAAAAGATTTTTGCGGGGGTCGTTGCTGGTAGGTCACGCGCGCCAGCCGAAAAACCGGCCCGGTACGCGAAAACAGGCCATAAAAAGCCACAATCCATCGGTGCAGGCGGCCTTGGCCGCCGATCGCGTCAGCCCCGTGCAAGCTGGTTTGCACGAGGCTGACAGGGGTTCACAG
Organism: Bosea sp. 29B; assembly: GCF_902506165.1. NCBI lineage: Bacteria > Pseudomonadati > Pseudomonadota > Alphaproteobacteria > Hyphomicrobiales > Alloboseaceae > Allobosea > Allobosea sp. 29B. The sequence goes on from NZ_LR733817.1 coordinate 5,422,619, forward strand.
CAATGAGCGGACGTGGACGAGATCGTTCCAGGTCACGAACAGCATGAGCATCAGCACGAGCCCGAGACCGAGCCGGAATCCGAGCTCCTGCGCGCGCTCGCTCAGGGGTTTCCCCCGCAGCGCCTCGATCGCATAGAACAGCAGGTGCCCGCCATCGAGCATCGGCACCGGGAACAGGTTCATCAGCCCGATCGAGACCGAAAGCAGCGCCGCCAGGTTGATCAGCGCCAGGAGCCCGCCGCTGGAGGCGACCATGCCCGAGACCTGGGCGATACGGATCGGCCCCGACAATTGGTCGGTCGATTCCTTCCCCTTGATCAGCTTGGCGATGTAGTCATAGGTCCGCTCGACCACGAACCAGGTCTCGCTCATGCCGAGCAGCACGGATTGGCCGAGGCTGAAATGCTGCGTCGTCCAATCCTCGGGCTTTGCCGAGGCCTGGACCCCGATGATCCCGAGCCGCTGCTTGCCCAGCGGCGAGGAGGTCTCGACCAGATCGGGCGTCACCGAGAGGACGACCGGGGCGCCGCCCCGCTCGACCGTCACCGGAAAGGTCTCGCCCGGGCGAATCGAGATCGCCCGCTGCAGGTCGGCGAAGCTCTTCACCTCGCGGCCATCGACCAGCTGGATCAGATCGCCCGACTGAAGGCCGGCGCGCGCCGCGGCTCCGCCGACCGTAACCGCATCGACGCGCGGCGCCAGCACCGGCTTGCCGACGAAGTAGGCCGTCCCGCCGAAGATCAGGATGGCGAGCAGGAAATTGGCGATCGGCCCCGCGGCGACGATTGCCGCCCGCTCCCCGATCGACTGGGCCGGGAAGGTACGCTCGCGCTCCTCGCGGCTCATGCCGGCGAGCGCAGCGCCATCGGCCGAGCTGGCAGCGTCGGCATCGCCCGAGAATTTGACGTAGCCGCCGAGCGGGATCATCGCGAAGCGCCAGCGCGTGCCGTGCCGGTCGTTGAAACCGAACAGTTCGCGGCCGAATCCGATCGAGAAGGTCTTCACATCGACGCCGCACCAGCGCCCGACCAGGAAATGGCCGAGCTCGTGCACGAACACGACGAGGGTGAGGACGAACAGGAACGGCAGCAGATAGCCCAGCAGAAAGCTCGCCGCGTGCCAGACCGATCCGACGATATCCATAAAACTCTCCGGGTTTCCGCCACTAAGTGACAGTGAAGCGGCCCCCGGACAAGAGCGAGCGGGTCCGGTTTCTCGCATCGTGGTCAACGGCGAGCGCCTCCGTGACATCGGAAGGCGGCGACAGGAAGGCACCCGCCATCTGCTCGCAGACGGCCTCGACCAGGGCCGGAATCGCAGGAAAAGCGATGCGTCGATCGAGGAAGGCCTCGACGGCGATCTCGTTGGCGGCGTTCAGCACGGCCGGCATGGCGCCCCCTTCGGCAAGGGCCGCAATGGCGAGGCGCAATGCCGGGAAGCGGACGAGATCGGGACGCTCGAAAGCGAGCGGGCCGGCCGCGACCAGATCGAGGAAACGGCTTTGCGGCGCATCGAGCCTGCCATCGACCCCGAGGCAATGGGCGGCCGCGACGCGCATGTCCGGCACGGCCATGCCGGCGCTGACCGAGCCGTCGCGGAAGGTGACGAGCCCGTGCACGATCTGCTGCGGATGGACCAGCACGTCGAGCTGGTCGGCGCCGAGTCCGAACAGGAAGGAGGCCTCGATCAGCTCCAGCCCCTTGTTCATCATGCTGGCCGAATCGATCGTGATCTTGGCGCCCATCGCATAGTTCGGATGGGCGAGCGCCTGTTCCGGCGTGGCGGCGGCGATCCTGTCGGCCGGCCAGGTCCGGAACGGCCCGCCCGAGGCCGTCAGTGTCATCGTGCGGACCGCCGAGATCGGCTCGGCCCCCAGCACCTGGAACAGGGCGTTGTGCTCGGAATCGAGTGGCAGCATGCGGGCGCCGACGGCGCTTGCCCGCGCCATCACCGCGGCACCGGCGCAGACCAGGCTCTCCTTGTTGGCGAGCGCGACGACCCGGCCTGGCGTCAGCGCCGCAAAGGTCGCCTCCAGCCCGGCCGCCCCCGAGATGGCGCTGACCACGATATCGCTATCGAGCGAAACCGCCTCGAGCACCGCCTCCCGGCCAGCGCCATGGCGGATGCCGCTGCCGGCCAGCGCTGCGGCGAGCTCGGCGCCCTGCCCTTCATCCGCGATCGCGGCGAAGCTCGCACCGGTCTCGCGGGCGATCCGCGCCAGCCCGGCGGCATCCCGGCCGGCGACCAGCGCAGCGATCCGCAGCCGCTCCGGATTCTCGGCGATTACGGCGCGCGTCGAGCGGCCGATGGAGCCGGTGGCCCCCAATATGGTGACTGTGCGAGGCATCTGGTGCTCAGTGTCCCAGGCGCGCCAGATAAAGCAGCAGGCCGGCGAAGACCAGCACGGCCCAGTAGCCGTCGAGCCGGTCGAGGAAGCCGCCATGGCCGGGAATGAGGCGGCTCGAATCCTTGGTGCCGAAGCGCCGCTTGATCGACGATTCGAACAGATCGCCGGCCTGGCTCGCGGCGGAGGCGGCGAGCGAGACGACGAGCACCGGCCAGAGGCCCGATGGCAGCCCCGGGAAGAACCAGGCCCAGACCGCCGTAGCGCACAGGGTCCCGGCCAGGGCGCCGCCGAGCGCGCCCGACCAAGTCTTCTTCGGGCTGACGCGCGGCAGCAGCTTCGGCCCGCCCAGGGCGCGCCCGGTGAAATAGGCGGCGATATCGGTGAGCCAGACCACCGCGAAGGTCCAGATGATCAAAGCGAGCCCGAGCTCGGGCGTCTCGCGCAGCGCCGGCGTCACCAGCGCGAAGCAGAGCGCATAGGCGACGCCGCAGACTTCGAGCAGGCGCTGGTTGCCGGTCTGTGTCGTCGCGATCGCGGCGACCAATCCCGCAAGGGCCGACACGCCCGCGAGCGCCGCGCCGCTCAAGGGCAGAAAGCCGAACGCGAGCCCGGCCAATCCGACGCCAATTCCAGCCGCAACCGCATTCCTGCGGCTGACCATGGTCAGCCATTCATAGGCAACGACGCCGGCAACGGCGGTCCAGATCAGGCGGAAGGGCCAGCCACCGAACAAGGTGACACCAAGGATGACCACGGCGAGCACGAGCGCCGATATGACCCGCAGGCGAAGTTCGGATGCGCCCGCGCCGGCGCCGGCCGCATTCACGCGACCCCCATCTTGGCTTCGGCCGGTTGGCCGATGCCACCATAGCGGCGCTCGCGGCGATGGAACTCGGCCAGCGCATCCTCGAGCGCCTTGCGGTCGAAATCCGGCCAGAGCACCGGCGTGAAGATGAACTCGGCATAGGCCGCCTGCCAGAGCAGGAAGTTCGAGATACGGGTCTCGCCCGAGGTCCGGATCACCAGATCCGGATCCGGGAGCGCGCCAGTGTCGAAATGCGACGAGAGCAACGCCTCGTCGATCGCTTCGGGCGCGAGTCGGCCGGCCACCGCCTCCTGCGCCAGGCGCCGCGCCACGCGTGTGATCTCGTCGCGCGAGCCGTAGTTGAAGGCGACGACCAGGGTGAGACCGGTATTGCCCGCCGTCATCGTCTCGGCCCGCTCAACGAGCGCGCGCAGGTCGGGCGGGAGATTCTCGCGGTTGCCGATGATCCGCACGCACACGCCGGCCTGCTTCAGCTCGGTGAGGTCGTTCTCGACGAAGCGGCGCAGCAGCCCCATCAGGAAGGAGACCTCTGTGATCGGCCGGCGCCAGTTCTCGGTCGAGAACGAATAGAGCGTCAGGACGCGGATGCCGAGATCGGCGGCATTGCGCACGGTGCGACGCAACGCTTCGAGCCCGCGCCGATGCCCTTCCTGCCGCGGCAGGCTGCGCATCTGCGCCCAGCGGCCATTGCCGTCCATGATGATGGCGACATGGGCGGGAACTGCCGGGCGCGCGCCGTCTGACATCGAATGCCTCTTCTGGGCCGAACGTTCATGCACCGATGATACAAGACGGCGCCCTGCCACGCACTTTAGACGTGCAGGATTTCCTTTTCCTTGGCAGCGAGCGCCTGGTCGATCTCGCCGATATGCTTGTCGGTCGCCTTCTGGACGAGGTCGGTCTGCTTGGTGACGTCGTCCTTGGGCATGTGCCCGTCCTTCTCCAGCTTCTTGATCAGGTCCATGCCGTCGCGGCGCACATGCCGGACCGCCACCTTGGCGTCCTCGGCATATTTGTGCGCGACCTTGACCATCTCCTTGCGGCGCTGCTCGTTGAGCTCGGGGATGCGGATGCGCAGCACCTGCCCCTCGGTCTGGGGATTGAGGCCGAGGTCGGATTCGCGGATCGCCTTCTCCACCGCCTGGACCATGCTGCGATCCCAGACCTGGACCGAGAGCAGGCGCGGCTCCGGCACGCTGACGGTGGCGAGCTGGCTCAGCGGCGTGCGCGCGCCATAGGCCTCGACCGTGATCGGATCGAGCACATTGGCCGAGGCGCGGCCGGTGCGAAGCGAAGCCAGGTCGCTCTTGAACTTCTGCACGCCGCCGTCCATGCGGCGATTGAGATCGGCGAGATCGAAAGTGGTTTGGGCCATCGTCTTCAAAACCTTGTCGAAACCCGGCAAACGCAACACCGGAAATGCGCGCGACCATGGCGAGCAGCCGCCGCAGGGTCAAGGATTTATGCGTCAACAGCATTTTCCTCGACTGGTCCGCAAGCAGAATCGGAACTCCCCGGCTTTTTGCATGGCCGGCAGGATCGCCTGAGTTCTGGCCAAGGCCAGGAGCACATCCTAGCTCAAGCTCAGGGCCGCACGAACGGCCCCGGCCCCGCGAGGAGGAATCCCATGCCCCGGCTGAACCGCATCGTCGAAACCGCGCTCTATGTCGACGATCTCGACCGCGCCGCCGCGTTCTATGAGGGAACGCTGGGGCTCTCGTCCATGCTCAGGACCCGAACGCTCTTCGCCTACGACATCGGCGGCCAGAACGTCCTGTTGCTTTTCCTGCGCGGCGCCTCGGTCGAGACGCAAATGTCGGAACGCGGCAGCATCCCGCCGCATGACGGCCATGGACCGCTGCACATCTGCTTTGCCGTCGACGCCGACGATCTCGCCTTATGGGAGGAGCGGCTCGGGCAGCACGGCGTCGAGATCGAGGGCCGCATGCGCTGGAATCGCGGCGGGACAAGCCTCTATTTCCGCGATCCAGACGGCCATCTGCTCGAGATCATGACGCCCGGTAACTGGCCGAACTATTGATTGTCAGGGGGTGACGTAGGTCGCCCTGCCCTCGCCGCGCAACACGGCCGCGAGCATGCCGGGCTCGGCAATCGAGAAGACGACGATGGTGAGCGCCGCGTCGCGCGCCAATGCGAAGGCGGCGGTGTCCATCACCTTGAGGTCGCGCTTGATCGCGTCCTCATGGGTCAGCGTGTCGTAGCGGGTCGCGCTCGGATCCTTCTTCGGATCGGCCGAATAGACGCCGTCGACCTGCGTCGCCTTGAGGAGATGGCTGCAATCGAGCTCGGCCGCGCGCAAGGCCGCGCCGGTGTCGGTCGTGAAATAGGGGTTGCCGGTGCCGCCGCCGAGAATGACGACCTTGCCATTGGTGAGATGGTCGAGCGCCCGCTTGCGGGCATAGCTCTCGCAGAGCGAGGGCATCGGTACCGCCGACATGGCGCGCGCCGGAGCGCCGGCGCTCTCGATCGCATGTTCGAGCGCGAGCGCGTTCATCACCGTGCCCAGCATGCCGATCGAGTCTGCGCTGGTGCGGTCGAGCCCCTTGGTGAGCCCCTGGACGCCGCGGAAGAAATTGCCGCCGCCGACCACGATGCCGATCTCGACACCCTCGCGCGAGGCATGGGCGATGTCGGCGGCGAGCGCAGTGAGCGTTGCGCCGTCGAGGCCGTTTCCTTGAGGTCCGGCAAGGGCTTCGCCGGAGAGCTTCACGAGAACGCGTTTAGGTCTCATCGGGGCTCTCCTTGGTTCGCAACTGAAACAGGCCGAATCGACCACAGCTTCTTCTTACAAAAAAGGCCGCGCGAGGCGCGGCCTTTCTCAACGCTATCAACGAGCTTGTCAGCCCGTGGTACCGCCGGCAGCCGCAACCTCGGCCGCAAAATCGGTCTCTTCCTTCTCGATGCCCTCGCCGAGCGCGAAGCGGGCGAAGCCGGTGAGCTTGAGCGGACCGCCGACCTTGCCTTCGGCCTCCTTCAGCACCTGGGCGACCGACTTCGAGCCGTCGTGGATATAGGCCTGCTCGAGCAGGCAGTACTCCTTGGCGTAGCTCTTCAGGCCGCTCTCGACGATCTTGGCGAGCACGTGCTCGGGCTTGCCGGCGTTCTTCTCGGCCAGGATCGCCTTCTCGCGCTCCAGCACGGCCGGGTCGACCGAAGCAAGGTCGAGCGCGACCGGGTTGGTCGCGGCGATGTGCATGGCGATCTGGCGGCCCATCGCGGCGAGCTCGTCACCCTTGCCGCTGGTCTCCAGGCCGACGATGACGCCGATCTTGCCGAGCCCGTCGGCGACCGCGCCGTGGACATAGGAGCCGATCACGCCAGCCGAGACCGAGACCTGCGCGACGCGGCGCAGCGTCATGTTCTCGCCGATCGTGGCGATCGCATTGGCGATCGCGTCGGCGACGGTGCCGCCGCCCGGATAGTGATGGGCGGCCAGCGCCTCGACGTCGCCGCCGCGCTCGAGCGAGACATCAGCGATGGTGCGGGCCAGAGCCTGGAATTCGAGGTTGCGGGCGACGAAGTCGGTCTCGGAGTTGACCTCGACCACGACACCGCTATGGCCGCGCACGGCGACGGCGACGAGGCCCTCGGCGGCGACGCGGCCGGCCTTCTTGGCGGCCTTGGACAAGCCCTTGGCGCGCAGCCAGTCGATGGCGGCTTCCATGTTGCCGTCGGTGGCCGAGAGCGCGGTCTTGCAGTCCATCATGCCCGCGCCGGTCTTGTCGCGGAGTTCCTTCACCATGCCGGCGGTGATCGCAGCCATTTGCGTCGTCCTTGCTGTCTTGCGGCCTTCGCCCGGTGGCGCGCCGCATCGTCGAAAAAGCGAAGCCTCGATCGGCAAACGCCGACGCTCCGTTTCCGGCGTCGGCGCTGCTTGAGCTTCAATCAGGTATCGAAGTGCGACGCGCCGATGACGCGCCGCAGTCTCGAACAATCAGGCGTCGGCGAGATCGCGCGCCTGGGCGACCCAGCCCTGGCTCTCGATGCGGCCGGCGAGCTTGAGGTCGTGATCGACCTTGGTGACATCCGCCGGGCTCATGGCAGCGAGCTGCCAGAAGTGGAAGATACCGCCATCGTTGAGCTTCTGCACGATCTCCGGGCCCATGCCCGAGAGCTTCATGAAGTCGTCCGGCGCGCCGCGCGGCCCGGTCAGCAGCTCGAAGGCCTGAGCCTGGCCTTCGACAGCCACCGGCTCGTCAATCGCCGGCTCGACGATCGGGGCCTCGGCGGCGCCGAGGTCGATGCCATGGTCGCCCGAAGCGCGCGAGATGCCGTCGATGGCCGAGCGGGCGACGAGGTCGCAATAGAGCTGGATGGCGCGGCCGGCGTCGTCATTGGCCGGGACCGGGAAGGTGATGCCGTCCGGATCGCTGTTGGAGTCGATGATGGCCGCAACCGGGATGCCGAGGCGCTGGGCCTCCTTGATCGCGAGCGCTTCCTTGTTGGTGTCGATCACGAAGATCATGTCGGGCGTGCCGCCCATGTCCTTGATGCCGCCGAGCGCCTTCTCGAGCTTGTCGCGCTCGCGCGCCAGCATCAGGCGCTCCTTCTTGGTCAGGCCAGAGCCGCCGCCGGAGAGCAGCTCGTCGACCTTGCGCAGGCGCTGGATCGAGGCCGAGATGGTCTTCCAGTTGGTCAGCATGCCGCCGAGCCAGCGGGAGTTGACATAGTACTGGGCCGAGCGCTTGGCGGCATCGGCGATGGCGTCCTGCGCCTGGCGCTTGGTGCCGACGAAGAGAACGCGGCCGCCGCGAGCGACGGTGTCGCTGACCGCCTGCAGGGCGCGCGAGAGCATCGGCACCGACTGCGACAGGTCGAGGATGTGAATGTTGTTGCGGGTCCCGTAGATGAACGGCGACATCTTCGGGTTCCAGCGGTGCGACTGGTGGCCGAAATGGGCGCCGGCCTCGAGCAGCTGACGCATGGAGAAATCGGGCAGAGCCATGGTATTCTTGTCCTTCCGGTTGAGCCTCTGGGGAGCGAATGAGCCGGCCATAAGCTGACCAGTCACCGGAACGCCTCGGTGTCGAGGTGATGCTCCCCATGTGGGATAAGGCGCGCCTTACACGCCATGGCGCCGGAATGCAAGGCTTGCAGTCGGCTCGTCAGAGCGAGCCGACCTCGTAGGCGACGCCATAGGCTCCCGGCACGGCGCGTTCCAGCAAGGGACGAACGCGTGCCATATGGCTGGTGAAACGCTCGTCACGGGCAAAGCGCAGCGCCGCCTCCTCGGATTCGAACATCGTCACCAGGACGACATCGCGATCCTCGCGCGAGCGGAACAATCGCCCGCCGATCAAGCCCTCGACCTTGCCGCGGACGGCATGGTGCTGGGCGAGTTGCAGCTCCATGAACTCAGCGAAGCACTCGGGCTTCGGCGTGATGACGCTGATGTTGACGACTGGCGTTTGGGACATGCCCGGCTCCTTCGATGCAGATGCAGGAGCCGGGTCTATGCGACCTCGAGTACGGTTGAGGTCAAGCCGCGCCCTGCCAAATTCTGGCAGGAGCGGCCTCAACGGCACTTACTTCGGCAGCGAGGAGGCTGCCAGTTTCACGGCGTCGCCGAGCTGCTTGCAGAAGGCTGCGGCCGTGCTGCCCTGCGCCTTCGAAACCGCCTCGATATCCTGGGCCACGCCCATCACCGAGAGCGTGCCCTTCTTGCCGAGCGCCTCGGCGGCATCGCCTGCGCTCTTGTCGGCCGGCAACGGGATCAGGGCCAGCACCTTGGTCTGGATCTCGACGACGTCCGCTCCGACATGCCCCTTCTCGGCGCAGTAGCTGATGACGCCGAGCTGGTTGCGGCCGGCCTGATAGGCGGCGGCGAGCTGATCCGCGGGGTTCTGGGCGAAAGCCTGGCCACTGGACAGTGCGGCGAGCACGGCAAAAGCACTGAAACGTTTGAAGGAAAACAGCATGATAATCTCTCTCAAGTTGAAAGCACCCGCAGATGCACGCTCAACTTTCACAGCGCCGGAGTGGCCTTCCGCGGGATACGGCAAGCCGACCCGGACGCGCTGCGAAAGCGCGCCTCCCTTGTGAAAGCCTGATGACGTTTCGCCCAAAGCCCCACCTGCCCGCCGCCCTGTCGACACTGGCGGAATGCCATCTGTATTTCGCCCGGCCTTCGGTTTTCCGCTTCGGCCCGCCCTCCATCCAGCCATAACTTCTCGCGCCAGACGATGTGCTGCCGAACGTCTGCGAGGAGGAAACCATGCAGATGATCGCCCATAATCCGAGCCGCGGCGTTTACCCGGCCACTTCGGACTACGCCCACGCCATGGAGGTTGTCGCACCACAGCGCCTGCTCTTCGTCAGCGGCACGATGGGGCTCGACGAAGCCGGTGAGCCCGGCGCGACCCTCGACGAGCAGCTCGCGCTGATCTGGAACAATCTGCGCGCGATCCTCGCTTCGGCGGATATGAGCGTCGACAACATCGTGCGCCTGACCAGCTATCTGCGCGACCCCGGCTTCGTCGAGGCCAATCAGAACGCCCGCCTCGCCGCGCTCGGTGGCCGCGCGATCCCGACCACTGCAATCGTAGCGCAGACGCTAAGGGAAGACTGGCTCGTCGAGATCGAGGTGATCGCCGCGGCCTGACCAGGGGCCCGCCGGGACGCCGCCTCGCGCGAATGCCCGGCATCGCATTGGCAAAACGTTCACGCCGATCGGCTAGGAGGATTGGCGAGTCGACTTGAACTGGCGGGATGTGTTGCTCGATCTGAGGACAATCTACCTGGCGGGAGCCATCACCGCCTTGATTCTCGGCTTCGTACAGCTTGCCGCCTACGCAACCGGCCGCTTCGAGCGTTGGCCGCTCTGGTGGGGGTTGAGCAATCTGCTCATCGGCCTCGGCTTGATCGGTGTCGGGTTGCGGGACATCATCCCCGACCTCATCTCGATCCCGCTCGCCAATACCGTCAGCTGGATTGGCTATCTGCTCGTCCTGTACGGAGTGAGGAGTTTTGGCGGACGGCCCGCGCGCCTGCCTCTCTACGCCTTGGCGATCGCGGCTGCGGCCATCCCGCTCGCCCTGTGGAACGAGCCTGACGGCTTCGTCAGGCGGGTTGTCCTCGTCTCCGTCCTGGTCATGGCCTGCGATACGCTTCTCGTCCGGGAAGGTCTCCTCTTGTGGCGACGTGAGCGGCTGGTCTCAGGAGCCATCCTCGCGGCTCTGTTCGCACCAACAGTGCTGTTGTTCGCATTGCGCGCCTGGCTCGCAATGACCGGACAGCTCGGCGCCGAATTGTTTCCTGCCGACAACGCTGATCCGTGGTTCGCGGCGACCGGCACCGCCTTCGTGCTCCTCAGGAGCGGTGCGCTGCTGCTGCTCGCCGCCGAGCGCAGCCGCAACAGGCTGGTCACGATCGCTCAGCACGATCCCCTCACCGGCGCGATGAACCGCAGCGGCCTGGAGCGCGCCATGGCCCAGATCGCGGCGGATGCCGGCAAGCGCCCCGGCCGGCTGACCCTGCTCCTGATCGACATCGATCACTTCAAGAGCCTGAACGACACGCATGGCCATGCCGCCGGCGACCGCATCCTGCAGCTCTTCGCCGGGGCGGCCCGCAGCGAGCTGCGCGCCAGCGACATCCTGGCGCGCCACGGCGGCGACGAGTTTGTCGCCCTCCTCCCGCATATGAGCGCCAAGGACGCGGTGCGCGTCGCCAACCGGATCCGGGCCGCCTTCGGACGCGCCCTCACCGACTGGGACAGCGTCACCCTCCAGCCGACGCTCAGCATCGGCGTCGCCGAGGGAGATGCAGCGAGCGACGAGCTGGAAGCGTTGCTGGAGCAAGCGGACGAAGCGCTCTACCGCTCGAAGCGCCTCGGCCGCGACCGGGTCCAGGTGCAGATTCGCGCCCTGGCGCGGTGAGCGTCCTACCTCCCGAACGGGTGGAAGACGCGCAGCCGATGGCCGTCCGGATCGCTCGCGACGAAGGTTCGGCCGAAATCGAGATCGGTCGGCGCCTGCAGGATCGCAAGGCCGCGCCGCTGCCAGTCGGCATGGGTCGCATCGACAGCCTCGCCGCTGCCGACCACCATGGCGATCTCGCCGCCGCCTCCGGCGGCTTGCGCGCCCGGCTCGACGGTATGGCGCGACCACAGGCCGAGCTTCGCCCCTGACGGCAGCGCGAACATGGCGAAGGTCGGAGAGGCCTCCAGCGCCTCCGAGCCGATCAGGTCGGCATAGAAGCGGGCGCTGGCCTCAGGGCTGTCGACATAGAGGATGATGAAATTGGCATCGAGCATCGGGGTCGTCTCCGGTTTTGGGAACCCGCGCATGATCGCTGCAGATGCTGCCAGTTTCCGGCAGTGTATCTCAAGCCGGTGAGGGAATTCCCTCGCGCTCGCGCCATTGCTTGAGCAGCGCCTGGCGCCGGCGCGGATAGCGGATGTCGACCAATTCGGCCTGCGCGATGCGGTCGGCGCGGAAATGCCGGAAGTCGTTGCGCAGCTCGCACCAGGCGACGACGACGCGGACATGGTCGAAGAAGCCGAGCGCGAACGGCCAGATCAGGCGTTGCGTCGCCGCCGCCTTGCCGTCCTGATAGGTCAACTCCAGCTTGCGTTCCGAGCGGATCGCCTTGCGGACCAGGCCAAGATCGACCCCGGATGCGGCAGCGATCCTGGCGCCGGGACCGACGAGCAGCGCCGAGGCATCGGCCTTGTCTCGCAGATCGGCCGGCAGCACCGCGACGATCTTGGCCATGGCGTTGCGTGCCGCGCCGGCGAGACGGTCATCGGCCCGCCCCGCGACCCAGCGCGAGCCGAGCACCAGCGCCTCGATCTCGTCCTCGTCGAACATCAGGGGCGGCAGCATGAAGCCGGGCTTCAGCACATAGCCGAGCCCGGGCTCGCCCTCGATCGGCGCGCCCTGCCCCTGCAAGGTCGCGATGTCGCGATAGAGCGTGCGGATGCTGACACCGGTCTCCTCGGCGAGCTTGCGGCCGCTGACCGGCCGGCGATGCCGGCGCAGCACCTGGACGAGGTCGAGCAGGCGCTCGGAACGCGACATGGCTCAGCCGTTCAGCTCGGCAAGCCGCGCCCGCCTCACGCCGAGCGCCGTCATCTCCGCCCAGGCGCGATCGAGCGAGCCGTTGAGATCGATGGCGCGGCAGGCCTCCTCGACAACGAACGTCTCGAAGCCCTGGCGCGCGGCATCCTGCGCCGTCCAGTTGACGCAGAAATCGGTGGCGAGGCCGACCACCGCGACACGGGCGATGCCGCGCTCCCTGAGATAGCCGCCGAGCCCGGTCGGCGTGGTGCGGTCGGCCTCGACGAAGCCGGAATAGCTGTCGACCTCGCGGCGATGGCCCTTGCGGATGACCGCCTGCGCCATGGCAAGGTCGAGCCCCGGATGAAAGGCCGCGCCCGCGCTGCCCTGCACGCAATGATCCGGCCAAAGCACCTGCGTGCCATAGGGCATGGCGATCGTCTCGAAAGGCGCCTTGCCGGGATGGCTCGACGCGAACGAGGAATGCCCCGCCGGGTGCCAGTCCTGTGTCAGCACGATCGTAGCGAAGCGCTTGCCGAGCTCGTTGACGAGCGGAACGATCTCGTCGCCACCGGCGACCGCCAGACTGCCGCCGGGACAGAAATCGTTCTGGACGTCGACGACGATCAGCGCGGTCCTGGTATCGATCACGGGCTTGCCCTTACTAGAGTATTTTCGAGCGAAGTGGGCACCGGTTCGCGTGAAGAAAATGCGATAAAACAAAGAGCTAGAGTATTTTTTCGCGATTCGGAGAAACGCGGAAATGCTCTAGACGGCGGTCCGCGTCATCCGGGTGATGCCCTTGCGGGCGGCGAACATGCGGCCATAGACGTCGCCGGCGAGATCGGGGCGGTAGCAGCGCTGCTCGAGCAACGGATCCCAGATGTGCTCGACCGTATCGATCAGCTCGAAATCGGCTTCAAGACGCGCCTCCAATTGCAGGCGATTCTTGCGATTCTGGTATTCGAGCAGCACCAGCGAGGTCTTCGACAGATCGAGATGGTCGAGCACGTCGCCCTCGCCGCCCTCGATATCGATCTTGACGATGTCGGCCGAGGGCAGGCTCGCCGGATCGACGACCGCAACCTCATAGCGCTCGACCATGGCCCCGGCGACGAAGGTATCGCCGGCATAGGAGGCGAGGCCGGACTCGCCGTCGCCGGCGAAACGGCTGAGGAAAGTCGCGGTCTTCTGGCCGCCGGGGAAGAGCGCCGCATTGACCGTGACGATGTCGCGGCGCCGATCGGTGTTGCGCCTCAGGAGCTCGTAGGTGCCGGGATGCGGCTCATAGGAGGTCACGGTGCTGCCCGGCCAGCGCGCGCTCGCCCAGAGCGCGAAGGAGCCGACATTCGCACCGATGTCGAGGATGTCGAGGCCGACACCGTCGAAGCCGCATTCGTACTCGCCTTCGAGCACGTCCTTGATCGCCCAGTGCATCGCCTCGGGCACGGCAAGGCTCATCGGAATGCGCGCGACGTATTGCTTCATCGTCCCCCCGGAGACTGTCGTTATCTGCGGGGCACTCTGATGCCTTGGCCGCCGTCCGCGCAAGGCTCTGCGCTGGCGAGGCCCGTCAGCGCAGTTCGACGTTCACCACCCCCGGCGCGGCGCGCACGGCATTGGCGAGCTGCTGGTTGACCGGATAGCGCCCCGGCAATTCGATCTCGATCTCCTGGGCGCCGTCGTCGAGGATCATCACCAGCGAGATCTTGCCGTCGGAGCGCACGCCGTCGCGCGGCTTCACCCGCTCGGCGATCGAGGACAGAGCCTTGTCGTCGCGCAGGAAGATGCAGAGGTCCTGCTTCTGCCGGCCGGCGAGATCGTCGAGCCGCTCGACATCCTCGATGCGCGGCCTGACCTCTTCGCCGTCGAGCACGGCCGAGAGCCTGATCACCAGTGCAGCACCCGGCTCCAGTAAGTCGCGGTAACGCTGCAGCCCTTCCGAGAACAGGATCGCCTCGAACTGCCCGGTCGGATCGGAGAGCTGGACGATGCCCATCTTGTTGCCGGACTTGGTCCTCCGCTCCGACCGGTCGATGACGGAGGCGGCGACCTTGGCGATCGAGGTGCCGCTGGCGCGGACAGCGCGGGCGAAATCGGCATAGCTCTGCACCCGCAGGCGCTTGAGCACATGCTCGTATTCGTCGAGCGGGTGGCCGGAGAGGAAGAAGCCGACCGCCTCGTGCTCGCGCTTCAGCCGCTCCGCCGGAGCCCAGGGCTCGAAGGGCGGGATCCGGAAGGCTTCGGCGCTCCCGCCGCTGCCGAGCATGTCGAGCTGCCCGGCCGCTGCCTCGTCGCGAATGCGGTTCGACAGCGCCAGCATGCCGTCGACCGCAACCATCGCTTTGGCCCGTTCGGGCTCGATCTCGTCGAGCGTGCCGGCCGAGATCAGCGCCTCGATCGTGCGGCGGTTGACCAGGCGCGTATCGATTCGGCGGGCGAGATCGGCAAGGTCGCGGAACGGGCCTTCCTTGGCTCGCGCCGCAACGATCGATTCGACCGCGGCGCGGCCGACGCCCTTGATGGCGCCGAGCGCATAGCGGATCGCCCCGTCGGCAACGTCGAAATCGACGCCGGAGCGGTTGATCGAGGGCCGCTCGACCTTGATGCCGAGACGCTCCGCGTCGCGCCGGAATTCCGAGAGCTTGTCGGTATTGCCGATGTCGAGCGTCATCGACGCAGCGAGGAACTCTACGGGAAAGTTCGCCTTCAGATAGGCGGTCTGGAAGGCGACGACGGCATAGGCCGCCGCGTGGCTCTTGTTGAAGCCGTAGTCGGCGAACTTCGCCAGCAGGTCGAAGATCTCGGAGGCCAGGTCCTTCTTCAGGCCGGCGTCGATCGCGCCCTTCACGAAACGGTCGCGCTGGGCGTCCATCTCGGCCTTGATCTTCTTGCCCATGGCGCGGCGCAAAAGGTCGGCTTCGCCGAGCGAATAGCCCGACAGCGCCTGCGCCACCTGCATCACCTGTTCCTGGTAGACGATGATGCCATGCGTCTCGGACAGGAATGGCTCCATGCCGGGATGGAGATAGGTCGGCTCCTCCAGCCCGAGCTTGCGGCGGCAATAGGTCGGGATGTT
The DNA here is from genome assembly GCF_902506165.1 of Bosea sp. 29B. Lineage (NCBI taxonomy): Bacteria > Pseudomonadati > Pseudomonadota > Alphaproteobacteria > Hyphomicrobiales > Alloboseaceae > Allobosea > Allobosea sp. 29B. The sequence continues at coordinate 5,437,891 of NZ_LR733817.1, forward strand.
GTCCATCGGCCCGGGGCGATAGAGCGCCACCAGAGCGATCAGATCCTCGATCCGGTCGGCCTTCATTTCGACCAGCGCCTTGCGCATGCCGACCGATTCCACCTGGAACACGCCGACCGTCTCGCCGCGGGCCAGCATCTCGTAGGTCTTCGGGTCGTCGAAGGGCAATTGCGCCAGGTCGACCGCGATGCCGCGCTGGGCGATGAGCTGCACCGCGATGGTCAGCGTCGTCAGCGTCTTCAGGCCGAGGAAGTCGAACTTCACCAGCCCGGCCTGCTCGACCCATTTCATGTTGAACTGGGTGACGCGCATGCCGGTGCGCGGATCGACCGAGAGCGCGACGAGCTGCTCCAGCGGCCTGTCGCCGATGACGACGCCGGCGGCGTGGGTCGAGGCGTGGCGGTGCAGGCCTTCGAGCTTCTGGGCGATTTCGAGCAGGCGCCCGACGACCGGCTCCTCTGCCGCCGCCTCCTGCAGCTTCGGCTCGCCTGCAATCGCTTCCGGCAGCGTGATGGGCTTGGCCGGATTCTGCGGCACCAGCTTGGTCAGCTTGTCGACCTGGCCATAGGGCATCTCCAGCACGCGGCCGACGTCGCGCAGCACGCCGCGCGCCTGCAAGGTGCCGAAGGTGATGATCTGAGCGACGCGCTCCTCGCCATAGCGATGCTTGACGTATTCGATCACCTCTTCACGCCGGTACTGGCAGAAGTCGATGTCGAAGTCCGGCATCGAGACGCGGTCGGGATTGAGGAAGCGCTCGAACAGCAGGCCGAAGCGCAGCGGGTCGACGTCGGTGATGGTCAGGGCATAGGCGACGAGCGAACCCGCGCCCGAGCCGCGGCCCGGGCCGACCGGGATATCATGATCCTTGGCCCATTTGATGAAGTCGGCAACGATGAGAAAATAGCCCGGAAATTTCATCCGGGTGATGATCGAGAGCTCGAAGGCAAGCCGCTTTTCGTAATCGTCGACCGTGAAGCCCGCCGCTGGTCCATGCTTGGCCAGCCGCGCCTCTAGCCCCGCCTTCGCCTGGCTCTCCAGCTCATCCGCTTCATCGCGCCCCTCCTCGCCGAAGCGCGGCAGGATCGGCTTGCGCGTGCCAACGCGCCAGGAGCAACGCCGGGCGATCTCGACCGTCGAGGCCAGTGCCTCCGGCAGATCGGCGAAGCGGCGTTTCATCTCCGCCCGGCTGGCGAAGAAATGCGCCGGCGACACACGCCGGCGCTCGCCATCGGAGAGCAGCCGGCCCGCCGCCACTGCGAGCAGCGCGTCATGCGCCTCGAAATCGGCCGGCTTGCCGAAGAAGGGCTCGTTGGTCGCGACGATCGGCAGGTCGTTGTCATAGGCGAGCCGGAGCAAACCGGCCTCGACCGCCGGCCCGTCCTCGCGCTCATGTCGCTGGATCTCGACATAGAGCCGGTCGCCGAAGATCGCCGTGAGGCGCTGCAGCCGTGCCTGCGCTTGAGCCGGCTGGCCGGCGCGCAAGGCGAGATCGAGCGGCCCGCCCGCCCNATAGAGCCGGTCGCCGAAGATCGCCGTGAGGCGCTGCAGCCGTGCCTGCGCTTGAGCCGGCTGGCCGGCGCGCAAGGCGAGATCGAGCGGCCCGCCCGCCCCGCCCGTCAGGGCGATGATATCGGCATGATAGGCGGACAGATGCTCGACGCTCGCGACCGGGCTGCCACCGGCGGCGGCGAGACAGGCTTCCGTCACCAGCTTCATCAGATTGCCATAGCCGGCTTCGCTGGTCGCGAGCAGGACGACATGCGGCGTCACGCTCTGCACCGGCTTGCGCCCGCCGGTATCCTCATCGGCGAAATCGACCGAGAGCTGCACGCCTGCAATCGGCTGGATGCCGGAGCTCGCCAGCTTTTCCGAGAATTCGAGCGCGCCGAACAGGTTGTTCGTGTCGGTCAGCGCCATGGCCGGCTGGCCGTCGCCGGCGGCGAGCTTGGCGAGCGCACCGACCTGGATCGCGCCTTCGAGCAGCGAATAGCTCGAGTGGACATGGAGGTGGACGAAGCCGACCTCGCCCTGAACCTGTGTATCGTCTTTACGGTCGGTCATCGCGCCCTCCGGCGCGTCACCCGCTCAGCCGATGGACCGAGTGAGAGGAGCTGCGCCGATTCTTGATCCCAAGAGCATGCTCGGAATCGGTTATTGCGCGCCACCCCTCCCCGGTCGAGCCGATCCGTTTGCGAGGCTGTGGACACCTCCGGGCACGGCTTTCGGTGTCGGTCCCAAAGGGCCGCTCAGACATGCGGTCCCGAGGCGAGCGCAGCCCAGACCCAGATCATTCCGACGAAGAGAGCGAGTGCCAGGAACTCCACGGCCCCGGCCATCAGCTTGCGGGCAACAACCATGCTCGATCTCCTATGTTCTCTATATGTTCAGTTTAATTCCCTCTTTGTTCACGTCAATATCGCAAGGTCAGCTGACGCTGGGAGACGCGCCGGACAGTTAACCCGGATTTACCGAGGCTGTGGAAACGTTAACGCCAACGCTGTCTCGGGCGGAATCAGATAGGGTCGGCGCCATGCCCTCTTCCCCCGATCAGGCGCACCACAAACTGCGCAGCGAGACGCTCGGCGTCGTGCTCATGGCCGCGGCGATGCTGATCGTTCCGATCGCCGACGCGATCGCGAAATATCTCAGCGGCGTCCACGCGCCGGTCTTCCTCACCTGGGCACGCTATGTCGCTGCGCTCGGCTTCATCCTCCCGGTCGCCATGGTCCAGCGCGGGCAGCGTCCGTCGCCCACGCCGGCATGGTCGAGCCGGCACTGGCTGTCGCAGATCCTGCGGGCCGGTTTCCTCGTCGCGGCGATGGCGCTCTATTTCGCGGCGATCGCGCGCATTCCGCTGGCCGATGCCCTCGGCGCCTATTTCATCGCCCCGATCGCAGCGACGCTGCTGGCCGCGATCCTCCTGCGCGAGCGGCTCGACCGGCGAAAGCTGATCGCCGTCCTCCTCGGCTTCGTCGGGGCCATCCTCGTCGTGCGCCCCGGCGCGCAGACCAGCGCCGATACGCTGATCGCGCTCGCCTCCGGCGGCTGCATGGCCGGCTACCTGGTGCTGACCCGCCTCACGGCACAGGACCGGCCGCCGGTCGCGACGCTGACGATCCAGCTCGTCCTCGGCGTCGCGATGCTGACGCCCTTCGCGCTGCTGCAATGGACGACGCCGACACGCAACGGGCTGCTACTGATCTTGCTGATGGGCCTGGTCTCGACGCTCGGCCACCTGATGACGATCAGCGCCTTCCGCCTGGCGCCGGTCGCGACGCTCTCGCCCTTGGTCTATCTCGAACTGATCGGCGCGACCGCGCTCGGCTTTGCCTTGTTCGGCGACCTCCCCTCGCCGATGACCTGGGCCGGGATCGCGGTGATCGTCGCAGCCGGGCTGATCGTCGCCACTGCACCGCCGGCAAAGCGCCGCATGGCGCCATGAGGCAACGCAGCGCCGCCCTCAATTCACCAGCGCATTCAGTGCCGCGATGACGGAGCGCGGCTCGATCTCGCGCGGCGTCTCGTCGAAGGCGGCGCGATAGTAGTCGAGCATGCTGAGCTGCTCGAAACTGTCCCAGATCTCCTCGTCGTTCATCGCCTGGCTGCGCTCTTCGAGGTTGAGGATCATGCCGTAGTCCTCGGGGCCTGTGCCGTAGACCAGTGGCGGCGGCAGCGGCTCGGTGCGCAATTCGTTCTCGGCAGCAGCGATCGCTGCGAGCGCGCCCGGCACCCAGGCACGATGATAGGCGTTGGAGACATCGCGCTCAGGCTCGCCCGTGCCGGTCAGCACGGCGCGGCAGGCGGAGGCGAAGGCGTCGACCATGCCGTTGCGCTCGGCTAGCCGATCGGCCGCGTTGTAGTTGGCGTGGATCGGATCGACATAGGCGAACTCGTTCTGCAGCAGCCGTGCCGGCTCACCCTGCAGGAAGAGCCAGGGATAGGTGTTGTCGATCAGGATCTGCCCCGGCAGCAGATGCGCCGCCTGGTTCTCGCCGGACGCGCTGAAGAACTGCTGCTCCGCGCCCTTGCAGGTCACGTTCGGATTGGCCGTCAGCGGCAGTCCCGGCCGGTCCGGCATCCGGATCGCCGCCATGTAGACGAGTACCTTGGCGACGCGGGTGTTGCGTGAGCGCCCGTGCCAGAGCGCCTTCTCAGTGTCGGAGGAGAAGCGCTGGACCCGCAGCAGGCGGAAGCGCTCCTCGGCTGCCACGGCCCGGTCGGGAGAACGGCGACGCCCCATCTCAGCCGCCGATCAGCACGGTCGGCTCGCCCATGGCGATCTTGTTCGGCGGCCCGACCGCCTCGATGATCGTGTCGCCCATGCGGCAAAGCGGCAGGCCGTTGACCAGCACGGTCTGCGAGCCGTCGATCACCACGCCCGGCCCATGCGGCGGGATCGGCAGTGGTGTCGCGCAGATATGGATGTCGGCTCCGCCGGCGGCGCTCGTGATCGTCGAGCCCATGCTGGCCGCGGCCGTCGCCTTCGCGGTCTCCTCGGCCACCTTCGCCGCCGGTGCGCCGGGTGTGCCTGCGGCGGCCAGCGTCGCCGCTTCGGCCACTTGGATTGCCGCGTCGGAGGTTGCTTTGGCCGACTGGATCGCCGCAGCGGCACCAGCCGGAACGCCGCGCCAGGCGAGCTTGTTGCCGATGATCACGTTGAAGCTCCCCGGGCCTGGCTGCAGCACGCCGGGCAGCGGGTGGATGACGGGGTCGAGGACGCGGGCAGCAGGGCGGCCGGCTCCGCCTCCCCCACCTCCTCCACCACCTCCGCCCGGCGTGGATGCGGAGGGAGGCGCCGGCGGCGTGAAGACTTTTGCACGCGCCTCGGCGGAGGGCCAAAGCGTGCTGAGCGCCACGTTCGGATTGGGTGGCAAAGATGCGATCGGGATCCCGTTGATCGTCGAACCGGGCAGCTTGCCGGCCGCACAGGCAGCCTGGAGCGCCGGGAGCTCAACGGCCCAGAACACCTTCTGGACAGGACGCCCCAGCAGCAGGACGACATGCCCGGACGCGCCTTCGGCGAATTCGCGCGAAGCCTCGCCCCAGAACGAGCTCTGCAACGCCGCCGCATCGCTCTCGACACCGAACATGGCCGCGTTGCCGACGATCGCCGCCGCCTTGTCGGGATGCCCGTCCGGCAGACGCCCCCCCTGCATCAGATTCTCGACCGCGCGCTTCGGATTGGGTTCGGTGATTCCAGCCGCACGCGCGACCGCGAGCAAGAAATCGCCATCCGACAGGAAGGAGGCGCGCTCGGTATCGTCGATCAGCGCGTAGCCTGTGCCAGCCTGGCAGGCCCGCTTCGCCGCATCCGAGACGGCGGAATAGAGGATGACATCGGGGCCTGCGGGCGCGGCCGAGACCTGACGCGCCAAGGCGCGCAGCTCGTCCAGGGTCGCTCCCGGCTTGATCTGCGCAATCGCATCCGCTGGGCTGAGCTTGGCCATGTCAGAAGATCTCGACCATCGGATCCTCGGCGACGAAATCGACGCCGCTGATCCTTTCTCCAAACAGCGGCAGCGGATGGAGCATGGCGTAGATGCGCAAGCGTTCCTGGATCCGCACGAGCATGGTCGGGGTGAAGTTCACCGGCGGCAATGGCGATCCGCCGAGCTTGGCGCCGATATGCGAAGCGACGATGCGGTTGTCGTTCGGAGCCGGCCTGCTTGTCGAAAACCGCCAGCCGAAATGGAATGCCGGAAGCCCCGGTGCATGAACCCGCAGGGCATGCGGGCCGCCCGGATAGAGCATCCGGTTGAGATCGACGATCTGCCAGCCATCCTCGTCGATCGGGAACCGACCGCTACGATCGTAGTCTGGCGCCTGGTTCTGGTTCATCCTGCTGCCCCAATAGGCGACGGCCGGTCGGCTGCGCCTCACGCTACATCCATCTGCGCGCACTTGCGATCGTTTCGCAGCGCCCCGGCGAAATGCGCTCTGAATCCGGCAATGGTCGAGGCACCGATGACATTGCAATGGTGACGCTCGGGAACGAGCCGTATAGTGTCCTGGATAGGCCTTGAGATAGCGAGAACTGGATGTCGTGGTACAGTAAGGTCGTCTGGTCCGAAGGCTTGTTCCTGCGGCCGCATCACCTGCAGCAGAACGATCGTTATCTCGAAAATCTGCTGGAGAATCGCGTCCGGCACGTCACGCCTTATCCGTGGGGATTCTCGGTGCTCGAGATCGACCGCGACCTGGCACAGCAGAGCCGCATCGGGCTCCGGCGCGCCGTCGGCGTGATGCCGGACGGCACGCCCTTCGCCATGCCTGACAACTCGCCTTTGCCGCCAGCCATCGAGGTGCCGGAGAACGCCGCCGGCCAGATCGCCTGGCTGTCGCTGCCGCTCGCCGCCTCCAACACCCGCGAAGTCGAGGACAGCCTCAACGGCTCGGCCAGCCGCTTCTATCCGGCGACCGAGATGCTGATCGATTCGACCGCCTCGCTGCGCGTCGACGAGGAGATCGACATCGCCCATCCGCGCTTCGGCCTGGAGCTGCGCAAGACGAGCAAGCCCGGCTATGTCGGCCTCGCGCTCGGGCGCATCCTCGAAGTGCGCGACCGCGCCATCCTGTTCGACGAGAAGTTCGCCCCGCCGGTGCTGCTCTGCTCGGCCCATCCGGTGGTCGACGGCTGGATGGACCGCGTCATCGGCTGGATCGACAACAAGCTTGAAGAGCTTGCCCGCTACGCCGCAGACCCGACCGCCGGCGGCGGCCTGCAGAGCGCCGACTACTTCATCCTGCAATTGCTCAACCGGCACATCCCGGTGCTGAAGCACCTGCGCGGCTCGCGTTTCGTCCATCCCGAGCGCCTGTTCATCACGCTGCTCTCCATCGCCGGCGAGCTCGCCACCTTCACCACCGCCGAGCGCCGCGCCCGAGACTATCCGGCCTATGACCATGACGACCTGGAGGGCTGCTTCACCCCGGTTGTGCGCGACATCCAGGACTTCCTCTCGGCCCAGCTCGGCCGCCGCGCCATCCGGCTGGAGATCGTCGAGCGGGCGCAGAATGCCTTCATGTCGACGATCCGCGACCGCGCCTTGATGCGCAATGCGACGCTGATCCTGGAGGTGGCGGCGCGCCGACCCCTCACCGAGATCCAGTCGCAGTTCCCGCATCTGTTCAAGATCGGTCCCAACACCAAGATGAACGAGATCGTCCATGCCCATCTGCCGGGCATCAATCTCGTCCACCTGCCGACACCGCCGCCCCAGATTCGCGCGCTCACCGACCACGTCTATTTCTATCTCGACCGCACCTCGCCGCTCTGGCCGGAATTCAGCACGGCGAGCTCGATCGGCATGCATTTCTCCGGTGACTGGCCCGATCTCGAAATGGAGCTCTGGGCCGTGCTCGAGGGCAGGCGATGAGCAACGACGGCTCCGATCCGTTCGGCCGTTCGGACCGGACCTTCATCCGGCCGAACCCGGCCGGACGGCGCGTGCCGCAGCCCTCACGCCCGGCGCAGGATGCAGGTCCAGGCTATCCGCCCCAGGGGCAGCCCTACCCGCCCCCGAACGCGCCCTATGCGCCTCCGCCCGCCGGCTATCCGCCGCAGCCCTCGCCCTATGCACCGTCCGGCGCGCCGCAATACCCGCAGTCGGCGCCCTCACCGGGCGTGCCCGGCGGCGAGGAATGGCTGTCGCAGCCGCAGCAGCGACCAAGCGTGCCGCCGCCTCCACCGCAGGGTTATGTGCCGCAGGCCCTGCCCAAGCGCGAGCAGATGCTCACGCCGAATACCAATCCGCTGCTGAAGGCAGCCGGCCCGCTCCTGCTCCTGCTCGGGCGCCTGCGTGCCAATATCTCCAGAGCGCCGGCGACGCAGATGATCGGCCAGGTCGGCGAGACGATCGAGGCCTTCGACCATGAGGTCAGGGCGGCCGGCTTCACCGCTGAGCAGACGCGCACCGCCAAGTACATCATCTGCGCCTTCGCCGACGACATCGTCCAGAATATCCCAGGCGAGGACCGCCATGTCTGGACGCAGTACAGCATGCTCTCGCGCTTCTTCGGCGAGCGCACCGGCGGCGTGCGCTTCTTCGAGGAGCTGGAGCGCGCCAGGAAGGATCCCTCAGTCAATTACGACCTGCTCGAACTGATGCATGTCTGTCTGTCGCTCGGCTTTGAAGGCGTGCACCGCACCTCGGCCGGCGGCGCCGCCAACCTGCAGATGATCCAGCGTGGCCTGTTCGAGACGCTGCGGCGGGTGAAGCAGCCCGATCCGGAATTGTCGCCGCGCTGGCAGGGCCAGGCCCTGACCGCTCGGCTTGCCGGCTTCAAGATCCCGGTCTGGTCGATCGCCGCCGTCGCGGCGGTCGCCGTGCTCGGCCTCTATTTCATCTTCCGTGCTTTGCTCGGCGGCAATGCCGAGGCTTCGGCCAGCGCCCTGCTCACAGTGCACCCCAAGGGCGACATCGAGATCCTCCGCAGGGTCGCCGCCCGGCCGCCGCCGCCGCTGCCACAACCACCGCCGGCGCAGCAGCCCAAGGTCTGCGCGACCGTGCAGCCGCCGATAACCTGCCAGGTGACGCCGAACCTGATCATCGTGCGCCTGATGGGCATCACCTTGTTCGAGCCCGGCCAGGCCGTGGTGCGCGACGAATTCCGCCCGCTGATCGAGCGCATCTCCGCGGTGCTCAACGACGAAGGCGGTGCGATCAAGGTCGTCGGCCACTCCGATTCCGACCCGATCCGCACCGCCCGCTTCCCCAACAACCTCGAATTGTCGAAGGCGCGCGCCGTGGCGGTCGGCGACCTCCTGAAGACCAAATTGAAGCAGGCGGACCGCATCAGCACCGACGGCAAGGGGCCCGACGTGCCGATCGACACCAACGCGACCGCGGCCGGCAAGGCGAAGAACCGACGCGTCGAGATCCTGATCCAGCGCAACAGCTAGGACCGGGTGACGATGCAGGAGACGGGTAGACGATGAATCTCGCAACATGGCTCAGAATCGCAGCCATCTTCGTCGGCGCACTGGCGCTGGCGCTGCTGATCTGGTTCGGCGGCCCCTTCGTCGCCTTCGGCGAGGTCCGCCCGTTCGAATCGTTCTGGGTCAGGCTGCCGATCGCGCTCGTCCTGATGCTCGGCGCGCTCGGCTGGAGCGTGTGGATCGTGATCAAGCGGCGCAAGGCCGTCGCCGCGCTCTCCGACGCGATGGCCAAGGAGGAAGTCCAGACCGGTGACGGCGCCGCGCTCTCCGCCTCCATGCGCGATGCGCTGGCGACGCTCAGGCGCACCCGCGGCAAGGATGGCGGCGATTATCTCTACGACCTACCCTGGTATGTCATCATCGGCCCGCCGGGCGCCGGCAAGACCACGGCGCTGGTCAATTCCGGGCTGAAATTCCCGCTCGCCCGCGGCGGCCAGACGCCGGCCGCGGTGGCCGGTACCGGCGGCACCCGTTATTGCGACTGGTGGTTCGCCGAGGACGCGGTGCTGATCGACACCGCCGGGCGCTACACCACGCAGGACACCGATACGAAGGCCGAGCGCACGAGCTGGCTCGCCTTCCTCGATTTGCTCAAGACCAACCGGCCGCGCCAGCCGATCAACGGCGTCATCGTCGCGATCAGCGTCGAGGACCTCCTGACCTCCTCGCAAGAGGAGATCATCGCCCATGCCGACGCGATCCGCGCCCGCCTGCTCGAGCTCAACGAGCGGCTCAAGGTCGACTTTCCGGTCTATGCAGTCTTCACCAAGGCCGATCTGATCGCCGGCTTCAACGAGTTCTTCGCCGCACTCTCTGAGCCGCAGCGGCGCATGGTCTGGGGCCACACCTTCCAGACCGTCGACAAGACCCGCAACATGATCGGCGACGTGCCGCCGGAGTTCGACGCGCTGATCGAGCGCCTGAACGAGCGGCTCTCCGACCGGCTGCAGGACGAGCACAACCCGACCTCGCGCGCCAAGCTCTTCGGCCTGCCGAGCCAGATGGCGACGCTGAAGCCTGTTATCATCGACTTCCTCGGCCGCGTCTTCGAGCCGACGCGCTACCAGTCGAGCGCGACCTTGCGCGGCTTCTACTTCACCTCCGGCACCCAGGAAGGCACGCCGATCGACCAGCTGATCGGCGCGCTCTCGCGCAATTTCGGCAGCGACCACGCCGATTCCGGCGCCTATTCCGGCCGCGGCAAGAGCTTCTTCCTGACCGACCTGATCCAGAAGGTGATCATCGGCGAATCCGGCTGGGTCTCGACCGATTTGCGTGCCGCGCGCCGCTCGACCCTGTTGCGCATCGCCGGCTTCAGCGCGATCGCGCTGCTCTCGCTGGCGCTCGGCGGCATGTGGTGGACGAGCTATGCCCGCAACAGCGACCTGATCAACCAGACCAATTACGGCCTCGCCGATTATCGCTCCAGCGCCGCCCCGGTGCTGCAGGAGACCACCCTCTCCGACCGCAATTTCAGCCGCATCCTGCCGCTGCTGCACAAGCTGCGCCACATGCCGGCCGGCTATGCCGACAAGGACGAGCCGACCCCGGTCGCCGCCACCTTCGGCCTCAGCCAGCGCGAGCGCCTGCAATCGGCGACGCAGGAGAGCTATCATCAGGCGCTGGAGCGGCTGCTGCGCTCGCGCATCATCTTCCGGCTCGAGGAGCAGCTCGAGGCCAACGTCAACAATCCCGGCTTCATCTACGAGGCGCTCAAGGTCTACCTGATGGTCGGCGGCCGCGCCCCGCTCGACCGCGACCTCGTGCTCGCCTGGATGCGGCAGGACTGGGCCGAGAACCTCTTCCCGGGTGCCGCCAACGCCAAGGGCCGCGAGGCGCTGGAGGAGCATCTCGTCGCCCTGCTCGACCTCGACGACGGCGGCGAGCCGGTGGTCAAGCTCAATCAGCCATTGATCGAGAGCAGCCAGCGCACCCTGCGCCGGCTCAGCATCGCTGAGCGCGCCTACGAACTGCTGCGCACGCAAGGGCGCAACGCCAGTCGCGACTGGGTCGCGGCGACCCGCGGCGGCTCCGATGCACGGCTGGTCTTCGAAGGCGTCTCAGGCGAGGACCTCGACTCAATCCGGGTGCCGTATTTCTACACCTATGACGGCTTCCAGGGTGCCTTCGTCGACCGGCTCGGCGATATCGGCGAGCGCATAGAGAAGGAGCGCTGGGTCCTCGGCGACAATGCCGACCAGGCGGCGATCACCTCGCAATATGCCAGCCTGTTCCAGGACCTGCTCAAGCTCTATGCCCGTGACTTCACCGCGTCTTGGCAGAAGGCACTGCGCCGGCTGAAGCTGCGGCCGCTCAACGCCGACAAGCCGAAATACATCGCGCTTTCGGCGATCTCTGCGCCGACCTCGCCCTTCAAGCAATTGCTGGAATCGATCCGCGACGAGACGCAGCTGACCAAGGAACGGGCAGCAAAGCGCCCCGCAGCGGCGCAGGCCGCCGAGAAGATGGCAGGGCAAGTCGCCGACAAGGCAGCCAAGACCCTGGAGGAGCGCGCCAATTACTCGCTGAACCGCCTCGGCACCAGCCTGCCGCTCAGCGCACCCGGTGTCGATCGCGTCATTGCCGGCGGTGGCGGCGGCGAGGCGCTCGGCGCCAATATCGAGGCGCAGTTCAAGGCCTTCCACGTCCTGGTCGAGGGCGATGGCGGCAAGCGGCCGGTCGATCAGGCGCTGCAGATCTTCGCCGAAATCAACCAGAACCTCGCAATGGCCGCGACCACCCCGGCGCAGGCCGCCGCGGCCAATGCCGCGCTGGTGCCGCTGATCGCCTCGCTGCGCGGTAACTCCTCGCGCTATCCGGCGCCATTCGACGCGATGATCGTCGCCGCCGTGAACGATTTCGAGGGCGACGCCACCGGCGCGACCGTCTCGCTGCTGCGTCAGGCGCTGGCCAGCGAGGTCACCGGCCGCTGTTCCAGCCTGCTGGCCAATCGCTATCCCTTCGCCAAGGGCAGCACGAGCGAGATCGGCCTCGCCGATTTCGCCCAGCTCTTCGCGCCGGGCACGGGTGCGATGGACAAGTTCATGAAGGAGCGGCTCGACCCCTATATCGACAAGTCCGGCCAGAACTGGAGCTGGCGCCAGGACAGCCGCGTCGCCCGCGCGCTCTCGCCGACGACGTTGCGTGAGTTCCAGCGCGCCAGCGACATCCGCGAGGCCTTCTTCCCGACCGGCGGCAACCTGCCGAACTTCCAGATGGTGGTAGTGCCGACCACCCTTTCGTCCGACGCCTCCGGCGCCAAGCTCGAGATCAACGGCTTCACCGTGGCGAGTCAGCAGGGCGTCAACACCCCGACGCCAGTGATGTGGCCGGGCGGTGGCCTCGCCAAGACCTCGATCACGCTGACGATCGGCGCAGCCGCCGCCAACAACAATGCCGGCGGCATCTTCGGCGGCGGCTTCTTCTCCAACAGCCCGACGCCGGCGGCGCCGACCGAGGTGAAGATGTTCGACCGCGCCGGCGTCTGGTCCTTCTTCCGCCTGCTCGATGCCGGCTCGGTCCTGCGCCAGGGCGACAATGTCGTCTTCACGCTCGCGGCCGGCGGCCGTCAGATCGGCTACCAGTTCGGCGTCGGCTCGCTGAAGAACCCGCTGGTGCTGCCTGCGCTGCGCGAAATCCGTTGTCCGGCGGGGATTTGAGATGGCGTGTGGGCTGTTCGGGAAGCTTCCGGGCAAGCGGGATTTCATCGCGCTGAATGCGCCGACGGCCTTTCTCTCGGCTTATGAGCGCTGGCTCCAGGGCGGGCTCACCGCCAGCCGGGTCGAGCTCGGCGGCGGCTGGCAGGATGCTTTCCTCAACGCGCCGATCTGGCGCTTCTGGTTCGGCAGCGCCTTCTGCGGCACCACTGTCGCCGGCGCCTTCATGCCATCGGTCGACGGTATCGGCCGCTATTTTCCGCTGACCGTCTTCGCCCTCGCCGGCCCCGGCGCCGCGATCCCGCCGCCCGAGCTCGACCCGCAGGACGCCTGGTTCGCCCAGGCCGAGGACTTCCTCCTGCGCGCGCTCGAACCCGAGGCGAGCTTCGAGGCCGTCGCGCATGCGCTGGGTGGGCTCGCTTTGCCCAATGACGATCTCAAGGCCGCCCCGCCCGCCGACATGGTGCGCCTCTCCGACGGCACCATCGTCAGCGCGCTCGATTCCGCGACCTTCCCGTCCAGGCTTTCGGCGCTGCGCGTTGAGGACCATATCCGCGCCTATGCCCATGCCAGCTATCTCTGGACCATCGGCGGCGACGATTTCGAGCCGCTCGCTCTGGTCGGCCATGGCCTGCCCAGCCCCTATCTCTATACCGGTCTCCTGACCGGACGCTTCGACGCCTTCCTCGGCGCAGGATCGACAGCATGAACGAGCACCGCACCGGCTCCAGTTTCGAGACGGGCGCGGTCAGCCACGCCGGGCGTGTGCGCAGCCATAACGAAGACAACCTGGTAGTCCGGCCCGAACACGGGCTCTGGGCCGTCGCCGACGGCATGGGCGGCCATCAGAACGGCGCCATGGCGAGCGCCACCGTGGCGGCCAGCCTGTCGGCCATCGGCGCGGCCGGCTCCGCCGCCGAGCTGCTCGACCGGCTCGAACGCGGCGTGGTCGAGGCCAATGCGGAGCTGCGCCGCAAAATCCGTGAGCATGACGGCGCCACAATGGGCGCGACGCTCGCCGTGCTGCTCGCCCATGACCGCCATTTCGCCTGCGTCTGGTGTGGCGACAGCCGGGTCTATCTCGTCCGCAGCGGGCAGATCACCCAAGTCACCCGCGACCATACCGAAGCCCAGGACATGATCGAGCGCGGCCTGCTCACCATCGAGGAAGCACGGACCTGGCCGCGGCGCCATGTCATCACTCGCGCCATCGGCGTGCATGAACGGCCCGAGCTCGATATCGACCATGGCGAGCTCGAAGGTGGCGACGTCTTCGTGCTCTGTTCGGACGGGCTCACCGACCATGTCCGCGACGAGGAGATCCTGCGCGCGACGGTGACGACCGGCGCCCAGGCCGCCTGCAATGCCCTGCTGGCGCTGACGCTGGAGCGCGGCGCCACCGACAATGTCACCGTGATCGTGGTGCGCTATCATCACGACGGCGGGACCGAGAAGACGCGCTGGGTGCCGAACATGCGCCAGCGCAGGAGCGATGCGCCATGAGCGATTCCGACCGCACCGTCTTCATGCCGCGCACGGGCCTGGCGCCTGGCGTGCGGCTGAACGGCATCTACGAGATCGAGCGCCTGATCGCCACCGGCGGCATGGGCGAGGTCTATCAAGGCCGCGCCATCCAGACCGGCGATGCCGTCGCGATCAAGATCGTGCGCTCCGACATGGCGCAGGACGCCAACGTCATCGCCCTGTTCCGCAACGAGGCGTCGGCGCTGCACAACCTCTACAACGAGGCGATCGTCCGCTATTACGTCTTCACCGTCGACCCGGCGACGCAGGCGACCTATCTCGCCATGGAGTTCGTCGACGGCAAGTCGCTCTCCGACCTGTTGAAGCAGGGCCCGCTGCCCTTCGAGGAGGTCGACCTGCTGCGCCGGCGCATCGCGTCCGGCCTGCATGCCGCCCATATGCTGGGGATCACCCATCGCGACGTCTCGCCCGACAACATCATCCTGCCCGGCGGCCAGGTCACGCGTGCCAAGATCATCGATTTCGGCATCGCCAAGTCGAAGCTGGCCGAGAAGACGGTGATCGGCTCCGGCTTTGCCGGCAAATTCAATTATGTCTCGCCCGAACAGCTCGGCCTCTACGGCGCCGAGGTCACCGGCAAGTCGGACATCTACAGCCTCGGCCTGGTGCTGGCCGAGGCGCTCGGCGGCCGCCCGCTCGATATGGGCGGCACGCAGATGCAGATCCTGGAGAAGCGCCGCCGCGTTCCCGATCTCGCCACCATCGACAAGCGCATCCGCCCGCTGCTGGTGCGCATGCTGGCGCCCGATCCGAAGGACCGCCCGGCCGACATGGCCGAGGTCGCCTCCTGGCAGGCGAAAGGCGGTGCGAACTCTGCCGGTGGCGGTGGACGCGCCTTTCCCTGGCCGCGGGTCGCCGGCGTTGCCGCGCTCGCGCTGCTTGCCGGGGGCGGATTCTTCGCCTGGAAAATGCTGGGCGGTAGCACTCCGGTCCAGCAGGCGATGAACAGCCCGCCGCCCGCCTTGAGCGACGAGCGCCCGCCAGCCTCGCCCAGCGCTGGGTCGAGCACCCCGGTGCCGGAACTCACGCCCGCGACTCCGCCTCCACCGGCGAACCCGGCGCCCTCCCCGCAGCCGGCAAGCCAGAGCGAGCCGCCCGCGCTGCAATCGCCTACGCCTCCCGGGCCAGTTGCGCCGCCGCAGCCATCTGCGTCTTCGCAATCTCCTGCGCCCGCGACACCGGAATTGAAGCCGGCGCCGACACTGCCGCCGGCCACCTCAACCTCGACGACCGGCCCGAAATCGACGCCGGTCGCTCCGCCGCCAGCCTCAACGGCTCCGGAGCCCGAGCCGCGCACTGCCGCCGAGCGGACGGCGCGCTATGTCGCCGACTATGACGGTGGCGCCTGCTTCTTCCTGTGGCCGACGGCGATCGCCGACAAGCGCACCACGATCGAAGGCTTCGGCAGCACGGCCGAGCCCTTCGTCGGCTTCGATGCCGCTTTCAAGAAGGCGCAGGGCTACGAGGCGCAGATCAGCCTGCGCACCGTCACCACAGCGCAGTGCCCGATGGTCGACTTCCTGCGCCAGCTCGGCCGCGGCATTGACCGCAGCCCGGTCATGCAGATCGGCGCCTTCACCATGAGGAGCGGCGACACGCTGTCCGGCACGGTCGAAAGCGACCCGGGCAAGAATCTCGATATCCTGCTGATCGGCGATGACGGGCTGGTCTACAATCTCGCCAACTACACCCGTCGCGAAGGCGGCAAGGCGAGCTTCAACCTCAAGCTTGAATCGACGGCGGCTTCAGGCGCGCCCGTGCGGCCGCAGACCGTGCTCGCGCTGGTGAGCCAGGCGCCGCTGCCGGCACTGTCGGGCCCGAACCCGGCCCCGGCCGGCGACATCTTCCCCGGCCTGCACCAGGACCTCGCCCGCGCCGGCGGCAAGGTCGGCGTCGGCATCAAGTATTTCCGGATCGAGTGATTGTCGGAGGCGTCATTCTCGGGCGAAGCGAAGCGCAGACCCGAGCATGACGCGAGCCATCAATCCTCGCGGTAGAGCTCGCCCCAGTCGTCCTGCCAGAGACCTTCTGTGTCCTCGACGACGATCGGTGCCTTGATCTCGTTGGCCAGGCGCACCGCCGAGCGAAAGCCCTCGACCGGTTCGAGCTCGTCGCTGACGAAATCATTGGTGAGATGGCCTGCCGCCAGCTCTGCCGGGCAGGCGATGCGAGCGAACGTCTTGCCGTCCCGCTGGCCAAGGCTCAGCGTGATGGCGTCGGGTTGCGGCTCATCGACCTGCTCGAACCGGTTCTTCGCCATCGTCGTCTCCTCGCCTCTAGGATAGGTCGATCATGGGCCATCGCCGCCATCGCGGCAAATTCGCTGCCCGCGATCGCTTTGGCCGGACCTGGCCGGTATTCGCTTCCAGAACTCTACTTCTGTTGCTGCCGCGCCGGAGCGGCAGCCGGCCCGCCGCGCACCACCTTGTAGCGGTCGAGCCTGACCTTGATCATCTCGTCGAACTTCTTGTGCACCTCGGAGACCGAGAGCGTCTTGGTCTCGCCACCGGCCTGGGCGTAGAAGATCGGCCGGTTGGCTTCGGCCGGCTTCGGCAGCAGGGCTGCCGCGCTCGCACCGGGCGTCTCCTCCATCGTCTCGATGAAGGTCTGCGCCGCATCCGGCCCAAGGAAATGGATCAGGTAGATCTCGCCGCCGGTGAGATGGCGCCCCATCGCCTTTTCCAGCCTGAGCGTATCGCGCTTCAGCATCTCGCCCGCCAGCAGGGCCGAGAGATAGGGCTCGCGCCTGAGGTCGAGGATGCGCTGGCGCTCATTGGCGTCGGCGATGACGAACTGCCGGCCACTGCGAGAAATCAGCGCCGCCTCGGCGACGAGCCCATGCTTGCGGCCGAATTCGAAGATCACGCCGAACCAGGTCTGCTCGATGAATTGGTAGAGCCCGGTCGCCGAGGAGGTCTTCGCCTTCACCTCCGTCGCGAACGAGGATTCCTTGTCGGCGACCGCCATCAGCAGGGTCGGGTCGGCGCCGACGACGCGCCCTGCCCTGACGATCATCTCGACCAGATGCCGGCGAATCTTGATCGGCCCGAAGGTCAGGATCTGGTTGGGGTCGCCGGTATAGTTGATCGGCGCCTGTGGCAGCTGGCTGCGCGGCGCCGCGGCCGGAGCACCCAGCTTGCCCGGCAAGGTCGGCGGCACCAGGATGATGTTCGAGGGCGGCATCACAGGAATCGGCAGCGCCGGCTGGTTCGACATCTCAGTCCCAACCTGCTCCTTGATCGCTGCGAGCGAGGGATCGGCGTTCAGCGCGAACTGCGTCGCCTGCCTGGCAGCCTCGAGATCGCCCTCGACCGAGGACAGGATCAGCGATGGCCGGGTCGGCGCCTTCAGCGCTGGCGCCTCGACGCTCTCGATCGGCTCGAAGCCGCCGGTCACCTCGGTGGAACCGGGCTTCAGCGTCGCAACGGCGACACCGCCGGCGATCGCCAGTACAAGCGCGCCGCCGCCGATCAGGGAGACGAGCCGCAGCCGCGAACCGCCATCCGCAACCGCGAAGGGCACGCCGGCGGCGACATTTGTGGCGCTGGCGCCGCCGGCCACCGCCTTTTGCGCCAGCACCAGCCAGTCCGGCGGCTTGCCATCCTTGCTGGCTGTCTCCTGCAATTCGGCGATCATCCGCCGCGCCTGCTGAGCCGGGACATCCGCATCGCGCTCCAGCGTCGTGGCCGCGCTGCGCGCGCCCTGCTCGGTCAACGCCTTGAGCGCGAAGAACCAGAGCTGCAGCGAGATGCGCCGGCTCTCCAGCGGCGTGCCCTGGCAGGGCGAGACCAGGAAATTGCAATGCGGGCAGGCATAGGCGCGCAGCTTCACCCGCGGCGCGAAGGCCGCGGTCTTGCCGCAGGCCGAGCAGGCCAGCGTGGTGCCGCCCCGCCGCGCCCGCATGATGGTTTCAAGGCAGGCATCCTCCTGGAATGCGGCCTGAAACTGCTTGAAGCGCTGCCCCATCCTTCGCTACCGCTGCTGCCGTGCCCCGCCATACGCAGCCGGCGCGGCCTCGACAAGCCTTGCTCTCAACCTGCCAGCAGAGCCAGCCGCGCGACATCCCTCAAATGCATGTCGACCTCCGCCGCCGTCGCCTCCTTCGGCAGGGCCGGGCCGCCGCGCCCCGACTTATGCGCTTCGCTCAGGAAAGCGTTGAGCGCGTCGAGCAGCATCGCCGGGGTGCGCGTGCCGTCGAGCAGGCTGACGAATTTGCGCACCACCACACCGTCGAGCGCAACGGCCCGATGGCGCAGATCGGTGACTTCGTGGCTCGCCAGTGCCTGGCGCCGCGCCAGGAGGCTTGCGACCGGCCGCTCGCTGATCCGCGTCGCCAGCCGATGCGGCTCCAGGCCGATCTCGATCAGGCCGGCCCGGTAGATCGCGGTGAGCGCCTCGTTCAGGCGCTCGATCTCGCGCTCGCGATCGGAACCGCCCCCGGCCTCCTGCAGCGCCAGGGCGACCAGCTCGTCATAGCGGATATTACCCGGCCACGTCCGCCCGAGCGCCCGCAACGCCGCCTTGGCCGCCGGCAGGTCGACGGCGAGACGAACGCCGTCCGCGAACAGGAAGCTCGCCGCCCCCGGCCGCTTCTCGTCGACCTTGCCCTCCTCTTCCTGGACATTGGCGGCAAGATGATACGGCGCGAAGCTGAAGCCGGCGAGGCCGCGATGCAGCGCGACATCGGCACGGCAAAGCAAGGTCTGGCGGAAGCAGCGGCCGATCAGCAGGTCTAGCGCCTGCTCTTGCCGGAGCGGCTCGGAGATCGGGATCGCGTTCAGCACCTGCTGGGCCGGGCCCCGCGCGCCGCCGAAATTGTTCGGGAAGGAGGTCTCGGAGAGGAACTGCAGCCCATGCGGCTCGGCTGCGGCCAGCACCTCGTGCAGCGCGAAGGCGCGCGCACCGGGGTTGAGATCGTCATGGTAGAGGACATTGTCCGGGATATCCTCGATCTGCTTGGCCCGCTCGCGCAGCGCGACGCCGTAGAAGGTCTCGGCATCGGTCGCCTCGGCGAAACGCTTGATCGCCGCCCGCGCCACCCTGACCTTCTCGAGGGGATCGTCGATCTCGCGCGTCTCGAACAGCATGACATCGCGGGCAAGGTCGCGCAGCCGGCAGCCCGGCAGGGCGTTGTAGCTGACATAGGCGATGCCCTGGG
Source organism: Bosea sp. 29B (assembly GCF_902506165.1). Classification (NCBI taxonomy): domain Bacteria; kingdom Pseudomonadati; phylum Pseudomonadota; class Alphaproteobacteria; order Hyphomicrobiales; family Alloboseaceae; genus Allobosea; species Allobosea sp. 29B. Next base: position 5,457,191 of record NZ_LR733817.1, read on the forward strand.
GCGCCAGCAGCTCGCCGAAGAGCGCCAGGATCCGCTCGCGCACCGGCTGCGGCACCCAGGAATAGACGCCATGGACGATGATGTAGTCGAACTGGCCGAGCCCCGTGGTCACCGCCATGATGTCGCGCTGCTCGAAGCTGACATTGCTCAGCCCCAGCTCGGCCGCTTCCGCCTTGGCGCGCGCGATCGCCCGGCCGCTCAGATCAATGCCGACGAGCTGCGCTCCCGGGCATTGCAGCGCCATCGGGATCAGGTTGCCGCCACTGCCGCAGCCGAGTTCCAGCACCCGCATCGTCGCGGTCGGCGCCGGGGTCATGCCGTGGATATGCGCGATCGTCGCCAGATGCGCCGGATGGGTCTGCGAGAAGGCGTGCCCGGGATAGGCGACTGCGTCGTAAGGGTTCGTCGCCAAGTCTCTCGTGGCCATGTCGTTCATCGAGGAATTCCGTCTATCCCATTCGTATCGTTGCAGGTTTTTAGGCGCGCTCAGCAGCCGATCACCTTGAACTCGACCCGGCGGTCGAGCGCGTCGCTGGCATCGTCCTTGCCGGTGCCGACCAGGTTCTCGTTGTAGCCGCGCCCGCTCGCGATCATCCGGCCACGGCTGTCGGGCGCCCCGGCCTGGAGCAGGTCCATCACATATTGCGCCCGCAGCACCGAGAGCCGCTCGTTGACCTGCGGCAGACCGGTGCGTGAGGTGTGGCCGACGATCTCGATGCAGGCGCCCTTCTGCTGGGCGCGGGTCGCGATCTGGCTCAGCCACATCGGATAGGGCTCGGTGATCTGCGGATTGGCGATGAACTGCGTCGAGCCCGGCTGGAACAGCAGCTTGACCATCAGCTGGTTGTCGGAAAGGCCGCTGTCGACGAGGTCGCCGAAGGCTTCGACCGCATCGTCCTTGCGTCCGAGCTTGCTGCTGGCGAGATAGGCGCCGATGCGGACACGGTGCTGGTCGCCGCCCGGCAGCACCCGCGCCGTCCGGTAGAAGGCGAGCGCCTCGCGATAATGCCGCGCCTCGTATTCGAGGATGCCGTCATTGATCAGCGCCGCGACATTGAGGCGTTCGGCATAGAGCGGATCGATCGCGTCGCCGAGCTTCGTGCCCTGGCAGGTCTTGATGTAAACGTCGGTTGCCGGATCCTTCGACCACATCGGCGAGTCCCGGTAATAGGTCGTCGGTGTGGCGTCGATGCCATCCGGCTTCGCCCGGGCAACGCCCTTCGACACCACCCGTTTCGACTTCATGTCCAGCAGCGTCAGGCAGATCCGATAGGCGTCGCGCGCGCCCTTCGCGTCCCCGGCATTGTTGACCGCAGTGAAGGTCCCGACCAGTACCGCTGGATTGCGCGCCAGCGCCTCGGCCGAGAACGGCTGCACCTGGAAGCGCGGATAGGATTTGCCGACCAGCTCGATCAGGCTCTGCTGCATCGAGCGTGTCGAGGTCGATTGCGCCCCGGAGATGCCGTCGATCAACGGGTCGATCACCAGCGTGATGCGTTCTCCCTCGATCTGCGCCTTGGAGAACAGGTCGTTGGCGGCCCGCTCCAGCGCCTGTGGAAACGGGATCGGCGTCGGGGCTGCAGCCGGGGCCGGGCTCGGGGCCGGCTGCGTCTGAGCCAGGGCTGGCGAAGCCAGCAGCCCCAGCAAGACCATGCAGGCGAGCGGAGAACGACGCATCGAAGCCCCCAATTGCATCATGTCCGAGGCGATGTCTGGCCTTCGCCGGCGGTGAAGGCCGCTTCGCAACTGTGTCAGCGGCAGTTCTTCGGGACGCTGCCGCCATCGCCGAGCTGGGCCCGCATCAGCGCATCGGTGCAGTCCACCGTCCCGCCAACGCCCGGCCGACGCTTGTTGCTGCGAGGCTCCGGGGCGGCCTCGACGCCGCCGGTCAGGATGCCGGTCGACTTGCGATCGAGCACGACGCGCGGCTGCTGGACCTCACGCGGCTCCTGCCGCTGTGGACGCGTGGTGGGAACCGCCGGCAGCAGCGGCTTCTGCGGGGGCGGCAATTCGGTCACGCCGCCGGAATTCATCCGCGTCGCCACCGCCTTCTCGCGCTCCTCGCGCTCCTGCGAGAGCTTGGCCTTCTCGGCTTCGAGCGCGGCGAGCTCCTGCTCCTTCTTGGCCAGTTCCTTGGCGAGGCGCTCGCGCTCATTCGCATCGGTCGGCTTCGCCGACGTCACCTCGCCCGGCTTCGGCACGGCGCGCTCGGTGTCGGCGGTCTTGCCGGCATCGCGGCCAGCAAGATCGGTCGCCGCCTTGACGCGGTCCTTCTCGGCCTGCTGCACGCGGTCCAGCAAGGCCTTCTCCTTCGCGGCGAATTCCTGCTCGAGCTTCTCGCGCTCTCCCGTCGCAAGGCCACGGCGCTCGATCAGATCGAGCCTCGTCTTGGCGTCGACGGCGAAGAAGCTGGTCGGGAAGCGCTGGATGAAGGCCTTGATCTCGGCAACGTTGTCGCTGCTGCGCAGGCGCTTCCAGATGTCGGCGTCGGTCTCCTCGCGATTGAGGTAGAAATCGCCGAGCAGCGAGAGCGAGAGTTCCGGCGTCTGCTTGCCACCGGTGGAATCGTAGACCGCCTTCTGGACGCGGCGGAACATAGTGGCGATCTCGAGGCCGGGCTGCTGGATCTCCTGCACCAGCGCCGCCGTGAACGGGCTGTTGCGGCCGGCACCGTCGGCGGCGACGTCGTTGGCCTGCGTCGCATAGGCGGTCACCATGCCCTGCGCCTTCACGATCGGTGCGAGGCCGGAGCCGACCGACATGCTGCGCGTCGTCGACTTCTTCGAGAGCTGGGCGAGGAAAGGATTGTTGCGGCAAGCGTCGAGCACCATGATCTTGACGCCCTTGGCGAAGCCCAGCGCCGTGGTGACTTCGCTCAGCTTGACAGTCTCGTACTGGACCGAGACCTCGTCATCGATCTTGGCTTCGACCGGGACCAGGAAGTTCTCGCCGTTGAACTGGAAGCCGTGGCCGGCATAGTAGAACATCACCGCGTCGGCATCCTGCGCGAGGCGGGCGAAGCGCGAGACAGCTGCGTCCATGCCCCGCTTGTCGAGATCGATGCCATCGACCACCTCGAAACCGACCTTGCGCAGCGCCTCGGCGGTGTCGCGCGCATCGTTCGGCGTGTTGGGCAAAGCGGGAGCGTTCTTGTAGGCGGAATTGCCGATCACCAGGGCGACGCGGCGTTCCTGCGTCTGTGCCAGCGCCGGCACGACGACGAGCTGCGCAAGAAGAGCGATCAGTGCACAAAATCTGACGGCTACGATCATGGCACCATTCCCTGCGTCACCCTAAAGAAAGTGACCGTGAAAATCCAGATTTATCCGCCTGTCATGACAGGCGGTTTGCTTGCTCCCCACCCAACCCGCTGCTAACTTTACGGCGGTCACGCGCCGCGAGGAAGAGCGCCGATGCGGGGACTTCGACTTAAGCTCATTGTCGGGGTTACGGCCGTTTTCGCCGCGACCATCTCCGTGGGCGTCACACAGGAGCGCGCCCGGGCGCGCAGCCCCGCCCCCGCCAGCGCGAAGCTCTCCTTCATCGACCTGCAGAACAATGCCCGCATTCCCGGCAAAGCGACGATCCGCTTCGCCATATCAGGCATGGAGATCGCGCCCGCCGGCACGGCACGCCGCAATACCGGCCACCATCATCTGCTGATCGACACCGAATTGCCGCCGCTCGGGCAGCCGATCCCGAGCGATTTCAACCATCTGCATTTCGGCGGCGGCCAGAGCGAGGCCGAGATCCTGCTCTCGCCCGGCCGCCACACGCTGCAGCTTCTCTTTGCCGACCACGACCATGTCCCGCACGATCCGCCGGTGCTGTCGGAGAAAATCACCGTCGAGGTCATGGCCGCACCGGAGGAGAAGCCGCGAACGGCCGCGGCGCCCAACGCCAAGGTCTTCTTCGTCGGCTTGCAGGACGGCGCCGTGATCCCGCCGCGCTCGCTCGTCCGCTTCGGCCAGGAGAACATCGCACTCGTCCCTGCCGGCACCAGGCAGGACAATGCCGGCCATCACCATCTCCTCATCGACACCGACCTGCCGCCGCTCGACCGCGAGATCCCCAGCGATTTCAACCACCTGCATTTCGGCCGCGGCCAGACGGAAACCGAGCTCACCTTGCCGCCCGGTGAGCACACGCTCCAGCTCCTCTTCGCCGACCATGAGCACGTCCCGCACGATCCGCCGGTGATGTCGCAGAAGATCAGGGTGCGGGTGCAACAAGCGTCCGTAGCGGCCCCGGCTGCGCCCCCACCTGCCCGCGCCGCCTCCGGTCGGACCCCGGCGCCCAACGACGCCGCAGTCTATTTCATCTATCCGCGCGACGGCACACGCATCTTCGCGACCTCGACCATCCGTTTCGGCCTGCGCAACATGGGCGTCGCGCCGGCCGGGATCGTCAGGCCCAACACCGGCCACCACCATCTCCTGATCGACGTGCCGACGCCGCCGCTCGACGCTGCGATCCCCGCCGATCTCAACCATATCCATCTCGGCAACGGCCAGACCGAACGCAAGATCACGCTGCCGCCGGGTGAGCACACGCTGCAGCTCATCCTCGGCGACGACCAGCACGTGCCCCACGATCCGCCGATCATGTCCGAGCGCATCACCGTCTATATCGGCGCTCCCGCCAGGCGGAGGGCGCGCCGATGACGGCTGGTACCTGCCTTCTCGCCTCTCGCCATCGCGCCAAGACCGCGAGACTGCTCCTGCTGCTCGCAGCGCTGGCGCCGATGTCCGCGCCGCTCTGCGCCCAAACCGCGCCCCCGCGTCAGCCGGCGCCGCGCAACGCCATGGTCTATTTCCATTATCCGCTCGACGGCCTGCGCGTACCTGAGCGCTTCACTGTGCGGATCGGGCTGAAGGAGATGGGCGTCGCCCCGGCCGGCATCGACAAGCCCGGCACCGGCCACCACCACCTGCTGATCGACACCGATCCTGGCCCGCCGGACCAGCCGATCCCTTCGGACTACAACAACATCCATCTCGGCAACGGCCAGACCGAGGTGGTGGTTACGCTCCCGAAGGGGACGCATACGCTGCAATTGCTGCTCGGCGATCACACGCACACGCCCCATCGGCCGCCGGTTATGTCTCAGAAGATCACAGTCTACGTCAGATGAGGGATCGATGCGGCGCGGCCGCATCGCCAAGCGAAAGGCCGCAGCGAAGGATGAACGCCATGTCCTGGTATCGGTGCCTCGCCGTCGCCGTGCTGGCCCTGCTCGCGCCGTTCGCCCCGGCTCTCGCCCAGGGCGGCAACGGCCAGCCGTCGCGCATCGCCTTGGTCGTCGGCAATGCCGCCTATCGCGCGGCGCCCTTGGCCAACGCCGCCGTCGATGCCCGCGCCGTCGCCGATGTGCTGCGCCAGGGCGAGTTCGACCTCGTCAGCATCGAGAATGCCGATCGTCCCGCGCTGGACAGCGCGATCGCGACCTTCCGCGGCAAGCTCACGCGCGGCGCCCAGATCGTCGTCTTCTATTCTGGGCACGCCGTGCAGTCGCGCGGCCGCAACTTCCTCGTCCCGGTCGACGCCGCGCCGCGCGGCCCGGCCGAGGTCGCGCGCGACGCCATCGACCTCGACCAGCTTCTCGATGCGCTGATCGTCAGCCGGCCGGCCAGCGCTGTAGTCGTGCTCGACGCGGCGCGCGACAATCCCTGGCAGGCCGGGCTCGGCGGCGGCAAAGGGCTCGCCCCCATCGAGCAGATCGAGACGATCGCGATCATGGCACCGGTGGCGCCGGGAAAGACCGTGCCCGAGACGCAAGGTCGCGCCGATCCGGCGATCGACGAATGGCTGAAGGCGATCCGCACGCCAGGGCTCGACATGACGGCGGCTCTGACCCGCACGCGCGACGCTGTCAGCCGCGCAACACGGCGCTCGCAGCAGCTCTGGTTGTCCTCGATGCCTCCGGCCGGGCTCGTCGTCACACCGACCGGCCGGCCGGTCGCGACCGCCCTCAACACCACCCGCGCCATTACCACCGCGCCGCCGCCTCCCGGACCACAATCCGACCAGCTCGGCCCCTACGAGCTCTCCTTCTGGGAGACCATCAAGGACAGCCGGAATCCGGACGAGTACCGCGCCTATCTCGAAGCCTATCCGAACGGCCGCTTCGCCGGGCTCGCCCGCACCCGCGAGCAGTCTCTCAGGGCCCAGCGGACGGCAGCGACGCAGCCGCCCGCGCCATCGCCGGTGCCGGCTCCTGCAGCTTCTACGCAAGCCCGGACCATGCGCGATTGCGATGACTGCCCCGAACTCTCCCTGATCCCGGCCGGCAGTTTCGAGATGGGCTCGAACGAGATGTTCGAGTTCGAGAAGCCGATACACGCCGTCACCATCGCGCGGCCATTCTATCTCGGCACCGACGAGGTCACCTTCGCGCAGTGGGATACTTGCGTCGCCGAGGGCGGCTGCAGCCATCGTCCGAGCGACCGCAATCTCGGCCGCGGCAAGCGCCCGGTCACCGACATCCACTGGAACGACGCCAACGCCTATCTCGTCTGGCTGTCCTACAAGACCGGGCGCAAATACCGGCTGCCGACCGAGGCGGAATGGGAATACGCCGCCCGGGCCGGCACGACGGCCAGCTATCCCTGGGGCAATTCGGTCGACAAGGAGATGGCCAACTGCCTCGGCTGCAATGCGCAGCCACGCCGCCAGGCGAGCGAGGTCGGCCAATTCCCGCCGAACCGCTTCGGCCTGCGCGACATGGCCGGGAACGCCGCCGAATGGGTCGCCGACTGCTGGAGTGAGAATTATCGCGCCGCTCCCCGCGACGGCAGCGCCTACGCGCCCGCCGGCTGCCGCGAACGCGTGCTGCGCGGCGGCTCCTTCAACAACGATCCGCGCTATCTGCGCTCAGCGGCTCGCTTCAAATACGAGAGCGATGTGCGCTTCTACACCAACGGTTTCCGCGTCCTCCGCGAGCCCTGACCCCGCGCGGCGCAGCGGGCCGAGCGTTGAGCCAGGTGGCAATTTGCACACAGATGCGGAACGAAGGCCGCCAGGCGGCAATTTGTTGTTCTCTTCATGGCCGCGTCGCCGCTAATCTCTGCCTTGCTAAGGGTAAGCGTAAGAGACGAATCAGCAGCGGCCAAGCTTCGGGCCAGGCCGCCGAGGAGGCGCCATGCGGACCGGCCTGCGGCTACCCATCTGCATCCTGTTGGCGCTCGCCGCCATCGCAGGCGCCCTCGCTCTCGCCATATCGCCTGCCGTCGCGCAGCAACGGCGCTTCGCCTTCGTCATGGGCAATGGCGCCTACCAGAACATCGCCAAGCTGCCGAATGCCCTCGGCGACGCCAATGCGACGCGCGCCATGCTGCAGGAGGCCGGCTTCGACGTCACCGCCGCGACCGACCTCTCGCTTGCCGGCCTGCGCAGCGCACTCGATGTCTTCGTCGAGAAGGTGAAGCAGAGCGGCGCCGGCGCGACCACCCTCGTCTACTATGCCGGCCACGCCGTGCAGCTCGACGGCGCCAACTACATCCTGCCGACGGATGTCCGCGTCGAAACCTCGGCGAACATCCCGAACCAGTCGCTCTCGCTGACCGAAATCCTGCGCAAGCTCGACGCCGCCGGCGCCAGATCGAAGATCGCGATCCTCGACGCCTGCCGCAACAACCCCTTCGCCGGGCGTGAATTGTCGCGCGGGCTGGCGCTGCAGATGGTCGACGGCGCCAACGAAGGCATTCGCAGCGAAGCGGGCCTCGCCCGCATCGATTCCAGCAGCGGCACCTTCGTCGCCTTCGCGACCTCGCCGGGCTCGACCGCGGCCGACGGCACCGGCCCCAACAGCCCGTTCACCACCGCCTTCCTGCGCGAGGCGCGCGAGCCGGGGCTGCCGATCGAGCAGGTCTTCCGCCGCATCCGCCTGGCCGTCTACGACGCCACCAGCGGCACCCAAATCCCCTGGGACACCTCCTCGCTGATCACCGATGTCGCCTTCTTCCAGCGCCCGGCCAGCGCCGCCCCGGCACAGCCGGCAGGCACTCCCGCAGTTGCCGGCGCCATTCCGCTCGCGGCTCGCCCGACGGCAGCGGCGCTGCGCGCCATGTCGCTTGCGGATGCCTACCGCACCGCCATCGCCTGGGATCGGCGCGACATCTACCGCAGCGCCCTCGCCATCAACCCGGACGACCAGAGCGCCTTGAGGCTGCATCGCATCCTGGCGCAGCGGACCGAGGAGACTGCCTGGGCCGAGACCGTGCTCGCCGGCGACGCCGAATCGCTCAAGCTCTTCGCCCGCCTCTATCCCGGCTCGCAGCATGAGAACGAGGCGCTGCGCCTGGCCGCGAGCGCCCCGAGCCGCAACCGCGTCCAGGTCGCCCAGACCTGCCCGATCTGCCCGGCTCTGCAGCCACGCGTGCGCCGCGCCGACTATACGCCGCGCTCGCCTTCGCCCAGCCGGCCCGGCGCGCCGCGACAGCCGCGCGCCGTCCAGCCCGCATCGGACGTTTATGCACCGCCCCTTCCCGTCATTCTCCCGACGCAGCCGCGCTGGAGCGGCTTCTATGTCGGCGGCTCGCTCGGCGGAGGCCGGCAGGCCAGCAGCACGAGCGTCCAGGGGCCCTATGGCACTCCCATGGTCACCCCGACGACCACGAACACGAACACTGCGACCAACACCACGACCAATGTCGCGAACACCACGACCACGACGACGAGCACGTCTACGACCATCGTCGGTTCGGATCCCGTCACGACGACCGTGACGTCGACGACCAACACGACCTCGACGACCACCAACACGTCGACGAACTCATCGAGCACCGCGGTCGCGGGCACGCCAACCACCGCCTCCTGGGCGATCGACCCATCCGCTGTGCCGCGCAGCCTGGCGCCGGAGGGGAACAACGCCGTCGGCGGCGCCCAGTTCGGCTTCAACTACCAGATCGGCGCTGTCGTGATCGGCGCCGAGACCGACCTCTCCGCCACCCGCCTTGGCGGTAGCAAGAGCGTCTCCGCCAACCCCGGCACCCAGTTCACCACCCGTGCCAGCAACGAGCTCTCGATGCTCGGCACGGTACGGGTGCGCGCCGGCATCGTTCTCGGCAATTTCCTGATCTACGGCTCAGGTGGCTATGCCTATGGCCTCGTCGAGCAGAAGGGCTCGATCACGCCCGACAACACCCGGGCCACCTCGGCCGTCAGCGGCTCGCGCTCGGGCCTCATCGGCGGCTGGGCGGTGGGTGGCGGCGTCGAATACGCGATCGCTCCCGGCATGACGATCCGGCTCGACTACACCCATTACGAGCTCGGCCAGAAGCGCCTGCTGCTGCAGGATTATACCGGGCTGGCGCCCGATCAGTACGCGGCCATGCGGATCCGCACCGCCGGCGACATCGTCAAGGCCGGCTTCAACTTCGGCTTCTGACGGACATCACGGCAACGAAAAAGGCCGCTGCATCGCAGCGGCCTTTCTGTCTTGCGAGGATGGTGGGGCTCCCGCGCTCACCACATGTCGAGCGCGACCCGAGCCTCGTCCGACATGCGCGATTGATCCCAGGGCGGGTCAAAGGTCATGTTGACGGTCACGCCCGAGACGCCCGGCACGGCACCGACCGCATTCTCGACCCAGCCCGGCATTTCGCCCGCCACCGGGCACCCCGGCGCGGTCAGCGTCATGTCGATCGCCACCTGCCGGTCGTCGGCGATGTCGACGCGGTAGATCAGGCCGAGCTCGTAGATGTCGGACGGGATCTCCGGGTCGTAGACGGTCTTCAGCGCCGCGACGATGTCGTCGGTCAGCCTGTCGATCTCCTCCGGCGGCAGGCCGGAGCTCGCGCCCATGGTCGGTGCGTTCGGCTTGAACTCTTCGGCAACGGTCTCGTTCATCGCAAAACTTCCATTCGGCGCAAGGCTGGCTTGGCAGCCCGGCGGAGCATCATGAGAACAGCTCTTCCGCCTTGCGCAGGGCTTCCACCAATATATCGACTTCCTCCAGCGTATTGTAGAGGCCGAAGGACGCACGGCAGGTCGAGGTCACGCCATAGCGCGCGAGCAGCGGCATGGCGCAATGCGTGCCGGCCCTGACCGCGACGCCGGCCCGGTCGATCACCGTGGCGACGTCATGGGCATGCGCGCCGGCAAGCTCGAAGGCGATGATCGCGCCCTTCTCCTTCGCCTTGCCGAAGATGCGGATCGAGTTCATCTGCCCGAGCCGCTCCATCGCATAGGCGTTGAGCCTGGCCTCATGCGCCGCGATGTTCTCGCGTCCCAGCGCCATCATGTAGTCGAGCGCCGCGCCGAGGCCAACCGCCTCGACGATTGCCGGCGTGCCGGCCTCGAAGCGGTGCGGCGGATCGTTATAGGTGATCGCGTCCTCGCTGACGGTCGCGATCATCTCGCCGCCGCCTTCATAGGGCGGCAGCTTCTGCAGCCATTCACGCTTGCCCCAGAGGATACCCGAACCGGTCGGCCCATAGGTCTTGTGGCCGGTGAAGGCGTAGAAGTCGCAGCCGAGCGCCTGCACGTCGACCGGCAGGTGCACCGCACCCTGCGAACCGTCGACGACCAGCGGGATGCGATAGGCCTGGCAGATCCTGGCGACCTCGGCGATCGGGACGATGGTACCGATCGCGTTCGACATATGCGTCAGCGACACCACCTTGGTGCGCGGCGTGATCAGCTTCTCGAATTCCTCGATGAGGAAATTGCCGTCCTCGTCGACCGGCGCCCATTTGATCACGGCGCCGTGGCGCTCGCGCCAGTAGTGCCAGGGCACGATATTGGAATGGTGCTCCAGGATCGAGAGAATGATCTCATCGCCTTCCTGGATCTTGAGGTACTGCCCGAGCGAGGAGGCGACGGTGTTCAACGCCCCGGTCGAGGAGCGGGTGAACAGGACCTCCTCGATATGCGCGGCATTGAGGAAGCGCCGGGCGCTCTCGCGCGCCGCCTCATAGGCCTCGGTCGAGGCGTTGGCGAGGTAATGCAGGCCGCGATGGACATTGGCGTAGTCCTCGCGCATCAGCCGCGTCATCGCCCCGATCACCGCTTCCGGCTTCTGGGCCGAGGCGGCGTTGTCGAGATAGACCAGCGGCTTGCCGTAAACCTGGCGCGAGAGGATCGCGAAGTCCTTGCGGATCGTCTCGACGTCGTAGGGCTTCGCGATCGCGTTCATCTCAGGCCTTTCCGGAAGGCTGGGCGGGCCGGTCGGCGACGAGCGTGCCGGCGTGTCCCCAATCCTCGCGCTCGATCTCCTGGATCACGATATGGGTGCTCTGCGGGTTCTTGCCGAGCACACGGACGAGCGTCTGCGTGAACTCCTTGACGATCTCGGCCTTCTGCTCGCGCGTCGCGCCCTTGGTGATCTGCAGGTTGACGTAAGGCATCAGGCAACTCCGGGCTTGGGTGCACCTTCGCGCTGGCCGAGCCAGCAATCGATCTCGCGGCCGATGATCTCGCGAACGCCCTCGTCGCCGACCATGTCGGAGACTTCGCCGACGAAGGCGGCGAGCACCAGCGCCTCGGCCTGCGGCCGCGGCAGGCCGCGCGCCATCAGGTAGAAGAGCTGCTCGGCGTCGATCTGCGCCACGGTCGCGCCATGGCCGCAGACCACGTCGTCGGCGAAGATCTCGAGCTCCGGCTTGTTGAACATGGTCGCGCCGTCATTCAACAGCAGCGCATGGCTCTTCATGCTGCCATCGACCTTCTGCGAATGCTGGTGGACGATGACCTTGCCCTGGAAAACGCCTGTGCCCTCGCCCTCGATGATGCTCTTGAACAGCTCGCGGCTCTCGCCATGGGCCGCCGCATGGTCCATCACCAGCGTGACGTCGGAGTGCTCCTGCTTGCGCAAGAGGTTGATGCCGCGCAGCGCCGCGCGGCTGTGCTCGCCGCCATAGCGCAGGAAGCTCTGCTGGCGCAGTACGCCGCAGTTCACGGCGACCGCGACGGAATCGAAGGTGGCATGGCCGCCGAGCTCGACCAGCAGCGACTGCACCTGAACGGTCTCCGCGCGCTGGCGCGAGACCATGCGCACATGCTCGACCTGCGCGCCCTCGCCGATGACGAAGGAAGTGGCGTGGTTGATCTGCACCGGCGCCGCGCCGACGCTCTCCTGCAGCTCGACCACGGTGACCTTGGCGCCGGCGCCGATCTTGACCAGCGAGCGCGAGACGATCGAGGCCTCGCTCGCACCGGTGCCGAGCGCCAGCAGAACGATCGGCTGGTCGAGCTCGGTGCCGTCAGCAATTTCGATCACCACGCCGTCCTGGGCGAAGGCGGCGTTGAGCATCAGCGCGCCGTCGTCGCGGGCCACCTCCGGCACAGCGAAGGCCGCGGCGATCTCGTCCGGGCTCTCGGTCAGCGCCTCGGCCAGGCTGCGCGCCGTGATGCCGACGGGCAGCCCCTGCAGATCGGAATCGGCAGCGCTGAACACGCCGTCGATGGTGACGAAGCGCCGGCCGGCGATGGTCTGCAGCGCCAGCCGGTCGGCGATCGCCTGCGGCCGGGTCGGGCGGCGCGCCAGCGGCTTCGCCTCGCGCCAGAGCGCGCGCAGATCGGTATAGCGCCAGGATTCGAGCCGGCGATGCGGCAGGCCCTTGGCCTCGAAGCCGGCGAAGGCATCCTCACGCACCTTGCGCATCGCGCCGGCGCCCGGCAGCTCGGCCTTGACATTGGCGAACTGCTCGGCGAGCTGCTGCTCCGCCGCGGTCTTGAGCGGGGTGATGATCGCCATCACGCAGCCTCGCCATAGGAGGCATAGCCGCTCTTCTCGAGCTCGAGCGCCAGCTCTTTGCCGCCGGTCCTGACGATCCTGCCCTTTGACATCACGTGCACGGTGTCGGGCACGATATGGTCGAGCAGGCGCTGATAGTGGGTGATGACCAGGAAGCCGCGGTTCTGGGCGCGGAGCGCGTTGACGCCATCGGCGACGATACGCAGCGCGTCGATGTCGAGGCCGGAATCGGTCTCGTCGAGAATGCACATGGACGGCGACAGCAGCGCCATCTGCAGGATCTCCATGCGCTTCTTCTCGCCACCGGAGAAGCCGACATTGAGCGGCCGGCGCAGCATGTCCCGGTTGATGCCGAGCTTGTCAGCGGCGCCGTTGACCTGCTTGATGAAGTCGGGCGTCAGCAGCTCGGCCTCGCCGCGGGCCTTGCGCTGCGCATTCATCGCCGCCTTGAGGAAGGTCATGGTGGCGACGCCGGGGATTTCCAGCGGATACTGGAAGGCGAGGAAGATGCCGGCGGCGGCGCGGGCATCGGCCTCCATCTCCAAGAGGTTCTCGCCGTTGAGCAGGATCTCGCCGTCGAGAACCTCATAGTCCTCCTTGCCGGCGATGACGTAGGACAGCGTCGACTTGCCGGAGCCGTTCGGCCCCATGATCGCGGCGACCTCGCCGGCGTTCACGGTGAGGTTGAGGCCGTTGAGGATCTGCTTGTCCTCGTCGGCGATCTTGACGACCAGATTGCGAATTTCGAGCATCATAACTTCCTTATTCACACGTCCCAATCTGTTGTTCAGGACGATAAAAATCGATTCCTTCGGCAAAGCTGTGTTGTGACAGCACAGCAACAAGTTTGCCTTTGACTTTTTCCTTTAGAAAAATGGTCACGAAGAACCCATTGTCCGATCCATCGGCCCGCTCGACGATATCAATCTTCGAAGGGCCACGGAAAATGGAGATATCTCCTTCAAAACCATTCTCTACATTACGAAAAGCGCCCAACTCCGATCCTGCCAGACCAGAAAACTGGAACCGTCGTGTTTCCGGCGCTTTCCTAGCAGGCGTCGCAAGAACGCGAACGGCATCAACGTCTAAGCCAACTCCCGAAGTGAAAGTGCAAGCCAGCGAAGTGATGGCCGCCGCCGGTCGCGAACCCGTGGTCATCCCACAGATGACCAAAGCCGTTGCAAAGCCGGCGGAAAGGCCAAGCCTCACCCCACGCTCCCCTCGAGCGAGATCGTGATCAGCTTCTGCGCCTCGACGGCGAACTCCATCGGGAGCTGCTGCAGCACCTCCTTGACGAAGCCGTTGACGATCAGCGCCACCGCCTCCTCCTCGGAGAGGCCGCGCTGCTGGCAGTAGAACATCTGGTCCTCGCCGATCTTCGACGTGGTTGCCTCGTGCTCGAAAATCGCGGTCGCGGTCTTCGCCTCGATGTAAGGGATCGTGTGGGCACCGCACTGGTCGCCGATCAGCAGCGAGTCGCAATTGGTGAAGTTGCGCGCGCCCGTCGCCTTGCGGTGGGCCGAGACCATGCCGCGATAGGTCGAGTCGGACTTTCCGGCTGCGATGCCCTTGGCGATGATCTTCGAGGTCGTGTTCTTGCCGAGATGCAGCATCTTGGTGCCGCTATCGACCTGCTGGGCGCCGTTCGACACCGCGATCGAGTAGAACTCGCCGCGCGAGCCGTCGCCGCGCAGGATGCAGGACGGGTACTTCCAGGTGATCGCCGAACCGGTCTCGACCTGCGTCCACGAGATCTTCGAGTTCTTGCCACGGCAGTCGCCGCGCTTGGTCACGAAGTTGTAGATGCCGCCCTTGCCCTCGGCGTCGCCCGGATACCAGTTCTGCACGGTCGAGTACTTGATCTCGGCATCGTCGAGCGCGATCAGCTCGACCACCGCCGCATGCAGCTGGTTCTCGTCGCGCTTGGGCGCCGTGCAGCCTTCGAGATAGCTGACATAGGAGCCCTCATCGGCGATGATCAGCGTGCGCTCGAACTGGCCGGTATTCTGCTCGTTGATGCGGAAATAGGTCGACAGCTCCATCGGGCAGCGCACGCCCTTGGGGATGTAGACGAAGGAGCCGTCGGTGAAGACCGCGCAGTTCAGCGTGGCGAAGTAGTTGTCGGTCACCGGCACCACGGTGGCGAGGTACTTCTTCACCAGCTCGGGATGCTCCTTGATCGCATCCGAGATCGAGCAGAAGATCACGCCGGCCTGCGCCAGCTCCTTCTTGAAGGTCGTGACGACCGAGACCGAGTCGAACACGGCGTCGACCGCGACGCGGTTCTCCGGCGCGACGCCGGCCAGGATTTCCTGCTCGCGCAGCGGGATGCCGAGCTTCTTGTAGGTCTCCAGGATCGCCGGATCGACCTCGTCGAGCGACTTCGGGTCGGCGCCCTTCTTCGGCGCGGCGTAGTAGTAGATGTCCTGGTAGTTGATCGGCGGGTAGTTGACGCGCGACCAGGTCGGCTCGGTCATGGTCTTCCAGCGGCGGAAGGCGTCGAGCCGCCATTCCAGCATCCATTCCGGCTCGTCCTTGCGGGCCGAGATGTAGCGGACCGTGTCCTCGGTCAGGCCCTTGGCCGGCTTGTCGACCTCGATCTCAGTGACGAAGCCGTATTTGTACTCGGTCACGTCGATCGACTTGACCTGATCGATGGTCTCCTGGACCGCTGCCATCTCTAAACTCCTGTCGCGGGTTCAAGGCCCGCCGGTTCGGTCTTGGTTTTGCGCAAGGCCTCAGGCGGCTGCCTGAACCTTCCGGTTCGGGTTCGCGGCCAGCGCCTTGGCATAGGCCGCGATGAATTGGTCGATGTCCGCCTCGCAGGTGGTCCATCCCAGCGAGGCGCGCAAGGCCCCTTCGCTCATGACAGGGTCGACACCCATGGCTGTCAGCACGTGCGAGCGCCTGACCTTGCCGGAGGAACAGGCCGATCCCGAGGACAGGGCAACGCCGGAAAGATCGAGCATGATCAGCGCCGTTTCGGCCTTGATGCCGGGCGTTGCGAAGGCGGACGTGTTGGGCAGGCGCGGAGCCTTGGCGCCGAAGACCGCGGTATCGGGCGCGAGCGCGATAAGCCGGGCCTCCAGCTGATCACGCAGCTCAGCCAAGCGGATCGCCTCCGCAGCAAGCGCCTTGCTCGCCTCTTTCGCTGCGACGCCGAAGCCGACGATGCCCGGCAGGTTCTCGGTGCCGGCACGCCAGCCGCGCTCCTGGCCGCCGCCGCGCAGGGGCTTGTCGATGAGTTCAAGCGCTCCGGTCCGGAAGACGATCGCGCCGACGCCCTTGGGGCCACCGATCTTATGGGCGGACAGCGTCAGAGCATCGACGCCCAAGCTATTGATATCGATCGCGGTCTTGCCAGCGGCCTGGACCGCGTCGGAGTGTACGAGCGCGCCATAACGCCTGGCGATGGCGACGATCTCGGCGATCGGCTGCAGAACGCCCGTCTCGTTGTTGGCGAGATGGGCCGAGACCAGCGCGCGCTCATCCGGCCGCTCCGCCGCAAAGCGCGACAGCCGCTCACCCAGCCAGCCGAGATCGATGAGGCCTTCGCCATCGACCGGGATCGCCTCGGCCTGACCGGCCGGGAAACGATGGCCATCGCGCACGCAAGGATGCTCGCTGGCGCTGTGCAGCAGCAGCGTCACCGGCGCCCGCACGCAATCGCGCGCGCCGCTGCAATCGCTGAGGCCGGGCGACAGGATCGTCGCATTGGCCTCGGTGCCGCCGCTGGTGAAGACGATATTGCTCGCCTTGGCGCCGCAAAGCGCCGCGACCCGCTCGCGGGCCTGCTCGATCGCGCCGCGGGCCGCGCGGCCCTCGTTATGGACGGAGGACGGGTTGCCCGGCATCTGCAAAGCCCGCAGCATCGCCTCCGCCACGGCCGGGCGAACCGGCGTCGTGGCGTTGTGGTCGAGATAGCTGCGGGTCGTCGCGAACACCTGCGCTAATGCTCCGCTTTGGAGGGCTTGCCCGAAGACGCGGCACGAAATGCTTGAAATCGCACCCCTGCACCGTGCTATAGCCGCCCGTCCGAGCCGCGATGGACCGGAACTGCAAGCGGCTCCCGCTCGCATGTTCCAGTTTTGTTCACGGCTGTTAGAACCATTCTAAGCGCTTCATGTAGGGCGCGAGCGGCGGGGCCGTCAAGGGTGAGCAGGCTTTTCAGTGGCAGCAAAGCCGCTTTTCAGCCGGCCGCCCGCGTGCCTCGCCCGACAAAAGGCGAGATGTGATGCCAGAGGTGATTTTCAACGGACCGGCCGGCCGGATCGAGGGCCGCTACCAGCCCGCCAAGAAGCGCGGCGCGCCGCTGGCGATCATCCTGCATCCGCACCCGCAATTCGGCGGGACGATGAACAACCAGATCGTCTACAACCTGTTCTACACCTTCGTGAATCGCGGCTTCTCGGCCCTGCGCTTCAACTTCCGCGGGGTCGGCCGCAGCCAGGGCCAGTTCGACCACGGCGCCGGCGAGCTCTCGGATGCCGCAGCCGCGCTCGACTGGATGCAGGCCCTGAACCCCGAGGCCAAGAGCTGCTGGATCACCGGCGTCTCCTTCGGCGCCTGGATCGGCATGCAGCTCCTGATGCGCCGCCCCGAGATCGAAGGCTTCATGTCGATCGCGGCGATGGCGAACCGCTACGATTTCTCCTTCCTCGCCCCCTGCCCATCCTCCGGCCTGTTCGTCCACGGCTCGGAAGATCGCGTCGCGCCGGTCAAGGAGGTCATGGCGGTGATCGAGAAGGTCAAGACCCAGAAGGGCATCCAGATCGAGCACGCGGTGGTCGAGGGCGCCAACCACTTCTTCGACGGCCGCGTCGACCAGCTGATGGAGCAGGTCAGCGCCTATCTCGACCGCAAGGTCGGGCCCGAGATCATCAAGAGCGAGCAGGAAAAGGCCTGAGTGCCAACGCCGTCATGCTCGCCCTTGTGGCGAGCGTCCACGTCTTGAACACCACGCTTGGTGAAGGAAGACGTGGATGGTCGGGACAAGCCCGGCCATGACGCGAAAACCGTCGAACCATCGAGCCCTGTCATGACCGCCTTCAAGTCCGATTTCCTGCGCGTGCTCGACGAGCGCGGCCTCATCCACCAGATCTCCAACCCGGAGGAGCTGGACAAGCTCTGCCGGCAGGGGCCGCAGACGGCCTATGTCGGCTATGACGCGACCGCGACCAGCCTGCATATCGGCAACCTGATCTCGGTCACCATGCTCTACTGGTTCCAGGAGACCGGGCATCGGCCGATCACGCTGATGGGTGGCGGCACCTCAATGGTCGGCGATCCCTCCTTCCGCGACGACCAGCGCAAGCTCCTCTCGATCGAGGAGATCAACGCCAATATCGAGAGCATCAAGAAGGTCTACTCGCGCATCCTGCGCTATGGCGACGGCCCGAACGATGCGCTGATGGTGAACAACGCCGACTGGCTGCTCAAGCTCAACTATGTCGAGTTCCTGCGCGATGTCGGCCGGCACTTCTCGGTCAACCGCATGCTCTCCTTCGACTCGGTGAAGCTGCGGCTCGATCGCGAGCAGTCGCTCTCCTTCCTCGAATTCAACTACATGATCATGCAGGGCTACGACTTCGTCGAGCTCAGCCGCCGCTATGATTGCCGCCTGCAGATGGGCGGCTCCGACCAGTGGGGCAACATCATCAACGGCGTCGACCTCTCGCACCGCATGGAGGGCAAGCAGCTTTTCGCGCTGACGACGCCGCTGCTGACCACCGCTTCGGGCGCCAAGATGGGCAAGACCGCCAGCGGCGCCGTCTGGCTCAATGGCGACCTCTTCAGCCCCTATGAGTTCTGGCAGTATTTCCGCAACACCGAGGACGCCGATGTCGGCCGCTTCCTCAAGGTGTTCACCCGCCTGTCGCTGGCGGAGATCGCGAAGCTCGCCGCACTCGGCGGCTCGGAGATCAACGAGGCCAAGAAGGTGCTCGCGACCGAGGCCACCGCGCTGCTGCATGGCCGCGAGGCGGCGGAAGCCGCCGCCGAGACCGCCCGCAAGACCTTCGAGGAAGGCGGAGCCGCCCAGGACCTGCCGAGTATCGAAGTGCCTGTTGCCGAGCTCAAGGCCGGCCTCGGCGTGCTCAGCGCCTTCGTCAGCGCCGGCCTCGTGCCCTCGACCGGCGAGGCTCGCCGCCAGATCAAGGCCGGCGGCCTGCGCGTCAACGACGCCCAAGTCTCCGACGAGCGCGCGACGCTGACGCCGGCCGATCTGGTCGACGGCGCGGTCAAGCTCTCCTTCGGCAAGAAGAAGCACGTCCTGCTGCGGCCGGTTTGAGGCAGGCGCGCGGCTCGGCGCCCCGCTTGCCGCCGCGCCTCAGCTGAAATGGTAGCGATTGAACCGGTCGAGCTGGTCGTAATACACCAGCGTCGTCCCGCAGCTCCTGTCGGCGACGCTGAAGATATTGGTATCGTCGTAGCCGGTCAGAACCACCCAGTGATTGACGGTCCCTTCATTGGTGATGTGGGCGACGATGCCGGCGCCCGACTTCAGCCAGCGGCTGACCTCGCCAAAGCTGGTTTCCGCGCCCTTGTACTGCCGGTAGAGCCAGACACGCTTGCCGAATGCGCCGGTCAGGAGCCCGAAGTCTAGGTCAGAGCGCTGCTTGCTGCGATGCGCGTAGCCTTGCGCCTCGTGCGACATCCAGGCTTCGAGCGTGGCCGGCGTGACGATCGCCGGGTCGAGAGGGTAACCGGGATTCTTGCTCGCCAGGACAGTCTTGACCGTGTCGAGATGCGGTGGGGTGAACCTGATGTTCTTCGAGGCGATCATCGTGGCGCAAGCCGTCAGCGCGCACCCCTTGGCCCGGATCTCGTCGGCCGTCCCGTTCAGTGTCTGGTCGCCCCAGCGATTGTCGCCTTGCGAGTAGTTGCAGGCCGGCGCCACCGTGAAGGTGGCCCTGATCGCGGCACTGACGGGATAAGGCCGCGAAGGATCGGGCTCGGTCAGGCGGCCCGCATAGGAATTGAGCGCCTTGAGCGTAGGCCGCGTCAGGCCGGGACTTACGATACCGTCGCCGCCGCCCACGCGTGCGACGCGCTGGAACGTTCGGATCCTGTCCTTGAAGTTCGACCGGTCGGCGTCAGGGCTGCCGCCGGACCAGTCCTTGACCTCGCGCAACAGGATGATGATCTTGTCGACATCCTCCTCCTTGTTGGGCGAGTTTCCGGCCCCGACGGCGAATTTGATCTCAAGTGGTGGCCCGGGCACATCGACCTCGCTCGTTCCGGGTGGAGCAGCGAGACTCTAGCCGAGCATTCCCTTAGGTCAACACGCCAAGAACCCGCGCCCTGTTGGCGCGCTCAGCGTTCCGCCGTGCCGGGCGCCGGCACATTGGTACCCGGCCGCCCTTGCCCCACCGGTCCGCCGCCAAGCGGGTCGACGAAGCGGCGCAGGATGCCGGGCGCGATCGCCGAGAGCGGGTTCACCGTCATGGTCGGCTGGCTGGCAGAGCCCGAGACGCGGAAGTTCACCGCGAACAGCCCACCATATTGCCCACCACCGAGGATCATGCCGACCACCGGCACCTGGGCGAAGGCGTTGTTGAAGGCATAGCCCGGCACGAAGGTGCCGCCGATATCGACGCGGTCGCGGCCATAGTCGACATTGCCCTGGATGGTGAAGCCGACCTGTTGGCCCCAGAGCACTGCATCATTGATGTCGATCCGGCTGGCGCTGCGCACGAACTCGGCGCGCAATTTGGTGAAGGCGACATCGCTCGCATCGACGCGCGGGGCTGGCGCGCCGGTGCTGTCGAGCGCGCCCGGCGCCTGGGAGCCCGGCGGGCCGACGACGCGGCGCAAGGCCGGCTCGTCCCGCACCGTGAAACTGCGCAGGAGCAGTTCGCCCGGCTGGCGCCCCTCGCCGGCTCCGATCTGCAGCACCAGATCGCCGCCATAGGCGCGGCGATAGAGGTCGAGGAAGCGCAAGGTGGCGCCGCCATTCTCCGACTGCACCACGATCGACCCCGGGCCCTCGCCTTGCCTGGCCTGCTTGATCGAAAGGTCCGCCTTGCCGATCCGGCCCTGATAGGCGATCGAACGAACGGCGCCGTTGCGGCGCGAGAGCTTGAGCTGTGAATTGCCGAGCGCCTCGCTGTTGAAGCCGGTCAGGATCGGCACGTCGAGGTCGAGGTCGAAATCAGCTCCGGACGCGGCGTTCTGGCCGCCGCGAGCGCCGCTCCTGGCGGAGGCGGCAGGCGCATCGAACAGATCGCGGATGAAAGGCCGGGCATCGAGCACCGCCCCCCGCACCGAGAGCTTGGTCACGCCGCCATCGCGGCCGATCTCGACCTTGGTCAGGTTGTCGCCCGGCGACAGGCGCAATTGCGAGAAGCTCGCGCTCTCGAACGCGTTCTGCCTGGTCAGCGAGATCCGCCCCTTCGCCAGCAGCGGCGCGCTCTCGATCGTCAGATCCTCCAGATCCGGACCGTCATCGTCGACAACATAGGTGAAGACTGCCTTGCCGGCCCGGCCGGCAGGCTTGCCGACGCCGGGCACGCCCGTGTCGATCGTCGCCTTGGTCAGGTCGACCTCGACGCGCGGCGGCGCCTCCGGGACCTTGCCGAGCGGTTTCACGACCTTGACCTGCATCGACCCGCTGACGCCGGTCTCAGGGCCGAGGCCACGCCGCTTCAGCGCAGCATTGTCGAGATTGAGCGAGACGGTCGCCTCGCCCTGCCCCTTCGCATTCTGCCTGAGCTCGATCGGCGCCTTGTCGCCGCCGACCCTGCCTTCGCCCTTGATCGCGAGCTGGCCGCGGTCGTAGGTCAGCGCCAGATTGGCGCCCTCCAGCTTTTCGCCACCGAGCAGATTGTCGGAGGCGACGTTCGAGAGCATGCCAGTGCTGCGAATCAGGACGTCATTGAACGTCAGATCGTTGACCAGCGGCAGTGAGAGCTGGTTGGTCAGATCGATCGCGCCGCGCAACGCCCCGGGCTCGATCTTGAGCGGCGAGAATTCGCGCAGCGACGGGAAATTGAGGAGCGCGACCAGCGCGTCGGCTGAGCCCGTCGACTTGAAGCCGATCCGCGCCTGCGGCCGGTCCGCCCAGGTGTCGGACATGGCGAAGGTGCCTTCGCCGAGCTGGAGCTTGCGGCCCTCGCCGACCTCGGCCGTGGCCTGCGAAATGACAAGGTCGACGGTGCGGCCTGTCGTCGAGCCGACGACGCGGGCATCGGTGAGGAGAGGCAAGCCGGGATTCGGCAGGAAACTGACCTGCGAGGCCTTCAGGCTCACGGCGACGGCGTCGTCATCCATGCCTTTGCCGTCCGCCAGCCGGGCGTTCGCCTCCGGTGACATCGCCAGCTTGACGTCGATCTCCTCGACACGCCCGCTCTTCACCATCTCGACCAGGGCTGCATGCAGTCCGGGCGAGGTCACGGCCGGCCAGACCGCGAGCGCCGCCCGCATGTCGGTATCGACCGCCCTGATCTGGAAGCGATGCGAATTCTTGTCGTCGCGCCGGCGCGCCATGCCGGAGCCTTCGGCGTTGATCAGCGGCCCCTTGAACGAGAGCTGGCCCATCCTGACCTCGCCCGCGCCGGGGTCGACCTCGAGCTGCGTGCGCAAGCTCGAGAGGACCACCGCCGCATCCTTGCCGATACCGGCCACCTGCCCCGCACCGTCGAGCGCCAGCCGCCAGATGCCCCCCTCGTTGCGCGCCTCTCCGCTTCCGGCGAGCCTAGTCTCGCCGGCCTGGAGCTGGGCGGTCGTGACCTTGACCGTCTTGAGACCGTCATCGCTGGTGAAGTCGAGCTTGGCGCCCTGGACCTCGATCGGGTCGAGCCCCGCATTGTGAAGCTTGACCACCCCCGGCGCGACGGAGAGCCCCGCGGCGATCCTGCGTTCGCCGCCGCCGGTCTGGGTCAGCGAGATCTTGCCGCTGAGCGCCAGGCCATCGAGCGCAACCATGGCGTTGCCAAAGGCCAGCGCCACCGCCTCTGCCGGCTCGAAGCGATGGATGTCGATCGTAGCGCTGCGCGTACCGTCCGGCGCACTAGCCAGATCGATCGCCAGCTCCTTCCAGCGCGGCCCGATGCGCCCTTTCATCGACAGCCGCGCCTGCCCGTCGCCGAAGCGCTCCAGCCGGATGTCGACATCCTCCAGGCCGGAGCGCTGCCGCCCGGCCGGGTCGATCAGCGTCACCCGTGCTCCGCCGATGCCGGCGACCTCGAGCGAGCCGAGGAGGCCATCATTCGAGACCAGCGCGCCGATCGCGTTCATCGCCCCGGCAAAGGCGTCCCAGTCGACGGGATCGCCCGCGACCGGCGTTTTCGGAGCCTGCTCCGGCTGAACATCCTGTTCCAGCAGCAACAAGCCGTCCTGCCTGACGCCGAGCCGGATGTTGACGCCGCGCAAGTCGAGCGAGACCAGGCGGATATCGCCGCGCAGCAGCGCCATCGGGTCATAGCCCAGCACCGCCTCCGGCGCCCGGAACGAAGCCCCACCGGCATGCTTGAACGAGACTTCGCGAACCCGAAGGCGCGAGCGGCCATCGACGCGGTCGAGCTGGGCATGCTCGGCCGTGACTTTCCAGTTCGGCCCGAGCCGTTCCTCAATGGCGGTGGAGATGCGGCCCTCAAGCCCTGAGAGCGGAATGAAGCCGCTGACCAGCAGGGCGGCCGCGGCGAAACCCAGCATGACGACGGCGACGCAGACCGTGAGCGCGATGGTGACGATGCCGCGCCAGGCGCGCTTGGCCACGGCGACCACCTCCTGGCACTCCGTGTCGGAAGCCGCGCCGGCTGCAGAAGCCGCGGCGATCTTGCTGGTCTCGGTCAAACGGAATCGCTTCTTGTCTTGCTGCTCGAATCATGCGGATCGATGCGGTGGCTTCGGCAGCCGGGCCGCCGCAGCATCCGCATGATGCGCCTGATCCGGGGAGCGGTACAGCAGCGGCAAGCTAGCTGATTCGTCCCCGGTCGGTTCTGGTCTGTGGTCGGAGCCGGCTTATTGCCTGCGGCTTACCCGGCCCTTGCATGTGATCGCGACCAAAGGAAGGCGAAGATGGCGTTGAACGAAGGCGTACCGGCCCCCGACTTCACCTTGCCGACAGATGGCGGCGGCTCGCTCACGCTCTCCGGCCTGCGCGGCCGCAAGGTCGTGCTCTATGCCTATCCGCAGGACGACACGACGAGCTGCACCAACGAGGCGCTCTCCTTCGATGCCTTGCGCGACGATTTCGCCGCGGCCGGCACGTCGGTCATCGGCATCTCGCCGGATTCGGTGAAGCGCCATGACAAGTTCAAGCAGAAATACGGCCTGCAGCTGACGCTGGTCTCGGACGAGGAGCGCAAGGCGATCGAGGCTTACGGCCTGTGGGTCGAGAAGCAGATGTATGGCCGCCACTATATGGGCGTGGAACGCAGCACCTTCCTGATCGACGAGGCCGGCAGGATCGTCCGCGTCTGGGCCAAGGTCCGGGTCAAGGGTCATGCCGAGGCCGTGCTCGCAGCCGCCCGCGAAATCTGAGGCCAGGGCTCGGATACCCGCAAAACCCGCTGAGATTTGCGATTGGTTAACCCTAACGAGGTCTAATCATCCTATCGCAGCGTCACTTCCGGTTTTGCGTATGACCTCCTTGGATTCCCGTGCTCAGGCCGCCGGCCACGAGCTTGCCGTGACTGGCATTCTTGCCCGCCGCAGCTTCACCGTTCGCCGCTCGACCGCCTTGCTCGGTCTCAGCCTCCTGGCGCTGACCACTGCCTGGAGCGGCGCGACGAGCTGGTACATCCTGCGCAAGGACGACCTCGCCGCGCGGTTGATCAGCCGCGAGACCTCCCGCCAATACGCCTATGAGGATCGGATCGCCGCCCTGCGCGCCGATGTCGACCGGCTCGCCAGCCGCGCTTTGCTCGACCAGGACGGCGTCGAGGCCCGCGTCGGCGAGATCGCCACGCGCCAGGCCGAGCTCGAATCGCGGCAATCCCTGGTCAACGCTGTCGCCGAAAGCCTGCAATCGGCCGGTATCGGCGTGTCGCAAGCCGCCAAGAACCCGCTGCGCCAGCGCATGATCAAGCCCGAGGAACCGGTCCGCGCCTCCGGCGTCACCAGCTTCGCGCCCTTTGCCTCCGGCAAGCCGACCCCGGCACCGGAGACCCTGCCTCTGCGCGGTGCCGACGACCGCCCGGCGCCCTGGCAGTCGGGCGAGGCCGAGGCACCGGTCGCGCCGGCCAAGCGCGTCGCCGAGGCCCTGACCCAGCTCGACCAGTCGATCGAGCGCAGCTCGGCCACGCAACTCGCGGCTCTGCGCGAACTCGACAGGAATCTCGGCGATACCCAGAAGACGTTGCGCAGCGCTCTTGCCGAAACCCGCCTCGACACCGACAAGCTCACCGTGGCCGCCCAGGTCCCGAAGGGCGTCGGCGGCCCCCTGGTCCCGGTCAATCTCGATCCCTCGGCGGGGCCCTTCGAGGCGACCCTAAGTTCACTGCAGCCGCGTATCGCGACCGTCTTCCGCCTGCGCGGCCTCGTCGAGCAGCTGCCGCTGCGCCGGCCGCTCGCGGGAGAACTCGAGCTGAGCTCCAATTACGGCTATCGCGCTGATCCCTTCACGCGCGGCGCGGCCCTGCACACGGGCATGGACCTGCGTGCCGAGCACGGCTCGCCGGTGCGCGCGACCGGCCCGGGCAAGGTCGTGACGGCCGAGTATTCCGGCGGCTACGGCAATATGGTCGAGATCGAGCATGCCAGCGGCATCACCACCCGCTATGCCCACATGTCGGCGATCCTGGTGAGCGAGGGGCAGATCGTGACGGCCGGCACGTTGGTCGGCCGCGTCGGCTCCACCGGCCGCTCGACAGGCCCGCATCTGCACTACGAGACCCGCATCGACGGCGAGCCTGCCGATCCGAATCGTTTCCTGCGTGCCGGCGACAAGCTGGCCGGGCAGCTCTAACGACCCGCGACCAACGAGCGCAAATCCTCACAACCAGTTGCAGCATTCAGCTGCAACTGGTTGTTTTGATTCGATAAGCCAGTCGGAGTGAGCCCGCTCTCAGTCGATATCCTCGACTTCGACGGTCGTGCCGTAGACGCGCTGGGCCAGCGACGCTTCCATGAACGGGTCGAGCTCGCCATCGAGCACGTCGGAGGGCGCCGTCGAGGTAACGCCCGTGCGCAGGTCCTTCACCAGCTGATAGGGCTGCAGCACATAAGAGCGGATCTGGTGGCCCCAGCCGATATCGGTCTTGGAGGCCTGCTCCGCGTTGGCCTTCTCCTCGCGCTTCTTCAGCTCGGCCTCGTAGAGGCGGGCGCGCAGCATGTCCCAGGCCTTGGCCCGGTTCTTGTGCTGCGAACGCTCCTGCTGGCAGGCAGCCACGATACCGGTCGGGATATGGGTGATGCGCACCGCCGAATCGGTGGTGTTGATGTGCTGGCCGCCGGCGCCCTGGGCCCGGTAGGTGTCGATGCGGCAGTCGGATTCCTTGACGTCGATGACGATGCGATCGTCGACGACTGGGTAAACCCAGACCGACGCAAAGGACGTCTGTCGACGAGCATTCGAATCAAACGGCGAGATGCGCACCAGTCGATGCACACCCGATTCCGTCTTCAGCCAGCCATAGGCATTGTGGCCCTTGAACTGCAGTGTCGCCGATTTGATGCCGGCCTGGTCGCCATCCTGATATTCCAGCATGTCGACCTTGAACTTCCGCCGCTCGCCCCAGCGCCGATACATGCGCAGCAGCATCTCGGCCCAGTCCTGGCTCTCGGTACCACCGGCGCCGGGATGGATCTCGACATAGGTGTCGAGCATATCGGCTTCGCCGGAGAGCAGCGATTCGACCTGCAGCCGGCCGGCCTCAACCTCGACCGTCTTGATCGCAGCTTCGCCCTCGGCGATGGTGGCCGCATCTTCTTCCATCTCGCCGAGCTCGATCAGGGTCAGCGCATCGTCGACCTCACGCTCGAGCCGCGTGATGCCCTCGATCTGCGTCTCGAGCTGGGTGCGTTCGCGCATCAGCTTCTGCGCGGCTTCGGCGTCGTTCCAGAAATCGGGGCCTTCGGAAAGCGCGTTCAGCTCCGCCAGGCGTCGTTGTGCGACATCCCAGTCAAAGATGCCTCCTCAGCAGTCCGATCGACTGCTTGGCGTTGTCGAGTTGCGTCTGGATTTCGGGTCGCATGGTGCGGGCTAGGCTTTCCTGATGGGTTTCGATCGGGCACGCCGAACGGAATTGTTCAGATAGGGGTGAAAGGACCGGGTGTAAACGGCGGCCATAGCCTCGCCGGCAGTCGCGGTCAGAGCGCCTTGGCCATCTCGGCGAGCTTGGCGACGGTGTTCATGTTGCGCGCCGTGCCGGCATCGCCTGCCGGTATGCGCAGGCGCGAGTGAGCCATTCCATCGCCGTAAAAGACGTAGATCTCGCGCTGCCCCAGCCGCATCAATTCGTCCTGGACGCCGCGCGCGTCAGCCAACGCGTCGGCAGGAATCGGACCATCGACGAACAACGCGACCGTCCGATTGCCCGGCTTGTCCGAGAACGGATTGCGAGCGAGCACCCCGGCGATCTCATCCGCGGACCGGATCAGCACGCCCACGGGCTTTCCGGCATAGGCCTGCAGCCTGGCCTCGAGGCTCGCCTTGATCTGAGCTTCGTCCGCGTCGCTGGAAAACACGACATTGCCGCTGGCAATATAGGTTCGGACCTTTTGCAGGCCCGCGTCCTGGCACATCGCCGTCAGCTCGTTCATCGGGAGCTTCCCGGTGCCCCCGACATTGACCGCGCGCAGCAGCGCTACATACGCCTTCATTGGTCACAGCCCGCAGGCGACAAGGGGTTCCACCTGTCGCCGAAACCGTTCTCGAAAACCGAAGCGCAAGCGTGGGAATCGCCTTCGGCGCTCGCGCTCCACACTGGAAGAAGCGGTCTCTAGTAGAGACCGCCCGTACCGGAGCCGACCGAACGACCGCCAGCCGGCGCAACGCTCACCGCCCCGCCAGTGCCGTCGGAAGCGCCGATCACCGAATAGCTGTCCGGCGGCGCCGTGCCCGGCTTGAACGCTTCGAGGATGCCGCCTTCGCCGCCGGCACGCATGCCGGTACGGGGATCGACGCGGATCAGCTTGATGCCGGGTGGCACGCGGAACGGCGTCGCCGGCTTGTCCTTCAGCGCGACGGTCATGAAGTCGCGGAAGATCGGTGCGGCGTACTGGCCGGCGGTCGCCGAGTTGCCAAGCGACTTCGGCTTGTCGAAGCCCATATAGACGCCGACGGCGAGGTCCGGCGAGAAGCCGACGAACCAGACGTCCTTGGCGTCGTTGGTCGTGCCGGTCTTGCCGGCGAGCGGCTTGCCGACCGACTTGACCACCGTCGCGGTGCCGGCATTGACGACGCCTTCGAGCATCGAGACCATCTGGTAGGCGGTCAGCGGATCGAGGACCTGCTCGCGATTGTCGATCAGGCGCGGCTCACGCTGGTTGCTCCACTTCTCGGCCTCGCAGCCTTCGCAGGTGCGCTGGTCGTGCTTGAAGATCGTCGCGCCCCAGCGGTCCTGGATGCGGTCGATCAGCGTCGGCCGGATGCGCTTGCCGCCGTTCGCCAGCATCGAATAGGCCGCAGTCATGCGCATGACCGTCGTCTCGCCGGCGCCGAGCGACATCGAGAGCACCGGCAGCATGTCGTCATAGATGCCGAAGCGGCGGGCATATTCCGCGATCAGCGGCATCCCGACATCCTTGGCGAGACGCACCGTCATCAGGTTCTTCGAGAACTGGATGCCGTAGCGCAGCGTGCGCGGGCCGGTAAACTTGCCGTCGTAATTGCTCGGCGTCCACATGCCGAGACCACCGCCCTGGTCGACCTCGATCGGCGCGTCGAGCACGATGCTGGACGGGGTGTAACCGTTGTCGAGCGCGGTCGCGTAGACGAAGGGCTTGAAGGACGAGCCCGGCTGGCGCAGCGCCTGCGTCGCGCGGTTGAACTCGGACTGGTCATGCGAGAAGCCGCCGACCATGGCGAGCACGCGGCCCGAGAACGGGTCCATCACGGTGATCGCGCCGTTGACCTCGGGCATCTGGCGCAGGCGCACCTGGCCCGGCTTGCCATCGATCGGCTCGACATAGACCACGTCGCCAGCCGAGACCGCCTGCGAGACGCGGGTGCGCCGCGTCCAGCGGATGCCGTCCGGCCCGAGCGTCACCGTCTCGCGCTCCGGACGGAGCTGGCCGGAGGCTTCGCGGACCGGCTGGAGGCCGAGGCGAGCACTGTCGCCGCTGGCGTCGAGCACGACAGCCAGGCGCCAGGGCTTGACGTCGCCGAGCACCGGCAGCTCGGCGATGGCGAGGCCCCATTCGCGGCTCGCAGCGTCGATCTTCTGGATCGGGCCACGCCAGCCGCGCGCCTCGTCGAAGCGCACGAGACCGTCGACCAGCGCCTTGCGCGCCATCAGCTGCATCTTGGGATCGACCGTGGCGCGCACCGAGAGGCCGCCTTCGAGCAGCTTCTTCTCGCCATAGCGGTCCTGCAACTCGCGCCGGATTTCCTCGGCGAAATAGCCGGCGGCGATCTGGTTCGGCGAGACCGTGCGCGGGTTGACGCCGAGCGGCTGCTTCTTCGCAGCATCGGCATCGGGCCGCTTGAGGAAGCCGTTCTCGGCCATGCGGTCGAGCACGTAGTTGCGGCGCTCGATCGCGCGCTCGCGGTTGCGGAACGGGTGCAGGTCGGTCGGCGCCTTAGGCAGGGCGGCGAGATAGGCCGCCTCCTGCGCGTTGAGCTCGTGCACCGACTTGCCGAAATAGTTCAGCGCCGCGGCGGCGA
Source organism: Bosea sp. 29B (assembly GCF_902506165.1). Classification (NCBI taxonomy): domain Bacteria; kingdom Pseudomonadati; phylum Pseudomonadota; class Alphaproteobacteria; order Hyphomicrobiales; family Alloboseaceae; genus Allobosea; species Allobosea sp. 29B. Next base: position 5,486,659 of record NZ_LR733817.1, read on the forward strand.
CGCCGTAACTGCCCTGTCCCGGAGCCGGCGCGCCGAGATAGATCTCGTTGAGGTAGAGCTCGAGGATCTTGTCCTTCGAATAGGTCGACTCGATTCGCAGCGCGATCAGCGCCTCGCGAATCTTGCGCTCGAGGCTCTGCTCGGAGCCGACCAGGAAGTTCTTCGCCACCTGCTGGGTGATGGTCGAGGCGCCCTGCGGCCGGCGGCCGGAACCGCGATTGCGGAAATTCGAGACCGCGGCGCGGGCCAGGCCCTCGGGGTCGACGCCGAAATGCTTATAGAAATTCTTGTCCTCGGCCGAGAGGAAGGCGTCGATGATCAGCTTCGGCACCGCCTGGATCGGCAGATAGAGCCGCCGTTCCCTAGCGAATTCGGCGATCAGGCTGCCGTCGCCGGCGTGGACGCGACTCATCACCGGCGGCTCGTAATTCCGCAACTGCGCCGAATCGGGCAGGTCCTTGGAGTAGTGCCAGATCACGCCGGCCGCGCCCGCGACGCCGATCACAAACAGGATCGTACCGACGGCGAACGCCCATCCGAAAAGGCGCAGTATGAACCGCATCGAGAATTTTGACCCTGGCTAGCGGCAGTATCGGCGCCCTCCCCCTTTGGCGTAGCGACCTGCCCGGCTGATCTTCAACTCATTTCTATATCACGGCAGAAATGGCGGAACCGTGGCTTTGCGACCACAAATCGCCATCTTCGACCGTCGAACAGTCAAGGCTTGCTTTGCGCAGCCTTGCCCGACACCTGCAGGCGCTCGAAATACTGGTCGACCGCCTGCTGAACGGCCGCGGAAGCCTGCGTGCGCCAGCCCTCGGAATTCAGGAGCTCGGCATCCTTCGGGCTCGACATGTAGCCGAGCTCGATCAGCACCGACGGCACGTCAGGCGCGGTCAATACGCGAAAACCTGCCGAACGCAACGGCACCTTGTGCATCTTCACCGAGCCGCCGAGCCTTTCGACCAGGTTTCGCGCGAAGATCGTCGAGAAGCTGCGGGTCTCGCGCTTGGCAAGATCCATCAGGATGCCCGCGACATCATGCACGTCCTCGCTCGAATCGAGGCCCGCGACGGCATCGGCCTGGTTTTCCTTGGCCGCCAGCCGCGCCGCCTCGGCATCGCTGGCGCGCTCCGAGCCGGTGTAGACGGTGGCACCGCGCACATCCTGAGCCTGCGCCAGCGAATCGGCGTGGATCGAGATGAAGAGGCTGGCCTCGACGCCGCGTGCGATACGGACACGGTCGTTCAGCGAGATGAAGGTGTCGTCCGAGCGGGTCATGATCACCCGGTAGCGTCCCTGCGCCTCGAGCTGTTCCTTCAGCTTCAGCCCGAAGGCGAGGACCACCGCCTTCTCGGCGATCGCCGCAACCTGGGTGCCGGGGTCGATACCGCCATGGCCGGGATCGATCACCACGATCCGGCGCGAATCGCCCTCGGCCTTGCGCTCGACCGGGATGCTCGGCAGCTGCGTCTTCGCCGTCGCCTCGCGGGCGAGCGCGGCAAACTCCTCGCGGCTCGTCCGCTTCAGCTCGACGACCAGCTCGCCGAAGCCGCCGCGCACCGGCTTGACCGATACGCTCGCCACCGTAGCCGGCTGGGCGAGATCGAGGATGATGCGGGATCGGTCGGCCATGAACAGGCCGTAGCGGAAGCCGGAGACGAAGCCTGCGGACTTGCGCCCCTGTTTCGGCTCGACCTGGAAATTGATCGAGGGCAGTTCGACGATGACGCGATCGGGCCCTGCCATGACCGTGGCGCTCGCGCTCACCGGCCGGGACAGCGCCATGGTCAGCCGGACATTCTCGCCATGGACCTCGAGCCGCGCATCGGTGCCAACAGGAAGATCGCTGGCTGAACGTGCCGGCGAATTCGCGGGTGCAAGAGAGAGCGATGACAGGAGCAGTACCGCATATGCGAAAAGCCGCAAGGCCGGCATGGCGATGCGGTGCGGGACGCCCTTTGCGGAGAGGCGAAGCCGGTGAAGCAGGAGGAAGCTCCTCGATTCGCTGGTTCGACGCTTAACAAGCCTTAACCATAGCGCCGCCAATCGTTGACAACCCGTTACCATGGCCGGCCGGCAGCGGAAACCGCGCCGGCCCGATCACCCACCGTTAACGCGCTTGCAAAAATGCATCGCCTGTCTGTAATGGAGACGGTTGCATCGCGAAGGCTACCGCAGCGCGCAAACCGGGTCCCTGGCCCGCTGACGCCCTGCGAACTGGCCGAACGACCGGATCATCCCGATCCGTGCCGGCGCGAAGGCAGCCAGCAACGGAATCGTCCGCGGACGGGCTTGCGCCAGGCAGCAATCGGCGCCGGTCTTCTTGTCCACGAGCGTGTCAACGCGGTGCGCCCCGTTCGAGGCGCGCTGCAGGTCAAAGGTAAGATGTCGGAGCAAACGACGCCGTTCTCCTTTTCGGTGTTTCGTCGAAACCTCTCAGGTGGCGACGGGCTGATTGCCCGCTCCGCCGCCCGCTTCCGTCGTCCGTCCCAGACCGAACTCCTCTCCCTGCAACAGGCCGGCTTCAGCCGGCAAACGCGCGGTGCCCCTGCCCGCGGCCGCGGATTGACGTCCGCAGCCCGGCGGATTGCCAAGGCCGCCGCGCCAATGGAATTGTCCCATGGCCAACAAGATGCTCATCGACGCCACCCACCCGGAAGAGACCCGGGTCGTGGTGTCCCGTGGCTCGCGTATCGAAGAGTTTGATTTCGAATCAGCCAGCCGCAAGCCGCTCCGCGGCAATATCTATCTGGCGAAGGTGACGCGGGTGGAGCCTTCGCTCCAGGCCGCGTTCGTCGAATATGGCGGCAACCGCCATGGCTTCCTCGCCTTCTCCGAGATCCATCCCGACTACTACCAGATCCCGGTCGCCGACCGGCAGGCCCTGCTCGCCGAGGAAGCGCGCGCCGAGCGCGAGGAAGAACGCGACGAGGAGAAGCGCGAGCGCCGTGGCCGCCGCGGCCGCCGCGATCGTGACAACCGGCCCAAGCGCTCTGCCGAAAGCGGCGAGACCGTCAGCGCCGAGGTCGAGGCCGGCGCCGCCCAGCCCGGCGACCTGGTCGAGACCAACGGCAAGGAAGCGGCCATGGTCAACGAAGGCGCCCCCGCCTTCGGCGAGAGCTTCGCGCCCGAGATCGCCGAATCCGCCAACGAGGACGCGGCCGAGAATTCCGCGCCGCTGACCTTCGAAACCACCGCCGAGGCGCCCGCCTCCGAGGACGGCGACGACGCGGCTGAAGCACGCCGCCCGTCGCAGGACGACGAGGACGCCGAGGAGAACGGCGGCGACGAAGCCCAGGAAGAGCCAGAGCATCTCGGCGGCGGCGACGCCCTCGACGACATGCCTGAGCGCCCGCGCAACCTGCGCCGCCAGTACAAGATCCAGGAGGTGATCAAGCGCCGCCAGATCATCCTGGTTCAGGTCGTCAAGGAAGAGCGCGGCAACAAGGGCGCCGCCCTCACCACCTACCTTTCGCTCGCCGGCCGCTATTCCGTGCTGATGCCGAACACCGGCAAGGGCGGCGGCATCTCGCGCAAGATCACCAATGCCGAGGACCGCAAGCGCCTCAAGGAGATCGCCCAGGAACTGGAGGTGCCGGAGGGGATGGGCATTATCCTGCGCACCGCCGGCGCGTCCCGCACCAAGCCGGAGATCAGGCGCGACTACGAATATCTGATGCGGATGTGGGAGAGCGTGCGCGAATTGACGCTCGGCTCGGTCGCTCCGGCTCTGGTCTATGAGGAGGGCAACCTCGTCAAGCGCTCGATCCGCGACCTCTACAACAAGGACATCGACGAGGTTCACGTCGCCGGCGAGAGCGCCTATCGCGAGGCCAAGGACTTCATGCGCATGCTCATGCCGAGCCATGCCAAGAGCGTGAAGCCCTATCGCGAGCAGACCCCGCTCTTCGCCGCCTTCGGCGTCGAGAGCCAGCTCGACGCGATGTTCTCGAACACGGTGACCCTGAAGTCGGGCGGCTACATCGTCATCAACCAGACCGAGGCGCTGGTCGCGATCGACATCAACTCCGGGCGCTCGACCCGCGAGCACAACATCGAGGACACCGCCCTCAAGACCAATCTCGAAGCGGCCGAGGAAATCTCGCGCCAGTTGCGCCTGCGCGACCTTGCCGGCCTCATCGTGATCGATTTCATCGACATGGAGGAGAACCGCAACAACCGCGCGGTCGAGAAGAAGCTGAAGGAGTGCCTGAAGAACGACCGGGCCCGCATCCAGGTCGGCCGCATCTCCGCCTTCGGCTTGCTCGAGATGTCGCGCCAGCGCATCCGCACCGGCGTGCTGGAGAGCTCCTCGGTGCCGTGCCCGCACTGCGCCGGCGCCGGCCTCGTCCGCTCGACGCCGTCGATCGCGCTGCAGATACTGCGCGCCCTCGAAGAGGCGCTGATCAAGAGCGCCTCGCATAATCTCGAGGTCCGCACCCGGCCCGAGGTCGCGCTCTACGTGCTCAACCAGAAGCGCGCCCATCTGCGCGACCTGGAAGAGCGCTTCAACATCGCGATCACCATCTCGGCTGATGCGGCCCTGCTCGGCACTCGCTATTTCGAGGTCGAGCGCGGCGAGTTCGTCGGCAACGAGAACCGCGTCGTGCCGGTCTCCAGCATGCGCGCCGAAGCGATCATCGACGAGCCCGAGGACGAGGACATCGTCGAAGTCGAGGTTGAGGCCGAGGCCGAGATTGAAAGCGGGGCCGAAAGTGAGACCGCGGCTGAGCCGCGCGCCGCTGCCGAGGGCGAAAGCCAGGAGAGTCGCGACGGCCGGCGCCGGCGCCGGCGCCGGCGGCGCCGGCGTGGTGGCGAGCGTGACGGGCAGGACCAGCAGGGTGCTGCCGAGGGCGACGACCAGACCGAAAGCGATGAAGACGACTCCGGCGAGGACGAGAACACTGCTTCGGCTCCTGTCGCGGTTGTCGCCGAGGACGCAACTCCGGCCGTGACCGAAGCGCCTGCTGCGGAACCGGAGGCCGATGCCAAGCCGAAGCGGGCGCGCCGCGGCCGTGCCAAGAAGGCAGAGGCAGAGGTAGAGTCTGAAACCGTCGAAGCCCCCAAGAAAGCTGCGAAGGAAGCTGCCAAGGCAGTGGAGAGCGCGGCGGAGAGCGTCGCCGAACCGGCGGAAAAGCCCAAGCGCAGCCGCTCGCGCAAGAAGGTCGTGCCGATCACCGAGGACGGCGTCGCCGCCACCCCGGCTGAGGTCGCGCCTGCTCCCGAGCCGGCAGCGCCTGAAGCCGTTGTCGCTCCGGCGCCCGAACCGGTGGTTGAAGAGGCGCCTGCTCCACGGGTCGTCGAGGAGCCGGTCGCGGTCGTGCTGACGCCGCCGGATCCGGATCGGCCGAAGCGCGGCGGCTGGTGGAACAAGCTGGCCGGACGCAAGTAAACATCCGGGCCGTCGCGAGCGATCGCGGCGGCCTTTTTCTTAGGCGGAGAGGATATGCGGCCACCGCGAAGCCCCGAACGTTTCGTGATCGCGGCCCTCGCCTGCGCCGGCCTGATCGGCTTGGCCGTCCTCGCCCAGCAGGCAATCGGCTGGCTCGGCGTCGGCCTCATCGGCCTGTTCACCCTTTTCGTCGCGGTGCGCTACGAGCTCGAGGGCAATCTGCCTGTCGGCCCGCAGATGACGCCCGACCTCTATGCCAGCCAGTTCGGCAAGCATGGCCGCGAACATGACGCCGAGCGCGCCGATCGGCGCCATGAATGGCAGGGTCAGCTCTCGGCCGCCCACCTCGCCGCCGGCATGGGCGCACTTCTGGCCCTGGTCGGCTTCGGCTTCTTCCTTATTCTGGAATTCGGACAGTAGCCGAGCAGCGCCCTATCGTAGCGAGTCCGCCCCGCAGCGATGCCAGCTCATCTGCGCGCCGATCTGTCCGCGGCGACCATAGCAATAGCCGGCCTGCTGCAATCCGGCGACGACACGATCCCGCTCAGCGCAGGCTTTTTGCGTGCGAGGATCATCTCCAGACCCGCCACGACAGGTACTGTTGAGCGCGGGATAGCTTGCGATCAGCTCATCGCCCGACTGCGCCTGCACCATTGCGGTGCCCGCGGCCATGATCGCCGCCAGGGACAGCGCCACATATCCCGATCGCGCGACACCGCGCATGCGTCGCCTCACTCGGCGGCCGGCGCGAACGGCGTCGGCGGCGGCACGGTCGCGATCGCCGCGGCAGCGCTCTTGCCGCCTCCTTCTTTCACGGTGACCGCGTTGGAGGCGAACGGCACCTCGGCCTCGATCAAGCCGCGATAGACCCGCTTCAGCGCCTCGCGCTGCAGCATCGAGGCCTGGTTCGGCTTGGCGGTGAACTTCAGCCTGATCACGATGGCCGCATCGGTGATGTCGGCGACGCCCTGCATCTTGAGTTGGGAGATGAAATGCGGCCCGTATTCGGGATCCTCCAGTAGGGCGAGGCCGATCTTCTTGATCGTCTTGCGCGCCTTCTCGATGTCCGCGGAGTGGTCGAGGCGGACGTTGAACTTCACCGTCGCCCAATCGCGGCTGGCATTGGTCAGCGACTGTACCTGGCCGAAGGGCACGGTGTGGACCTGCCCGCTCTGGTGCCGCAATTGCATCGAGCGCAGCGAGATCTTCTCGACCGTGCCCTTGAGCCGGCCGGTATCGACATATTCGCCGACGCGGAAGGCGTCCTCGAGCATGAAGAAGAAGCCCGAGACGATGTCGCGCACCAAGGCCTGCGAGCCGAAGGACACGGCGAGGCCGAGGATGCCGAAGCCGGCGAGCAGCGGCCCGATATCGACGCCGAGGCGCGACAGCAGCACCAGCGCGGTCAGGCCGATGGCCGCGGTGAGAACCACGCCGCGCAGCACCGGCAGCACGGTTGCGAGCCGTGAGGGCACGTGGTCGTGCGGAACCGCATCCTCGTCGCCCGGCAGGCTGATCGAGGGCTTCGGCGTATAGGCGTCGAAGAAGCTGCGCAGGAAGACAACGATCACCCAGCCGCCGAAGGCGAGGATCGCGACGCCGCCGGCCTGACGCATCAGCACCGCGAACTGGTCCGAGCTGACGCCGAAGAGGAAGCCGGCCCAGAGCCGCGCCAGCAGATAGAAGCCGCCGGCCCAGATCGCGCCGCCGGCTGCGGCCCGCAGCGCATGACCGACCGCGAGCGAGAGCGGCGCCGTCTCGCCCATAGCCGCCGCATGCGCCTGCCGGCAGGCCATCAGGCTGGTGATTCCGACCGCCAGGATCGGCGCCAGCACGATGATGAATTGCGTCAACGCAGCGGCGGCCGCCCAGCGTTCCCCACCCTCCATCATCGAGGCTGCATTCCCGACCATCCAGATCAGAACGGCGAGCGCAGCATAGAGCCAGCCCGTCGTCAGGGCGATCGCGCGGCGCGCTGGCCCAGGCGCGTGGGCCGAACCAAGGATGAGCGCCGCCAGGTCGTGCCGCGCATCGATGAACCACCAGGCCTTGAACAAGGTCGTAGCGACCCCGACCAGCGCGAACAGCCCGACGACAGCTCCGGGGCCGGCGGCATGCTGGATCGAGACGGTCGCAGTGAGCACGATCGGCATGACGATGCCGTAGAAGGCCAGGAAGTTGAAAGCCCGCTCGGCCCGCGGCAGCGGCATGATCCGGCGCTCCGGCGCCCCTGGCGAGAGCAGGAAACGCCCGAGGATCAGGTGCCCTGCGCCGATCGCGATGCCGTTGGCGATCGTGCGCAGCACCATATGAGCAAGGTCGGTCTCCGGCAGCCACATCGTGCGAACCGCGTGCAGCACACCAAGGCAAAGCCCTAGCGTCATCAAGTCCTGCAAGAAACCGAAGGAGGAAGCGATCAGGCGCGGCGTGAATTCTGGTCCCTCCGGCCGCAGCCGGCGCGCGAACCAGCCTGCCGTCGCGAGCCGGAACAGCCCGGCGACGGCGAGCGCGAGCATAAGGCCCATGGCGAGCCGCCAACCGGCAGGAACTCCGCTCGCGCCATTGCGGTTCTGCGCCCAGGCGAGACGCCAGGCCTCCGGCAGTTGAGTAAGGCGCGGCACCGCCCCAAGACCGGTCGACACTCCATCGACGAAGTGGTCCAGGAATGCTTCGGCTGGAGTCTCGTCTGCCGCAGGAGCACTGGCTGGCGGCGCAGCACCGAGGCCCGTTGCCGCAGCAGCCGGCGCGACCGGGGATTTGATCTCATCCTTGCCGGCGATCCTGATCTCGACCTTGCGTCCACCGGCCGACAGGGCATCGACAAGCTTGCGCACCGTCTCGGGCGTCTCGTCGCCACGCAGCGTCAGAACGGGCGCGGCGTCCGTTTTGGCGTGCTGCGCCGCGACCGGGCCTGCGACGACGCCAGCCAGCAGCGCCGCCCCGCACCACGCCATGGCCTTCAGCCAGTTCCGCATTGCGACCATGTCCTGCCCCCAGCCGGATGAGATTGAGTCCGCCACGTCGCCTTTGGCAAGCGCTCGCTTCAGCGCGCCTTGAGCCAACGCCCGAGCCGCGCCACCGCCTCCTCGCATTCGGCCAGCGAACCGGCGAAGGAGAGCCTGACCGTGCGCGCCCCCCGCCCCTCGTCGAAATCGAGCCCCGGCGTGATCGCGACGCCGGCATTCTCGAGAGCGTCGCGGCAGAAACTCATGGAATCGTTCGAATATCTGCCGATGTCGAGATAGATGTAGAAAGCGCCGTCGACCGGCAGGAAATCGCCCAGCCCGATCTCCGGCAACGCCTTCAGCAGATAGGCGCGGTTCTGTGCATAGCCGGCCTTGATCGCCTCGCATTCCTCGCTGGCGTCAAAGGCCGCCTCGCCGGCGACCTGGCTCAGCATCGGCACCGAGATCGAGAAATTCTGCTGCAGCCGCTCGATCACCCGTACCAGCCGCTCCGGCACCACCAGCCAGCCGACACGCCAACCGGTCATGCAGTAATATTTGGAGAAGGAGTTGACGATGATCGCGTCGGGATCGGCGGCAAGCGCCGTCGTCGCCGGCCGCTCATAGGTCAGGCCGTGATAGATTTCGTCGGAGATGTACCAGAGCCCGAGCCGCCGGCACTCGGCGGCCACCGCAGCGATCGCCTCGGGCGTCATCACCACGCCGGTCGGGTTGGCCGGGCTCATCGTCAGCACGCCGGCGAGCGGCTTTTCGGCATGTGCTTTGGCGATCAGCTCCGGTGTCAGCGCATAGCGCGTCTCCGGCCCGACCGGGATCGCGACCGGCTCGAGCCCGAGCGCGATCAGGATGTTGCGATAGGCCGGATAGCCCGGCGCGGTGATCGCGATGCGCGCACCCGGCTCGAAGCAGGCGAGGAAGGAAAGGATGAAGCCGCCGGACGAACCGGTCGTCACCACGACGCGCTCGGCCGGCACCTCGACGCCGTAGGTATCGCGATAGTGCCGCGCGATCCGGGCCCGGAGCGAGCCGATGCCGAGCGCCTGGGTATAGCCGATCCGGCCATCCTCCAGCGCCCTTGCCGCGGCAGCCCGGATGCTGGCCGGCGTCGCCGCCGAAGGCTGCCCGACCTCCATGTGCACGACCGAGCCGCCGCGCCGCTCGATCGCCTCGGCGGCATTCATCACATCCATGACGATGAAGGGCGAGACGCCCTGCGCGCGTTGAGCGGGCTTCGGCGCCGGCGGCAGGCCGGTAGCGGCGATGGTCATGGCGTCCTCGATAGCAGTCACGTTGCCCGAGCCATGCCCTGCGGGCGCGCCGACCGCAAGCGGCTCAGAGGTCGAGTGAGCCTTGCCGCGAAGACAGGGCCCGTGCGCTCTCACCGGATCTCAGCTCGCTATGGCGCACGATCGCGGCGCTCATGCTGACCCGGTAGCGCTCGCTCAACGCGGTCGCGTCGAGCCGGCGCACCGCCGGCGTGTCCGGAATCAGGAAGGCGGCCGCATAACGCCGCGCCTGATACTCCATCGAGCGCAGCCTGGCTGAGACCCGCTCGGCCCGACCGCCGGCCGGCCCCCGGTTCAGATTGCCCTCATGGCCGAGCAGGGCGTGGCCGACCTCGTGCGCAACCGTCATCAGCGCCCTGCCCTCGCCGCGTTCGGCGGCCTGGAACACCGCATCCGGAATCAGCAGCCGCCTGGCTTGTGAATCCCATTGTGCCTCGGCCTCGCCGAGAGAGCCGTCGGGTACGCGCTCATGGGAGAACTCCGGATAGCGCGCCTTGAGCCTGGCCAGCAGCACCGCGACCTCGACGGCCTCGTCGTCGCGGAAGCCGAGCCCACGCCGATGCGCCAGGGCGCGGGCGTCGATCTGGGCGTCGGTGAGGAAGGCATGGCGCATCGGCAGGCCTCCTGAGCCCGCCGATCATAGACCTCCGGCCATGTCGCCTCAATGAAGGCGTCAGCTTGCCAGGATCGCCTCGACGATCTCCTGGACATTCAGCGCTTCTTCCAGCGCCGCCAGCTGATGCGGCTCGCCGCGCGCCAGCTTCGCCACACCCTCGATCTGCCGCTTCAATGCGATCGGACGCGCCTCGAGCTGCGTCAGCGCGTCCGGAGCCCGCTGCCAGGAGCCGTCCGGCTGGCGCTGCTCGGCCAGCGACCAGTCGCAGAGCCGGATCGCGCCGCCCTCGCCTTCCAACATCCAGATGTTGTGGTCGTCCTTTGGCGTCGTGCCGACGCTGCCGGTCAACGTCACCGGGATGTCGCCCGCCATCAGGCGCGCCTCGATCCGGCGTTCAGACTTGCCCGCCTCCGGAAAGGAGGCGCTCGCCTGCAGGCCGTGAAGCACCCCGCCCAGTCGGCGGCTGAGGAAGAGGAAATGCGAGACGACCTCGCGGGTGAAGCCGCCCTGCTCGCGCCGGTCGAGCCAGCCGGCCGCATCGGCCTGCCAGGAGCGCGGCCAGCTCGCGAAGGCGACCTCGATCGCGATCCGCCGATTGCTTCCGACGCCGCCCACCCAGTCCTGCAATTGCGCGACCGCGGGCGAGGAGGCGAAGGGGAAGTTGACCGCCCCGCGCCCGCCTGCCTCGGCGACGAAGGCACGGGAGTCGGCAACGTCGATCGCGAGCGGCTTCTCGCAGAACACGCTCTTGCCGGCCGCGAGCGCGGCCCGGGCATGGCCGAGATGGGAGGCCGGCGGCGAGGCGATGTAGACGCAGTCGCTCTCCGCGATGACGGACGCCGCATCGGGCTTCTGCGCGACCTGCGGCAGCTCGCTACCGATCCGCGCCGTCGCCTCGCTGGACGGGTCCCAGATCCCGGCGGCACGCACCAGCTCGGGTGATTGCGCCAGGATCGCGCGCAGCATGCGCTCGCCCATGATACCGGCGCCGATCAGGCCGATGGAAACGGGTGCGGACATGGCAAATCTCTCATCGCGTCAGGACGGACGCCGCATAGCAGCTCGGCAGCGCAACAGGCTACCCTGCGAGGCGTTCGCCGCCCTTGCCCAGCTCGACTCGGTTCCGGCCCGAGGCCTTGCCGGCATAGAGCGCCGCATCGGCGCGCCGGTAGAGATCGACCGCCGTCTCCTGCCCGTCGAAACCGACCGCCCCCATGCTGACGGTGATGTATTGCGCCGTCGGCGATGCCGCGTGCTCGATCCGGAGCTCGGCGATCGCCTGTGCGACCCGCTCCAGCCGCTCCTGCGCCTTCTGCGGCGCGGTGTCGTAGAGCAGCAGGCCGAACTCCTCGCCGCCGAGCCGCCCGACCATGTCCATCGGCGGGCGCAGTTTGCTGTCGATGGCGCGGGCGATCAGGGCGAGCGCGATGTCGCCGGCCTGGTGGCCATAACGGTCGTTATAGCGCTTGAAGTGGTCGACATCGAGCACAGCGAAGACGACCGGCGACCGCTCGCGCCGCGCCTGCAGCAGTGCCATCGCGACATGCTCCTCGAAGCCGCGCCGGTTGGCGATGCCGGTGAGCGCATCGGACATTGCCCGGCTGTGCAGCATGCGGCGCAGCAGGAACTGGTCGCGCTCGGCCCTCTCGCGCAGCCAGGCACCGACGGCACTGACGAAAACGGCGAAGAACAGCAGGATCGACAGCCGCCCATGCTCGGCCAGTTGCGCCGGTTCGAGCATCAGCAAGCCGAGCCCGGTGGTGAACACCGCGATCAGCAGGGCGATGCCGAGGCTCTGCAGGAAGGTCAGCCCGACCGGCAGGAACACGGCGGCGATGATCACGAGTTGCGCGATGTCCGCCTGCGGCAGGCCGCGCAGCTTGTACATGTTGGCGATGAAGGCGCAGGTCACGCCGATCAGCGCCAGCGCCAGCATGGTGAGGTGGTGATAGGCATGGGCCTGGCGGTTGCGGCGGACGATCCAGACCAGGCGCAGGATCACGGCGAGCGTCCCCAGCCTCAGCACGATCGCGAGTTCGACGAAGCTGTCGCGGCTGCCGATCGCGACGAGATTGTCGAGGCGTGTCAGGTCGAGCCCGATGAAGGTCAGCCAGATGCCGAGCGCCGTGATCAGGCAGACCAGGGTGCTGCGGTGCTGGTCGGCGCGCATATGCTGCCGATACTCGCGTTCCAGTACCGGCTCGAAGCCGAGACCGTCGAGGCGACGCGCCATCGTCCCGCCGCTCGGCGGATCGCCCGCCGGCTCGGCATGCCTGGAGATCGGGTCGTGGCGTGGGGCGTGCACGCGCAGGACAATGGCGGCAACTGGCTAACGCCGCTTTGACGGCGGGTGCTGGGCACACAGCTTTCGCCCGGCAGGGTTTCGCCAGCCTTGCCGCGATGGCCTGCATTCGACTGATTTCGCTGCCGCTTGACCCTCCACCAGATGGAGACGCTACGACGATCCCATGACCGCGAACGACCAACGCTACACCATCGGCGAGCTCGCTCGTCTCTGCGCAGTGCCCGTCCGGCGCATCCGCTTCTATTCCGACGAGGGATTGCTGCCGCCGGCGACCCGCACCATGGCGAACTACCGCGTCTATTCGAACGCCGACGCGGCGCGGCTCGACCTGATCCAGGCGCTCCGGGCCATGGGTACGAGTCTCACGGCGGTCCGGGGCATCCTCGCCCGCAAGGGGTCGCTCGCCGAATTGCTGGCGCTGCGCCTCTCGGCGCTCGAGGCCGAGATCGCCGGCAAGCGCCGGATCGCCGCGACCCTGCGCGCCGCCCTGCGCAATCCCGAACCCACCGCCGACGACATCCGGAGACTATGGACCATGACCAGCCTGTCCAATGCCGACATGCGCGCTTTGACCGAACGCTTCTATGATGAGGTCACCGGCGACAGGATGAACCCGGAATGGCGGCAGAAGGCGATCGCAGCCGGCGCGCCCGAACTTCCCGATGATCCGACGCCTGAACAGATCGATGCCTTCGCCGAGCTCAGGGCGATGTTGAGCGACGAAGCGGTCATTGCCCAGGCCAAGGCCGATGCCGCCGCGATGTGGACGCCCGATTTCGACCCTGCCGCCTATCACGCCGCCGCCGAGCGCATCTTTGCGGACGTTCGCGAGGCGATGGACGCAGGCCAGGCTCCGGACTCGGACAGAGGCCGCACCATCGCCGGCAACTGGCTGGACGCCTCGGCCAAGGCGATGCAGCGCGAGCCGGACGAAGCCTTCCGCGCCTGGCATCTCGACCAGTATCGCCGCCATCATGAGCGCTCGCTGCGCTACCAGCAGTTGCTCGCGACCTTGCGCGGCGAAGCTGCACCCGGCCGCGAATGGTGGTGGATCAATGAGGCGATGACGGTGCTCGTGCTCGAGCCAGAAGCTGCCGCGGCTTCCTCCCATCTCCGACTGGGCTAAGACTGCGGCCAGCGATTCCCGTTGCGAGAGGGCGGCCGTGGACATCTTCGACAGGTTGAAGGCTGCCGCGGCGGCGGATTGGGCATCTTACGTCGAGCATGATTTCGTCCGGCGCATGGGCGACGGCACGCTGCCCGAGGCCGCCTTCCGGACCTATCTCGTCCAAGACTACCTTTTCCTGATCCAGTTCGCCCGCGCCTATGCGCTGGCGGCCTATAAGAGCCGCAATCTTGCCGACATGCGCGCCGCCAAGGCCGGGTTGTCGGCGATCCTCGATCTCGAAATGGACCTGCATCTCCGGCTCTGCGGCCGCTGGGGGCTTTCGCCCGAGCAGCTCGAAGCCGCGCCCGAGCACCAGGCGACGGTCGCCTACACCCGTTTCGTGCTCGATTGCGGCGTCTCCGGCGACCTGCTCGACCTGCATGTCGCGCTCAGCCCCTGCATCGTCGGCTATGCCGAGATCGGCGCCCAGCTCGCCAGAGAGCTCGGACCGGCGCTCGACAACCATCCCTATCGCGACTGGATCGGCGAATATGCCGGCGAAGCCTATCAGCAGGTCGCACGCGACGCCCGCCGCCATCTCGATGAGCTCGCGGCGCGGGCGATGACCGAAGCGCGCTTTTCCGAGCTCGCCGCCCTGTTCGGCCAGGCTTCGAAGCTGGAGGCCGATTTCTGGCAGATGGGGCTCGACACGCCGCAGGCCTGAACGGTCGAACCAGGCGTGTCCGTGCGTCCCCGGGGCTATTTGGCCCGATGCCCTCTCGCCCGGGTCATCGTATCATCGATATCCGCCTGAGAGATCCTGCCGATCTCCGCGATGAAGACGATCCTGGTGCCTTGCACCAGCTCGTCACGATCGAGAGGTGCCAGCGTGGCCCTCCCGCCGGCGAGCTGGAAGAGATACCGGCAATCTGGCTTCTCGATCGTTTCGAGAAATCCTTTCGCACGCACGAGCCGTGGCGCCAGCCGGCCGACGACGTGCTGAAACCCGGCGAGCGAAATCGGCTCGCTGGACGTCCAGTTGAAGCTTTCGAAACGGTCGACACTCGGCCTCTTGGGGCGCGTCGTCCGCTCGCGAGCCGTGCCGACGTCAGGAAAGACCAGATCGAGCGGGACATCGCCCCCGGTCGCCTTGACAAGAGCGGCCCGGCGATTGATCTGCGACAGGGACCGGCAGCGCGCGTCGAGAGAGGCCTTGTCGACGAGGTCCCCCTTGCTGACGGCGAGCAGGTCGGCCATCCGCAACTGGCTCAGGAACAGCGGATCGCCGAGCCCCGCCTCCGGCGCCGCCGCATCGACGACGCACAGCACCGTCTCCAGCGGGGCTTCCCGCCAGATCACCGGGTCCATCAGGTTGCGGATGATGTCGTTCGGATCGGCGACGCCGCTCGTCTCGATCACGATGGCTTCAGGGCGCGGCGTTCGCCGCAGCAGATTGGCGAGCGTGCGCAGCAGGTCGCCTTCCAGCGAGCAGCAGATGCAGCCATTGGCGAGGCTGACGACCCCGTCCTCCGCGCCGGCGATCAGTTCCGCATCGATGTTGATCGCGCCGAAATCATTGACAACGGCGGCGATACGCCGACCGTCAGCCTGTTGCAGGATGCGATTGACCAGCGTCGTCTTGCCAGCTCCGAGAAAGCCCGTCACCAGCAGGATCGGAACCGGCATGGCTTAAGCAGCCGCGCCGAACGGACGGCGCACCGGCCGGCCCGGCCGGGCCGCGACATTCATGACGCCATCGGCGATGACCGGCTCGCCGCTGACGACGAGGTGCCGAACACCCTCGGCGGGGCGGTTCATCGCCGAAAACTCCGCCCGATCCGTGAGCTGCTCCAGATCGAACACCACGACATCGGCATCGGCTCCAGCCTTCAGCCGGCCCTTGTCACGCATGGCGGGCGTGCTCGCGGCCAGGATCTCGGCCGGGATCAATGTGCACTTTGCGATCCCCTCCTGCAGGCTGACCGCCTGCCGTTCGCGCACCCAGTGACGCAGGAAGCGCGTGAAGGTGCCGGACGAGCGCGGATGCGAGGTCGCCTCGTTGGGCAGCGGCCAGGCATCGCCGGTATAGGTCGATCCGTCCGGCATCGACCAGGGCATGGCGTCCGATGCGATCGCGCCGCCGGGATACAGGACCGAGAGGTCGAGCATGTCGCGATGGCGGGCATTGTTCTCGGTGTCGAGCACGTGCCACAGCACCAGCTGCGACGGGTCTTCCGATTGCGCGGTGAGCAGGTCCTCGCGGTCCTGGATCCGGCGCCCGCTGGTGACAAGCTGGATCTGCTCGTAGCTCGTGTCATTGCGGCGCTCGAATTCGGGGTCGCTGAAGAAGGCGGCCGCGATCACCGTCGAGCCGGTGCCGTAGGGATAGGCCTCCACTGTGATCGGCAGGCCCTGCTCCTGCGCCTTCTTGATCAGCCACGCGCAACGCACGACATCGGTCTTGCTGGAGCTGTTGAAGTGGCAGATGTGCATATGCGCACCGGTCGCGCCGGCATAGCCGATCAGGCGGATATAGGCCTCCGCCGCACTCTTCGGGTCGGTGTTCGCCATATAGGCGATATGGGTGAAGGTCGGCACGCCGCGCTCGGCGGCGAGCTGGCAGAGCGCGGTCAGCTCCTGCACGCCAGCGCCGGGAGCATAGGCGTTCAGGATGCCGATGCCGATGCCGCCCTCGTCGAGCCCGGCCGCGATGCGCTCGAGGATGTTCTGCTGCTCGGACGGCGACGAGATATTGTCCATCCAGCGCGGATCGCGCATCGCGCGTCCGAACGCTTCCAGCGACGATTCCTCATTGATCCCGATCATCGCGCCGATGCGAGCGAAGGCCCAGTTCGTCGCGGCGCCGTAGTTCAGGATGCGGCCCTGTTCCGCCTGGCGGCGATACCAGGAGGCGACCGGCAGCACGCCGGCCTCGAGGTCCAGTGTCGTCGTGACGCCGTCGAAGGCCTGCATGCGGTCGGCCGGGATCGACTGGCCATGGGCATGAAGGTCGATGAAGCCGGGAGCGACGACCAGCCCCTTCGCGTCGATCACGCGTTCGGCGCTGCCGAGACCGGAGCCGATCGCGACGATTTTCCCGTCCGCGACTGCGACATCGGCGATGTCGTCATGGCCGCTTTCCGGATCAACGACACGGCCACCCGCGATCAACAGTCCGCTCATCTGCTCTTGCCCTCATCCCTCGGTTGGCCCGCGACCAGTGATCGCGAAGCACCCGATGTTGGCCGATCGGGAATTGCCGAGACAAGCGCGTTGCCGGTGAACCGCTTCGGCGGATGACGCATGTCGGGTCGGCACGAGGCCGATGAAGCGGATATTGATGGCAGGAAGCAGCGGCGAACCTTCGTGAGGCAAGATCACGTCACATGACAGCACCTTCCGAATGTGCATAATTCATGCGCATGAATCGTGCTGCCAAGAGACCAATCAACCTCTCGCTCGATGCCGACCTGATCGAGGCGGCGCGTGCTCACGGGCTCAACCTCTCGGCTATCACCGAGGACGCTCTGCGGAAGCGGATCGCGGAAGAAGACGCACGACGCTGGCTCGCTGAGAACAGCGAAGCCATAGCTGCCCAGAATGCCTGGACGGCCGAGCGCGGCCTGTTCTCCGACGAATTCCGCGGCTGGTGAGCACGTGGCGCAATACGACGTCTACGAGCATCCCGGCGAGCGCCTGCGGGCCGAATATCCGTTCGTCATCGACCTTCAGGCCGATCTGCTGTCTTCGTTTGATACACGTGTGATCGTACCGCTGCGCCGGGCTGAACTGCTGCCGGCGATCAAGCGGCTGAACCCCAGCTTTACCGTCGATGGCATCAAGGTCGTTCTGGTGCCGACCGAGATCGTCGCGATCCGTCGCAACCTGCTGGGGCCGCCGGTCACATCGCTCGCGAAG
The DNA here is from genome assembly GCF_902506165.1 of Bosea sp. 29B. Taxonomy (NCBI): domain Bacteria; kingdom Pseudomonadati; phylum Pseudomonadota; class Alphaproteobacteria; order Hyphomicrobiales; family Alloboseaceae; genus Allobosea; species Allobosea sp. 29B. The sequence goes on from NZ_LR733817.1 coordinate 5,504,253, forward strand.
GAGCATTTCGCCATCACGGCAGCACTCGATCTGATGCTGACCGGCATATAACTCGACGAGTCAAAAAAACGGCCGGAGCAAGCCCCGACCGTCATTGCATCTAGCGACTGTTGAATGAGGCATAGTGTTGCCGCACACGCATCCCTAAGTGATTGAAATCATTTGATTGGGATTTTTGGATTCCGGGATCAAAGTTCCGCAATCAGAGGGATAGTGCTTCCGCGAATTGAGCCGCTCGCTTAGCGCTAAAACGAAAAAGCCCGGCCATTGATGGGCCGGGTTGAAATCCTAGCGAAGGTCGTTTGACCTAGATGCTAGGAGGGATCGCGGACCGCAGATAAAACGAAGCACCAGCCCGGTTTGGAGGCCAAACTGGCTCAACACCACGGCGAGCCAGATCTCGTTTCAAAGTAGGCAAATTTTTTCCAAGGCCCTGGGATAGCTGATAAAGCGAAGCATATTTTGCGGCGAACGCGTCCAAGGATTTACGCGGCACGGCAATATAAGGATGATCCGAGCCCATTTTCTGGATCGTCGGAGGCTGGAGTTTCCGGCCTTTGGTCACGGCGGCGGGCTGGGTGTCCCGCCGGGATTTTGCAGCAGGATCGGTGGCTTGTTGCCGATGGCCCCGTGCGGCCGATCCTCGTTGTAGTAGCTGAGCCAAGCCTCCATCTTTTCCGTCGCATCCGCAAGCGTCAGGAACCAGTGCGTGTTCAGGCACTCGCTGCGGAAACGGCCGTTGAACGCTTCGATGAAGGCGTTGTCGGTCGGCTTCCCCGGGCGGGAGAAGTCCAGGGTGACGCCCTTGGCATAGGCCCACAGGTCGAGGTCGCGGCTGACGAACTCGGAGCCCTGATCGACCCGGATCGTCTTCGGATAGCCCAGTTTCGCGCAGACTCTTTCCAGCGTGGCGACGACGTCCTCGGCCCGATAGCTGAAGCGCGGATCGACGGCCGGCGAGAAGCGCGAGAAGGTGTCGACCACCGTCAGAACCCGGATCTTGCGGCCTGTCGCCAACTGGTCATGGACAAAATCCATCGCCCAGACGTCGTTCGGCCGCGTCGCCGGCGCGCGATCCTCGCGCATCCCCGTCATCGACCTCGCGGAAGCGCACAAAGGCGGTCATCTTGTGCATATCGCGCCGGACCGAGCGGGCCAACGCCTCGGCGCGGTGAACATCATGGTCGGAGGCGATCTGGAGGAGTTCGCGCTCCTCCTGCAGGCGCCAGAGCAGGCGGTCGAGCAGATCGAAACGCGCGGGATCGCTGTGGCAGATACCCGATCGCGACCGACCCGCCATGACGCTCGTCGACCAGATCTCCAACGTAAATATCTGCTTGCTGTCCGGGGGAACGCTCCAGGGATGCATCGGCCAGCGCAAACTTTCTTACCTTCATCGACATGCTCCGTGGCGATCCAGCGAGAATTCTTTGGATTTCCACCCGACTACGAATGGCCGACTGGTAAGTTCCGCGTCTTTCCTGCTTTCACGATGGAAGCCGTCGCCGAGCCGGCGCAGGGTCGGTCAGCACAGCCAAGTGCATATCGTGGGCAACAGCTCGTCATGGAACAGAAGCCCCACTTCGCCGCTTGTTCGATCACCTGAACGGAGGAGCCATCCATGTTCGTCATCATGGGCGGGACCGGGCACGTCGGCTCGGCAACCGCAGCTGTCCTACTGAGCCGAGGCGAAGCGGTCACGATTGTCACGCGCGACCCGGATCATGCTGCCGGATGGCTCGCGAAGGGCGCTAAGCTTGTGAAGGCCGATGTCGCGGATGTGCCTTCCCTGAGGGCTGCATTTCAGCAAGGACGACGGGCCTTCCTGCTCAATCCTCCCGCTGATACATCGCAGGACACGGATGTCGTCGAACGGCACACAGTCGCCAACATATTGCGCGCTCTGGAGGACTCAGGGCTTGAGAAGGTCGTCGCGGAGTCGACAGGTGGCGCCCAGCATGGAGAGCGTATCGGCGATCTCAATGTTCTCTGGGAACTCGAAGAAGGCCTCCGTGCGCAATCGATCCCTTCAGCGGTAAATCGCGCCGGCTACTACATGAGCAATTGGGATGGGCTGCTCAAGACCGTCCGCCGAACAGGCAAGCTGCCGACCATGTTTCCGGCGGATGTCTCGATCCCGATGGTCGCACCAGATGATCTCGGCAAAGTTGCCGCCGAGAGGCTTCTGTCACCGCCCACTGACATTGGCGTTCGATATGTTGAAGGTCCGAGGCGCTATTCGAGTGAAGACGTCGCCGAGGCATTCTCGGGTGCCCTCGGTGAGTCAGTCAAAGTAGAGGTCACGCCGCGCGGCAAGTGGAAGGAAGCGTTCCTCCTGCTCGGTTTTTCCGAGGCAGCCGCGGACTCTATGCGCGAATGACCGCAGTCAGCCTCGACGGTGGCTTTGATCTCTCCGACGATCCAGTCCGAGGCGCTACAACCCTCGAAACGTACGTCCAAAAGCTGGCAACAGGACCGAACTGAAAAGCCGTAGTGTGCAAAGATCATCCGTTGACCGGCGTTCCGCCATTGGGATGCAGAACTTCGCCAGTCATATAGCTGGAATCCTGGCAGGCCAAAAACAGGAAGCTGGGCGCAACTTCATTGGGCTGCCCCGGCCGTTTCATTGGCGTGCCTTCGCCGAAGCGCCACTTCCGGACATTGATTCGACTACGCCAAGCGGACATTGGCTGATCAGTCCGTGGAAGTGGTGCTCGTCGAGCTCGCAGCAACGCGGTTCCACCGTTCAGATCGCTTAGCTACTCCCAAAGAACAGAACGACATCATCAAGGACAGGCGCGCGCCAGCTCATGACGCGCGCGAGCGCAGCTGCTGTTCCGGCGTGGCCGAGGCCAGCATAGGTCTTGAGCGTCACGGAGCGCGCACCGGCGCGGCGTAGTGCGGCGGAGAGCCGCTCGCTGTTGCGGGGCAGGACAGTGATGTCGTCGGCGCCGGTCGCAAGCAGGATCGGCGGCACGTCTTTGCGGGCAAAATGGATCGGCTGCGTCCGTTCCAGGTTGAACGCAGAACCGAAGGCCGCTCCGGTCACGTCGATATCCAGAGGCAGGAAATCATAGGGTCCAGAAAGGCCTACCGTCGAGCGAATGACATCGGGGGACAGGCCGGCGCGCGCGAGGTAACTTTTGTCGAGTGTCAGCATCATCGCGTTGTAGGCACCGGCCGAGTGACCCATGAGATGGATCCGGCGCGCATCGCCGCCGAAGCGTGCGATCTCGTCATGCACGAAGCGAAGTGCCGCGGCGCCGTCCTCTATGAAGACCGGGAAGCGTACTTCCGGTACGAGCCGGTAGTCGGCGATCACGGTGACGAAGCCACGACTGGCCAGGGCGTCGCCGACGAAGGCATAGCTTTCCTTGGCCCCGTTGGCCCATGAGCCGCCATAGATGAAGAAGACGACCGGCCGTCCCGTACCGCCGCCGGGCGGAACATAAATGTCCATCGTCTGGCGCGGATGGCCGCCATAGGCGGCATCTCGCGCGCCTTCGCTCAGCGCGCCCGGCCGCAGCGCGGCGCAGCCGGCGAGGGCAATGCCGGAAAGCGCCGCCATGACAGCGCGCCTGGAAATCGAGATTGTCATCGGCGCCTTTGCGTTGCTGGCCTTTGCAAATGTACGTCGGGCAAGGCGCGCTGGATCGTCGAACTGTCCAAGTTGCACCGCAAGGTAATCCGGATTGGCGCGCGCTACGTATCTGCAGATACCAAATCCTGGAGGTCGTCATGCGCTTCGTCGCCGGCTACGTCGCCTTTCTCGTCGCCTTCGGTATCTGTGACGCAATCTGGCTCGGCACGATGACGGCGAGGCTTTATCGTCCCGCGCTCGGCGATCTGATCGTCGAACAGGTGCGCTATGTGCCGGCGGCGCTGTTCTATTTTGGCTTTCCGCTTGGCGTGCTGCATTTCGCGGTGATGCCGGCCTTGCGCGAGGGCAATGCGGGCGCCGCATTCCTCAACGGCGCCCTGATCGGCCTGCTTGCCTACGCGACCTACGATCTGACGAATTACGCAACGCTGCGGCCATGGACGCTGACGATCACGCTCGCCGACATCCTCTACGGCACGGTCGTCGTCGGCTTCTGCAGCTGGATCGCCTACGAGGTCGTGCGGCGGGCGATCGGCTGGGGCTGGCTCTGATTGCCACCCGCGGCCCGCATGTCGCCAGACGGGCCTCAGCCGGTAGTGGTTGACCCCCCAGGCTTCGCCGCTGGCATGTCCGAATAGTCCGCTCGTCGCAAGGAAGAACAGGCGCCAGCGCCTCCGCCAGAGCGGCGCGTCCTCACCATAGACCTCGCGTAGAATGGGCTCGATCACCGGCAGGTTGCGGTCGAAATTCGTCAGCCAATCCTCCGCGGTGCGGCGGTAGTGGTCGCCGCTCCAGCGCCATTCTTCCTCGACTGCAAAGAGATCGGAGAACTGGTGCGCCAGCGCCGCGCTCGGCATGATCCCGCCGGTGAAGAAGTGCTGGGCGATCCAGTCGGCACTCTCGCCGACATCGAAGCGGTAACAACCTCGCACATGCGCGAAGACGTGGATGAACAGGCGCCCGCTCGGCTTCAGCCAGCCATGCACGCGTCCGAGCAGCGTGCGCCAGTTGGCCATATGCTCGAACATCTCGACCGAAACGACGCGGTCGAAGCACTCCTCGATGGCGAAGTCGTTCATGTCCGCGGTGATGACGCGCAGATTGCCGAAGCTGCGTTCGCGCGCACGCTCTTCTATGAAGGCGCGTTGCGAGGCAGAGTTCGAGACCGAGACGATCCGTGCCTGCGGGTAGGCTTCCGCCATCCACAACGAGAGCGAGCCCCAGCCACAGCCGAGCTCGAGGATCTCCTGCCCGTCGGCAAGGCCGGCATGCTTGGCGGTCAGCGCCAACGCCGCCTCTTCGGCCGTTGCGAGACTGTCAGTCGGGTCGTCATAGTAGCAGCAGGAATACTTTCGCCTCGCCCCAAGGACCTGGTCGAAAAATGCCGCCGGCACTTCATAATGCTGCGCATTGGCGGCGTCCGCGTGCAACGCGATCGGGCGATCGGCCATCTCCCGCGCGAAGCCGGCCGCATTGCCTGGCTGGGTTGCGAGCGCGCGTTCCGTCCGTCCCACCAGCGATGCAATGACCATCCGGCTGACCGCATCAGGCACGGGCAAGGCCTCGCCCCAGCTCGAAAGCCTCTGCATGATCGTCATGGCCTGGCTCCTTTTGGCGGCAGCGGGATGAAGGCGCTGGTCCGGCGCTGATAGTCGCGATAGGCCGCCCCGTGCTTGGCGAGCATGTGCTCCTCCAGCGGCGGAATGCCGGAGACGCGGACCAGCAGCAGGGTGATCGAGGCGGGCGCGAGCCAGGCCAGCCAGCCGATCGGATAGCCCATAGCGGAGGCGATCACCGCATAGGCACACCAGAGCACGGCTTCGAAGAAGTAGTTGGGATGGCGCGAGAAGGCCCAGAGGCCCGTATCACAGACGCCTCCCAGGCCCGATTGCGCGAAGCCGCGCAGCTGTCGGTCGGCGATCGCGCCTCCGAGGATACCGACGAGGAAGATCGCCAGACCGAGCGCGTCCTGCGGCTGGCCGAGCGCGGCCGGATTATGAGCGGCCAGGATGATGCCGATCGCAAGCGGGATGCTCGCGAGTGCCTGCAATTGCAGTAGCCGGGTCATAATTCTGGGTGCCCGCCCTCCCCAGTCGCGCTTCATGCGGGCATAGCGCGGGTCGTCGGAGATTCCCTTGGTTCGCCTGGCGATATGCACGCCGAGACGCAGAGCCCATGCCGCGACGAGCGCAGCGACGAAGAGACGACGTGCGAATGGCCCTTCGCCGAATGGCAGGAGCGCCCCCGCGGTGCCGATCACGCCAAGCCCAAAGGTCCAGACGACATCGATCCATCCGGAATTGCCGGTGCGGCGTTCGATCCTGGTCGCCAGCAGCATGGTCGCCGACATTGCAACGCCGACGAAGAGCAACGCTGCCGCGAAGGAGGCCAAGGTCACAGCCGCACCAGCGGTTGCAGCAGCCTGCCGAGCCACCCCTGGAACAGCACATTGCCGGTCATGGCGACCAGGCAAGTGCAACCCTCGATGGGGTCGACACGGGGAGTGTGGTCGTGCTCCGCGTCAGCCTCGTCAAAATCGCCGACGGCAAAGCGGCCATATTCGTGCTCGTAGGCGCCGGCGAGGATCGTCGTCCACTCGAAGCCAGTGTGCTTGTGATGCGGCAGCGCGATCCCCGGGCCGGCCCGCAGCATGAAGACCCGCGCCTGCGACCCGGGCACCTCGACCCGCCTCATCGAGATCCGGATTCCGATCGGGCGCCATGGCCCGAGCGCATAGGGACGCAATACGGCCGGAATACCAGGCTCGACGGTACGCGGCTCGGCGGGATGGCGGGAGACCGCATGCTGTTCGATCCTGTCCATCGCGCCCGCAGCCATCGCAACCGGCTCGATATGGTCGAGCAAGGCGCCCTGAACCGCCTGGAGCTCATGCACGAAGTGCCGGCTTTCGCTGTTCAGCTCGACATGGGCAGCGACTGCCAGCGCCAGCCCCTCATCGAGGTGGCCGCCGGCGAAGGCGGCGAGAGTCTCGTCGGATGGACGATGGGCCATGCTCATCGCAAATCCTCCAGCTTGCTGCGCAGATGCGACAAAGCGAGCCGCAGCCGCGACTTCACCGTGCCGAGCGGGATCGCCAGACGCTTCGCCACGTCCTGATGGCTGAACTCCTCCAGGAAGGCGAGTTCGACGACCCGGTACTGGTCGGCGGACAGTCCGGTCATCGCTGCCCTGATCCGCGCGTCGCGCTCGGCTCCCGAAATGGTCTCGTCAGGCTGCTGAGGTCCGTCTTCATCCAGAATCTCATAAACTTGCGAAAGCCGCGAGCGGGTCTCCCGCCGGGCGATGTCGATGCGCCGGTTGCGCGCGATCGTGGCGATCCAGGTCGAGGCGCTCGCCTTGGCAGGATCGAACAGCGCGGCCTTGCGCCAGACCGTGAGCAGCGTCTCCTGCGCGATTTCCTCCGCCAGCTCAGCCGGGGTGCCGCCGCGCATCAGCAACCCCTTCACGCGCGGCGCGAAATGGTCGAAGAGCTCGACAAAAGCGGCCCGGTCACCCGAACGCGCAATCGCGGCAATCAAGGCATTGGCGTCGAACAAGGCGAAGAATCGACCTCCCTGCGCTGCGGCTGACGCCTCGCGCATGTCTTCGACAGTCAGGGCGAATGCGGCAACCATACTGAAGATACGGTGGCGCCGCGGCGACGGATCACTGGGCCGGCCGCACCGGCTAGTCGGCCGACTTCCAGCCGACGTCACGGCAGACCAGGCGTCCCAGCACACATCCGCGCGTAGTGAGTTCGCCGGGAGCAATCTTGATTGTCATCGAATAGGACCAGTCACGCTTGGCATCATAGGCGGTGCCGGAAAAGGAGCCGTCGTCCTGGCGCGACAGGGTCATGACGAGCTTATCGCCAGGCGCTTCGCCCTTGCTGGTGTCGCCGATCCAGAGATTGGTGGCGCAGACCTTGTCGCCGCAGGGAGCGATACGAACGCGAGCGTTGCCGTCATCGCGCAGCCAGGTGCCGTCGAGCGCGGTCGAAGCCGCGCCTGCGGCAGAGGGAGAGCCGATGATCAGGGCGAGCAGAAGACGTCTCATGCGATGTCCTTTCCGCAAGGTGTGTCTCTTCTACGCTCGCTGGCCTGTTCCGGTTTCACCGCCGGCCGAGATGTCCGGGCGTTGCCCCGCGAAAAGCCAGCCTATCAACGCGGTCAGCGAAGCTGCGCTCAGGAAGTTCAGGCGCTGCAGAGCGAGGTATTCCTGCGACTGATAGAGATGCAGCGGTGCCGCGATGGCATCGACAGGGAGCAGATAGGCCGCGAAACTCAGCAGGATGAAGCCGGCGGCATAGATGCGCTCGTCGCGGCGAAAAAGCAGAGCTGACAGCATCAGGCAGGGGAACAGGAAAACTTCGACGCCTGACGTGCTTCCGAAGGCAAAGCGGCAGAGCAGCGTGTTGCCGATCCCGGCGCAGAGCAGAAGGCAGCGCCCGAGCCTGGAATTGCGTCGCATCGCGCTCGGCACCAGCGCGAACAGCGGCGTCGAAAGGAAGGTCAGAAGGGACGGCGAGATCACGGGCGACACGGCCCAGTAGAGATAGAGCGGGTAGAAGGGCTGGTTCGAGACGATCACCAGGGCGACCGTGTTGGCGATCGCTTCCCGTGGCCCTGGATGGGCAACGTGGGCGCTCAATGCGGCGAACAGACACTTCAGCCCCTTGGCGGGCATGGCCAGACCTCCGGTTGTCTCGGTCTGCTTACGTAGGGCCGTAGCGATCGGCCCACATCCCGGCGGAGATTTCCGGGACCGGGCGCAAATCCAAAGCGCAGCCCCCTGCGTATAGCCTTTCCGAAGAGCAAGGAATGGCCATGCCGCAGGCTCACGAACCCCCAAAGAGGATCGCCATCATCGGCGCCGGCATCTCCGGCCTGTCGGCGGCGTGGCTGCTGGGACAGGCGCATGATGTCGTGCTGATCGAGGCCGAGCCGCGGCTCGGCGGTCATGCGAACACGATACTGGTGCCTGGAGACGACGGCAGCGAAACGCCCGTCGATACCGGCTTCATCGTCTACAACGAGAAAACCTATCCGAACTTTGTCGCACTGCTCGATCATCTGGGCGTCGCGACGCAACCGACCGAGATGTCCTTCGCCGTCTCTCTCGACGGAGGGCGCCTCGAATACAGCGGCACGGGCCTTGCCGGTCTGTTCGCGCAGCGAAGCAATCTGGCCAGCCCGCGCTTCTGGGCCATGCTCCAGGGCCTTGTCCGTTTCTACCGGGATGCCACCCGCGATGCCCGGGCAGGAAGCGCTGACGCGATGACGCTCGGCGAGTATCTCGCTGCCGGCGGCTATGGCAGCGCGTTCCGTGACGACCACCTCCTGCCGATGGCGGCGGCGATCTGGTCGGCTCCGTGCTCGGAGATTCTGTCCTACCCCGTCCAGGCCTTCCTGCGCTTCCATCATAATCATGGCCTGCTGCAGCTGACCGACCGCCCGCTCTGGCACACCGTCACCGGCGGCAGCGCCGTCTATGTCGAGCGGCTACGCAAGCGGTTTGGCGGCAGCATCCGGCTCGGCACGCCGGCGCGCCAGGTCAGGCGCTCGCCGAACGAGGTTCTGGTCATGGGCGATGGCTGGAGCGAGCGCTTCGACCAGGTCGTCTTCGCTGCTCATGCCGACCAGACACTGGCCATGCTCGCCGATCCCGACCCGCTCGAAACCAGCGCGCTGGGCGGCTTTCGCTACAGCCGGAACCGCGCCGTACTGCATGGCGACGAGGCGCTCATGCCAAAGCGTCGCCGTGCCTGGGCGAGCTGGAATCATATCGGCGAGCGCGCCCGGCCGGATGCCGCCTGCGCGGTTACCTACTGGATGAACCTCCTGCAGAACCTGCCCGGGCAGCGGCCGTTCTTCGTCACGCTGAACCCGCCCGATACGCTGCGTTCAGAGACCATCCTGCGGGAAGAATTCCACGAGCATCCGATTTTCGACCAGGCCGCGCTCATCGCTCAGGAGCGCCTGTGGGCGCTACAAGGTGCAAGGCGCAGCTGGTTCTGCGGCGCCTATTTCGGCTCCGGCTTTCACGAGGACGGGCTGCAATCGGGGCTCGCCGTTGCCGAGGCGCTCGGCGATGTGCGGCGCCCCTGGAACGTCCCCGACGAATCCGGCCGCATCCCCCTCCGGGTCTCGCGCGAGCTTGCGGCATGACCCGGCATTCCGCGCTCTATGTCGGCCGTGTACGCCACAGCCGGTTCCGGCCGAGGCCGCATGCGCTGGCCTACCGGGTCTTCTGGATGCTGCTCGATCTCGACGAGATCGACGCCCTGGCGAAGCAATCGCGCCTGTTCTCCCGCAACCGCTTCAATCTCTACGCCTTCCGGGATGTCGATTACGGCGACCGCAGCGGCAGGCCGTTGAAGGAGCAGGTTGCGGAAGCAATGGCGGCAGCCGGTATCGACTGGGATCAGGGCGCAGTGCGGCTGCTGACCATGCCGCGCATCCTCGGCTACGCCTTCAATCCGGTCAGCACCTATTTCTGCTATGGCCGCGACCGCAACCTGCGAGCGACCGTCTACGAGGTGCACAACACCTTCGGCGAGGTCCACAGCTATGTCGCACCGGTGGGTGCGCAGGCGCGTCCTGTGAGGCAGGAGGCAGAGAAGCGCTTTCATGTCTCGCCCTTCATGGGCCTTGCCATGCGCTACGCCTTTCAGGTCGAGCCGCCGGGCGAGCGCGTCTCGATCGTGATCGACGGGCATGATGCCGAAGGGAGGCTGATCACCGCCTCTCTGAGCGGCCAGCGCCGTACTCTCGACGACGCGACGCTGATGCGCCTGCTGGCGACCCATCCCCTGCTCACCTTGAAGGTCACCGCCGCCATCCATTGGCACGCGCTGCGTCTCATCGCGAAGCGCATGCGCTGGTGGACGCATCCTGCTCCGCCTGAGCATCGGTTCAGTACCGGCCGGGCGGCGGCTCCTCATCCGAAGGGATCGATGCAGCCATGAGACTTCCCGACACCGAACGCCAGGCAGCCATGGCCGAAACGTCACTCTCGCTGCCGGGCGGCATCGGCCTTTCCCGTTGGTTCCTGCGCCGGCTGCTTTCGCAGATCGTCGTTGGTCGGCTGAGCATCGTCACGCCCGAGGGCGAGCGGCTCTGGAGTGGTTCCTCCGAACCGGGACCGCAGGCGGCGATCGTCCTGAAGAACTGGCGCGCCATGCGCCGCCTGCTGATAGATGGCGATATCGGCCTGGCCGAGGCCTATCGCGACGGCGACTTCACGACGCCCGACCTGACGGCGCTGATCGAACTCGGGGCGCGCAATGACGCGACGCTGCGCCAGCTCGTCTCCGGCACCTGGCCGGCGCGCCTGCTCAATCGCCTGCGGCATTGGCGCAACGCCAACAGTCGCGCGGGCAGCCGCCGCAACATCACCGCTCACTACGATCTAGGCAACGACTTCTACCAGCACTGGCTCGACGCGGGCATGACCTACTCGTCCGCGCTCTACGAGGCGCCTACGGACACGCTCGAGGCCGCGCAGGAGCGCAAGCTCGACAGGATCGTCGAGATGCTCGCGCTCTCGGGCGGCGAGCGGGTCCTCGAGATCGGTTGTGGCTGGGGCGCCCTGGCCGAGCGCCTGGCTCGCGAGGGCTGCCACGTCACCGCCATCACGCTCTCCCCGGCGCAGCTTGCATACGCGCAAAAGCGGATCACTAAAGCCGGGCTGGCGGACCGGGTAGACCTTCGCCTGCAGGACTATCGGGACATTGTCGGCCAGTTCGATCGCATCGTCTCGATCGAGATGATCGAGGCGGTGGGACGCGACTATTGGCCGACATATTTTGCCGCGTTGAGCAGCTCGCTGACGGCCCGTGGTCATGCGGTGCTGCAGTCGATCACCATCGACGACGCTCTGTTCGAGCCGTACCAGCAAGGCACGGACTTCATTCAGCGCTTCATCTTCCCTGGCGGCTGCCTACCTTCGGTTCCCGCACTGGTCGGCGCGGCGAAAGCGGCGGGGCTGGCCGAGATCGAACGCCTCGAGTTTGGCGTGAGCTACGCCTGGACCTTGAAAGAATGGCGCCGGCGCTTCCTCGAGCGCTGGCCGCAGATCGCTCCGCAAGGCTTCGACGAGCAGTTCCGCAAGCTATGGGAATTCTATCTCAGCTATTGCGAGGCCGGTTTCCGAGCCGGCACGATCGACGTCAGTCTGGTTGCCTTGGGCGGGCGCCAATAGATCTCAAGGCGCTTAGCTTCCTCATCGCGCCACAACCGGACATCGGGCGCCCGCCTGAATGCAGACGTTTGATCCCGCAACAGCGCTTTATTTGGCTGGCCGCAAGCAGTTGCGATTTACGCCTGTCCTTACCCCCGCCTGGCCGTGGTTGGATCAGTCGAGAAACACGTTGTAGCTCGCAGCCAGGGCCCTGCGCAGTTGGTCCCAATCGGCGTGAGCGAGGTGTGGAATCTCACCGGCCGCATGATCGGGCGCCTTCAGCCCCGTTGACGTGGAGATGTGAACAAGAGGACCGGGCGACAGCAGCGCCTTCTTGGCAGCGATGCGCAATGCTGCCAGGCCCGCGGCCGAAGCCGGCTCGCTCCAGAGACCGTCGAGCGCGAGAGCAGCCTGGGCATCGGCAATGCTCCGATCATGAACCGCAACGGCGAGCCCCCTTGACCGACGCAGTGCGGCGATTCCGCGGAAACCGCCGCGGGCAGAGCCGATACCGTGAGCAATGGTTTCGGTTGGTTCCAGGGTGCTGGACGAGCCGCTGGCGTATGACCGGCCGAGGGCATCCGAGCCCTCGGGTTCGGCAGCAATCAAGACGGGCTCCTCCTTCGCCAAGCCCAGTGCCTTGAGTTCGGAAAAACCCTTGCCGATCCCGAACAGCAGCTCGCCGTAGCTCGTCGGCACGGACACTGCAGCCGGCACCCGTCCAAGCTCCAGGAATATTTCGTAGGCGATGGTCTTGTAGCCCTCCGGACCGAACGGGTGGCCGGTATGGGTCGGCGCCGTGTTGCCGATCAGATACCAGCCGGACCGGGACGAGAGAACATCGAGGAGCGGCCACCGCGCGGCGCGCGGCATCGCGACAACTGCGGCGCCATGGGCGCGCATTTGCTGCGCATGCGCCTCCGATATGCGGTCGTCGCAGAGCACGATGCAGCGCAGCCCGGCTCGGGCAGAATAGGCCGCGGCCGAAGCGCCGTGGTTGCCCGACGACGAAATCACCGTACCTGTTGCCCCCGCCGCCGCGGCGGCGCTGACGGTGCAGAGGCTCAGACGATCCTTGTGACTCCAACTTGGATTGGCGCTCTCGTTCTTGATGAAGAGCTCGGGCAAACCGGCCCAGGCGGCTGCCCTTGGAGCTGGGACCAGCGGCGTCGCGCCTTCGCCACAGGACAGGCCCCGCAGGAGCGGCGGCAGCAATGGCGCCCAGCGTTCGAGACCGCTGCCGAAGCCTGACGTGAACAAATCGTCGGGAAGCCGCTCATAGGCGTAGCCGACCTCGTATGGATAGTGGAACGGCTCGTCGCCGACGCTATCGACATGGGCGACGAACGGTGCAGTTTGCGGATAGAGCGGCTGCCGCTCTCCGTCGAACATCGAGATCAGAGAGGTGGCCAGCGAGGAAGACGCGCCGACCCAGGAAGGCAGGGCCGTTTGGCCTGCAGGGCCGGGGGGCGTAGCTGGCCGGCGATCGGCAAAATCGTCCATCCTCCCCTCAGCGCAGCGGCAAGGCATAGATCTGGCCGCCGCGCGTCCAGAGATCGTTCTGGCCGCGCTCGAGGCCGATGCGGGAGCCTTTGCCGAGATTTCGTTGGAAGATCTCGCCATAATTGCCCACCGCTGCGATCATCCGGGCGACCCAGCGCTCGTCGAGGCCCAGCGCCTTGCCAAGGCCCGGCTCGCTGCCGAGCAGACGCTTGACCGACGGCGGGCCCTTTGCCGCGAGCTCGGCTGCATTGGCGGAGGTGACACCCATCTCCTCGGCCTCCATCAGCGCGAAGACCGCCCAGCGGACGACGTCGTAGAACTGCTCGTCGCCCTTGCGGATCGCGAGTGCGGTCGGCTCCTTAGACAGGCGTTCCGGGAGCAGGACGTAGTCATCGGGCCGCTCGGCCTTGAGCCGCATGCCGATGAGCGGCGTCGAGTCGTTGCTGTAGGCGTCGCAGCGGCCGGAGAAGAAGGCGTCCTCGACCGCATCGAGCGTCGCGACCGTCACCGGCGAGAAGGTCATGCCATTCGTGCGGAAATATTCGGAGAGGTTGAGCTCGGAGGTGCTGCCCTGCTGGACGCAGATTGTGGCGCCACTGAGCTGCTTTGCGCTGGTGACGCCGAGCTTGCGTGCGACGATGATCGCCTGGCCATCATAGAACCAGATAGGCGCGAAGCGCAGGCCGAGCTGAGCCTCGCGGGTCAAGGTCACGGTCGCTGTTCGCGAGAGCACATCGATCTCGCCGCTCTGCAAGGCGGTGAAGCGCGTGACAGTGGTGGTCGGCACGAAATCGACCCTGCTCGCATCGCCCAGCACGGCCGCCGCTATGGCCCGGCAGAGATCGGCATAGATGCCGGTCCACTTGCCCTCGCGATCCGGCATGGTGATACCGGGCGTGCCCTCGGAGGTGCCGCATTTGAGCACCCCGCGCTGCTTCAGCGCATCGATATGCGGTCCGGCCGCAGCCGATGGAATCGACAACCACAGCAGCCCGGCTGCGAGCGCCGTCGTCTTGAGGAAATCTGCGATCATCGGCCTCCCCATTCTTGTTTGGCTGAGGCTAGGCAGCGCAACGCTATGCGTCCAATATCCACTTACGCCAACTTGATAACGAAAACTGATAGCTATGCAGCATCGGCAGATTGAAGCCTTCGCCGCTGTCATGACCAGCGGCAGCGCCTCGCGCGCGGCTGATCTGTTGGGCGTGACCCAGCCAGCGATCAGCCGCTGCATCGCTGAGCTGGAACGCGAGCTCAGCTTCGCCCTGTTCGACAGGATTCGCGGCCGCATGGTCCCGACCTTCGAGGGTCGGATGTTCTTTCGCGAGGTGGACAGCCACTTCCTTGCAATGGCGAAACTGGAGGCCGCCGCCGCCCGCATTCGCGATTTCGGCGCCGGCGCACTCAAGATCGCAAGCCTGCATTCGCTTGGAGCCCGGTTGGTGCCCAAGGCCCTGGCCCTGTTTCAAAGAGAGTTCCCAAGCATCAACGTGACCTTGCAGGTGCAATCATCCAGTCAGGTCAGGGATCTCGTGGCATCCGGGCAATTCGACGTCGGGCTATGCTCGGAGGAGGTCGACCTCGCTGGCGTCGAGCATCAGCATTTCTCCGACTACTGGATGGTCGCGGTCGTTCCACGCGACCATCCTCTCGCGGGGCGGGCGATGATCCGGCCGGAGGATCTGCACGATCAGCCATTCCTGCAGCTTGACTTCGACGAACGTCTGGCGCGCAGCCTCCATGATGCCTTGGCCGCCGCGCAGGCGAAGCCGCGCGTTGTCGTCGACGTCGAATACTCCGTCACCGTTTGCGCGCTCGCATCAGAAGGTGCGGGGATCGGTCTGGTCAACCCTGCTGCCATCGCTGGGCTCGACCGGTCAGAATTCAAGGTATTGCGCTTCGAGCCCGCCTTGCATTTCCGCAAGCATCTCGTCTTTCCGCCAGGGCGCCCGCGGCCACAGCTCGTCCGCGACTTCCTAGGCGTGTTGGCCGAGGTGAGGAACCGTTTTGCGCTCCAACTCGACAACGCCTGACAAGCGCCAGAAGCCGACATTGGAACGTCGCCCGGAAGTGGACATCCGCGACTTCGGCCAGCCAGGCAAGGTCTCCAACGACCAGCTTGATCTCCGCCAGCAGCTTCTCGCGCTTGCGGTTCTTGTCATCGAGCCCCCTCAGCCGATGGTTCGAGGTCGATCTGCACATCGCTGATCGGGATCACACCAGACGGCGTCGACACTCGGCGGATCGGCGTGCTAGCTCCAGAGCATGGACGGGCAGAATCCTCGCGATGCGATAAGCACTCGGTTGATCGAGATTTTTCTGGCAGTCATCAAAGTCGGAACAGTGTCCCGCGCCGCCGAAACGCTCGGGATCAGCCAGCCAGCCGTCAGCAGAGCGATCGCCGATCTCGAACGAGCCCTGGGTTTCCTTCTCTTCGACCGGGTTAAAAGTCGCATTGTCGCAACCCCGGAAGGCATGCAGTTCCTCGCCGAGGTCGAGCTGCACTTCCGCGGAATGGACAAATTGCGCGCAAGCGCGGCGCGGATACGCGATCATGGCGCCGGCCAAATCCGGATCGGATCGCTCTCTGCCCTGGCATCCGCGCTCGTGCCGCGCGCTATCGGGCGCTTTCGCAGCATTCAACCGAGCATTGCCGTCACGTTGATGGTGCTCACCTCCAGGGACATAAGGGACGGTGTCGCGGCCGGTGCGTTCGATCTGGGACTGGCTGCCGACGAGATCGATACCACAGGTGTCAGCTATCAACCCTTCGTGTCGCCTGCAGCGCTGTGCGCGATCCCCCAAGGCCATCCTCTTGCTGAATACGATGTCATCCGGCCGCATCATCTGTCAGGCGTGGATTTCATCGAGTATGTCCCGGAAGACAGGGCCCGGCAGCGCTTTCATCATGTGATGAACGAGGCCGGCGCAGAGCCGCCTCGGACAGTGGTCGAGACGATCTATGCCACGACCGTCTGTACGCTTGTCGCCGAAGGAGTCGGCGTCGGACTCGTCCACCCGCATGTTCTTCCTGCGTTGAACATTGCCGGGGTGGTTCTGCGGCCGTTCGAGCCGGAGGTCAGGATCAAGAGTCTGCTGCTTTTGCCGCTGGGGCGGCCCAAATCCAATCTCGTCAGGGACTTTATCGACTGCCTCATGGTCGCGCGCTGATCCAAAGGGGCTTTGCCCTGGATATGATCCTGCCCTGCGTTCGGTCCAGGCGTTCTGACCGCCTGTCGAGACAGGCGAAGCCGGCAGCAGCCTAGGCCTATGACCTGCGGCCGCTGCGAACGAGCGCCGCGGCTATGATGTCAAAGCCCCTGAAGATGCCCTCCAGCGCCGAGCGACCTCAGAGGCGCCTGCGGTCATAACGAGCACACATAGCCGTATAACCACGCCAAAATTGACCCTATCGCCTTCCCAAGGCGATATCTCCCCCAGGCTGAAACGTCGGCCTGAGTGAGCAATAATCAATAATACCGCGCATGACCAATGTGCGAGGGGGAAGCTTTGTCAGCCACTATGCGCTCATATGCAGGCTTTGTCTCTGGTGAGCATGCCTGGCCTACACGGAATCGACTGCTTTTAGACCTTCTATGCCTTGCTGGCGCATTGATCATGGCCATCCCGCTGGTGATGGCCGCTTATATGAGCTTCTTCGCCGACGGCGTCATCGTCTTCCCACCGAGCGGCTACACCTTTGACTGGTATGCGCGGCTAGCCGAGTTTCCAAACTTCGCAAGCGGCCTCGCGACCAGCCTGAAGATCGCGCTGTTCTCCACGGCCGGCAGCATTCTGATCGGCGTGCCGGCGAGCATCGCCTTGGTCAGATATCGCTTCTTCGGACGCGCCGGCCTGAACGTCCTGTTGCTCGCTCCGCTCAGCGTTCCAGGCGTGGTCATCGGGCTCGGCATCTATATCCAGACGGTCGAGATCGATCGCATCAGCGGCGTTTCCGCGATCGGCTCTCCGGTCGTCCTGGTCCTCGCCCATCTGCTCATCACCACGCCTTGGGTCATCAGGCTGTGCATCGCTAATCTGATGCACCTCGACAGGTCGATCGAAGAGGCAGCCGCCAATCTGGGGGCCACGCCACTCAAGGTTCTTCTTCGCATTACACTTCCGATGATGAAACAAGGTGTCGTCGCAGCCGCGTTGTTTTCCTTCATCGTGTCCTTCGAAAACATCGAACTGACCTTGTTCCTCATCAGCCCCGGCACGATCACCTTTCCGATCTCGGTGCTGCAATACCTCGAATACCGCTACGACCCGCTCGCAGCAGCGGTCGTCGTCACCCAAACCCTTGTGATTGGTGCCTTGCTCCTGGCGATCGATCGCTATGTGAAGCTGAGCAGCGTCGTGTCATGACCGAAGCGCACGGAACCTTTCTCGAAATCCAAGGCCTGACGAAGACCTATGGGCCGGCCGTCGCCGTGGACAACGTCAACATCAGCGTCCGCCGCGGAGAGATGCTGGTCCTTCTCGGTCCCTCCGGATGCGGCAAGACCACGACGCTGCGTCTTATCGCCGGCTTCGTGGAGGGGTCGGCCGGCCGCATCCTCCTCGAGGGCAAGGATTACGCGAGACTGCCGCCCTACCGGCGGCAAATGGGGATGGTCTTTCAGAGCTACGCGCTCTTTCCGCATATGACGATCGCCGAGAACATCGCCTTCGGGCTGCGGATGAGGCGGCTTGCCGCGGACGAGATCCGCTCGCGCGTCGATGACATGCTCGACATGGTCAAGCTGAGGCCGATGGCCAGCCGGCTTCCGCGGCAGCTCTCAGGAGGGCAGCAGCAGCGCGTCGCACTCGCGCGGGCTTTGGCGATCAACCCCTCTGTGCTGCTGCTCGACGAGCCATTGTCGAATCTCGACGCCAATCTGCGCCAATCCGTTGCGCGCGAAATCCGGCAGCTTCAGCGGGCTCGCGGCCTGACCGCGCTCATGGTCACCCACGACCAGGAAGAGGCGATGACCATGGCGGACCGCCTGGTGGTCATGCGTGACGGACGGGTTCAGCAGATCGGCACGCAGGAAGAGCTGTATGAGCAGCCTGCCAATCCGTTCGTGGCGAGCTTCATCGGTCATAGCAACCTCATCTCCGGCGAGCTCGTCGGGGGCGATCGCCTGCAGTTGCCGGATGGGACGGTGATCCGACTGGCGGCACGCTATCAGTCGCGAGGCCAGCACACCCTGGCCATTCGTCCGGAGCGGATCCAGCTCCGGCCATCGATCGATCCGGCCGGCGCCGGCACGAGCGTCGTCGTGAAGGACGCGACCTATGTCGGCAGCCATGTCGACTACCTGCTCGGCATCGGCGCGGAGACATCGATCAGCGTGCACGATCTGGCAGGGGTGCATCGCAATGCCCGCCAGGCTGCCGGAGCGGAATTATCGGTCACCTGGGATGCGATGAACGAGCACCTCTTCGACGAAAGGGATGTTCCGGTCCGTCCGGATCTGGCTCGGCCGCTGATCAAGCAAGCCGTCTGAAACAGCCAAAAAACATCGGAGGAAACATGAGCATTTCGTCGATCTCTCGGCGGCAGGCGCTCGGGCTTATTGCCGGAGCGGCTCCATTGCCCTTCATCTGCGCGCCGGCGGTTGCGGCGCCTGCGCAAGGGCGTGTCGTCGTCAGCACCTGGGGCGGCGACTACGGCGCCTATCTGGCAAGCATCATCGAAAAGCCGCTGCTCGCGCCTTCGGGCATCGAGGCCATCCAGGATGCGGGCATCGAGCCGACGCGCATCGCCAAGGCGATCGCACAACGCCGGCTTCCCGCCGGCACGATCGACGTCATCTCCGTCCAGGGCCCGGCCGCCTATGATCTCGAACAGGCCGGGATGCTTGAGCCGCTCGATCAAGAGAAAGTGCCGAACCTCAAACATGTGCTGCCGGAGTTCGCCAATACCTATTCGATCCCGCAAATCTACAGCCCGCAGGTCCTGGCCTATAATCCGGAGCGGGTCTCGGAGGCACCGACCACCTTCTCCGACATGGAGGCCGATCGCTTCAAGGGGAAGGTCGGCCTGTTCGAGAACAGCTATCTCTGGCTGGCGATGGCGCTGGCGTTGAAACACAAGGACGATGTCGGCCAGCTGGCGGAGGTCAAGCCTCAGGTCGAGGCCCTGATACGCAATCGCGCCCGCGTCTTCACCTCGACCGAGGCCTTCGCCCCGGCGCTGAAGTCCGGCGAAATCGACATCGGCCCGCTCTGGTATGCGCGCGTCCTGTTCTGGAAGAAGGCCGGCCTCCCCATTCAGGCGGCGTTCCCCAAAGAGGGCTGCCTTGCCTATGTCACCAGCCTCTGCGTGCTGAAGAACGCGCCGAACAAGGCCGCGGCCTTCGCCTATCTCGATGCGGCGCTCGCCCCGGCAGCGCAGCGCGGTTTCGCCGAGAAAATGAGCTACCACCCGACCGTTTCGAACGCGGCGCTCGACGGAGAACTCGGGCAGCAGCTCGCGCTTCCGAACCCTGCTCCGAAGCTCATCCCGGCGCCCTATCCGAAATTGAGCGCGGTACGCGACGACATCAATGATTGGTGGCGCCGCCTGCTCGAACGAGGCTGACCATGGCGAACCGACCTCGCCAGGGCCTGACAGCCGGTCTTCTGATCGGACCGGCGACGGGGCTCGTCATCGTGACCTTGCTGGTTCCCCTCGCGCTGCTCGCACGCTACAGCCTCAATCGCTACGATCGCCATGCCTTCATGGTCGAGGCGCTGACGCTCGATAATTATCTGCGCTTCGTCACCGATCCATTCTACACGAATGTCTTCGAACGAACCGTCGGGATCGCCCTTTCGACGACAGTGCTTTGTCTCGTCCTCGCCTTCCCGATTGCCTACAGGCTGGCGCGAACGCAAAGCCGATGGAAATCGATCGGCCTGCTGGCCGTCATCCTGCCTCTCTTCATCGGGGGAACCGTGCGTGCGCTCGGATGGATGGGCGTGCTTGGTCGCGGCGGGCTCGTCGATGCCGCCTACACGGCCCTTGGCGGCCCAGGCGCCACATTGCTCTATACGACCTTCGCGGTCTCGGTCGGGATCCTGTCGATCAATCTGCCTTACATGATCCTGACCCTGCAGAGCGTGATCGAGGGCATCGACATCAGGCTCGAGGAGGCCGCGGAGAATCTGGGTGCCGATCCGGCGCGCCGGTTCTGGCACGTCATTCTCCCGCTCTCCCTGCCCGGGATCGGGACCGGCTCGATCCTCGTCTTCATTCTGGCGATGAATGCCTACGCCACCCCTTATCTGTTGGGCGGATCCCGTTTCCAGATGATGGCGCCGATGCTCTATCGAGAATATGCCCAGAACAACAACTGGCCGTTTGCGGCAGCGATCGCGTTCATCCTCATGATCACGACGCTGGCCCTCACCGGCCTATCGAGCCTCGTCGTGCAGCGGCGATACAAGGGCCGATGACCGGGCCTCGTCAGCACACCCTGTGACCATTCCCAACAGAACGACATTCCGGAGAAAACCAATGACGATCGGCGTAGGTGGTTCGAGCTTCGACGCGGAACTTGCAAAGCTCAAACCGGACATGGGCGGCGTCGAGCCGATCACGGTTGCCGAATACAGGGAGCGCATCGTGCAAGCCCAGAAATACATGCGCGAGAACGGCTATGTAGCGCTCTACATCGATGCGACGAGCAATCTCACCTACTTCTCCGGCATCCAGCTCAATCCGAGCGAGCGGCTGCACGCCATGGTCATCCCTGTCGAAGGCGATGTGGCCTTCATCTGCCCCGCTTTCGAAGAGCCGAAGACCCGCGAGCTCATGCTCTTCGGCCACGACGTGCGTTGCTGGGAGGAGCACGAGAATCCCGCAGCGCTCGTCATCGAGACGATACGCAGCCTGGGGCAGCTCCAGGGCGTCGTCGCGCTCGATCCGCAAACGCCCTTTTTCACGGTCGATGAGCTGAGAAAAGCAGCAGGAGCCTTCAGCTTCGCCAGTGGTGGTGCCCTGACTTCGCTATGTCGCGAGATCAAGTCCACGCACGAGCTGACGTTGATGCAGAAGGCGATGGACATCACGATGGCGGTTCATCGGGCTGCCGCCAGGGGCCTGTGCGCCGGGGTGACCACCACGGAGACGGTCGATTTTCTGGACAAGGCGCATCGCCGGCTCGGAGTGAACTGGACGAGCTGTTCGGCCCAATTTGGAGAAGCCACGGCCTATCCTCATGGCGTCAAGCATCCGCAGGTCCTGCGCGATGGCGACATGGTGCTGATTGACATGAGTACGAAGGTCCACGGCTACCGCTCCGACATCACCCGGAGCTTCGTGTTCGGCGAGCCGAGCGAGCGGCAAGCCCAGATATGGAATCTCGAAAAGAAGGCCCAGATGGCTGCGTTCGATGCAGCTGTCCTCGGAGCACCTTGCGAAGCCGTCGACCGGGCGGCCCGCCGCGTCATCGAGGAAGCCGGCTTCGGTCCGGGCTACAAGGTGCCGGGCCTCCCTCACCGGACAGGGCACGGCCTCGGCATCGATGTCCACGAGACTCCCTACATGGTCAGGGGAAACAAGACACTCCTGCGCCCCGGCATGTGTTTCTCGAACGAGCCGATGATCTGCATCTACGGCGAATTCGGCGTCCGCCTGGAGGACATCATCTACATGACCGAGGCCGGGGCGCGCTGGTTTAGCGAACCTGCGGCATCACTGCACGATCCCTTCGGATATGAGCTTCGCTAGACGCGGAAGCCTAGGCTAAGCCCACCGTGCCTTCCACCGGAGGCACGGTGGGCTGCTTCAGACTTTCCAACTGACGATGGCATCCGGCGATACACGCGTCTTCAGATGCCTGAGTCTCCGAAGCCCTCGATTGGACGGGCGATCGGGCCAAGCCCCAGTATCACGTAGGGTCGTGAGCTCGCACCCGCCCTGCGCCGCTTAGCAGACCAAGCGAGTGTTTTCGGACGCTCGGTCTGGCCTTGGCGCCCCCCGCGCTGCACTGGACCGATCTCCCTAGACAAGCTGCTGGAGCAAATGCCCGATGCTGCGTAAAATTGGGAAAGGGATGCGCCGACCTAACACTGCGATATGCAGCGGCAAGCGCCAATTGCCGGCGTTGGTGCTATGCCAAATAGCAGACACTCGCAGCGCGCAGCTCAGCTGCCCTAATCAAATTGGCAGCCATGGCCAAGGCGGCTTGGTCCGCGGACAACTCGCGAAAGGCTCGCTAGATATCGCTTGGTGTAACGGCGCTCGCCGCCATCCACGGTAACACCCGCCGAATTGCGCCGGACCGGGTTATCTGGATGAAAAGGCAGCATCCATGATCCGGCAATCGGTCTCGCGCAGTCGGTTCGTCGCTCAGCGCTTCGATACGGCGAAGCTGGCGCCGATCGTCAGCAAGGCTGCGATCGAAGCGGCTCCCAAGGCCAGCAAATAGACGAGAGGCCAACCTCCGCGATCCCAAGCCGGACCTGCGGCAAATGCTCCAAGCGCTCCGCCGATGAACATGAAGCTGGTGTAGAGGCCGTTCAGGCGCCCGCGCGCCTCGGGCTGGAGCATGTTGATCGCGTGGCGCCCGATGATCTGGTCGCCGGTGACACCAAGACTGAGCAGGAACGCGGCAATGCCGAGCAATGCAAGCGACAGGGTTGGCATAGCCCTGAGCGGAAGCAGCCCCCCAGCCCCGTCTGCCACGGCCACCAGCAGGAAGGCGAGCACGACCGCCCCCTGGAACAGTGGCGTCATCGTGCTCGCCTTGTTTCGGTCCGCCAGCCGCCCGGCGACAGGTGCGATCACGACTGCTCCGACGGCCGCAAGCGAGAACATCGCGAAGCCGACCTGGCCAAGCCCGTAAGGCGGGGCCGTCAGCCGTAACGCGATCGCGGTCCAGAACAGGCTGAACGCTCCCATCAGCAGGAACTGATAGGCAGAGCGCCAGCGCAGCACCGGCTCCTGCCAGATCAACGCCCCCAGCGAGGCGATCAGCGAGCCATAGCTTGCGCCGGGCGAAGGCCGTCGTTCGGGCAACGTCTTCGCCATTGCTGCGGTCAAAACCGCGATGAGAACGGCGCTCAACGCGTAGAAGGAGCGCCAGCCGGCAAATTCCGCCACCAGGCTGGCGAGCGGTCTCGAGAGCAGTGTGCCGACCATCAGCCCGCTCATCACATTGCCGACCACCCGGCCTCGCGCCTCAGGCGCTGCCAGCGCCGCCGCGATGGGAACGAGCATCTGGACGGCCGTCGCAGTCACGCCAAGCGCGACCGCGCTCGCCAGAAGAAGCGAGGTGGTCGGGGCGAGCGACGTCGATACCAGCGATGCGGCACAACAAAGCAACGTCAGCAGGATCAGGCGGCGATTGGGTATGAGGTCGACCAGCGGTACTAGGAAGACCAGCCCGAGGGCATAGCCCAATAGCGTCAGGGTCGTGACCACGCTGGCCTCAGCCGGGGTCATTCCGAAGGCCGGCCCAATCAGGCCAAGCAGGGGTTGCGAAGCGAACAGGTTGAGGACCGTGATCGCGACTGCCGCCGCGAAGAATAATGTCATGCTTGGCGTCATCGCCGCCGTGTGATCAGCCGCGGTGCGGTGATGCGCTGCATTCGATGCCTCGGTCATTGTCAGCTCCGAGCCGTTATCGGTTGCGCGGCCGGGCCCGCGAGGCTTTGGCCTGTCGCTAGTTCCTGAATGAAGGCCGACAGCGTGCGCGGCTCGCGACCGAGGATCGTTCGCAAGACGAGGCCGTTGCCCGGCGCCCCATGCGCCGCATAATGCGCATGGACCTGGCGCAGCACCTCGATCTGCGCGGGGGCATATGGCAGGTTCGCTTTCGCGGCCCATGTGTCGAAGTTCGGCTCGGCGGCGGCGATGCGGCGCCCGAGAACATCGCTCATCAAGGCGACGATCTCGTCGCGATTGGGCGACCCGTCGGCGCAAAGATCGAAGGCACCGTATGACAGACGGTTGCTGCTGAAGGCGATGGCGGCCGCTTCGGCGACGTCGCGATAATCGACCCGGGCAACGCGCATCGTCGCCGGGAACGGCTCGGCAAAGGTCGCAGTCTTCACGATGGCGGGCCAGGCGCCGACCAGATTCTGGAAGACGTTTGTCGGCCGCAGGATCGTGTAGTCGAGCCCGGACTCGAACAGCGCCTGTTCGACGACGATCTTGCTCGCGTGATTGGGGAGCTTGGCATAAGTCGGCTGGATCACCGAGGAATAGACGAGCTTCGCCACGCCCTCCTGTCGCGCGGCGCGCACCATGTTGAGGCCCATCTCTGCCTCGTCCGGGGCGAAGGCCGGGCCGATATGAAAGACGCCCTGAACGCCGCGCACCGCCGCGAGCAGCGTGTCGGGGTGACGAAGATCGCCACGAGCCAGCTCGGTAGCGCCATTCCGTAGAGCCGCCGCGGCGGCGGCATCGTCGCGCACCAGCGCCCTAACCTTGATTCCCTTGGATCGCAGCGCGGGCGGGACGAGGCCGGCAAATCGGCCATGGGCCCCGACAGCGAGGACGGTGTCGATCTCAGCAGTCATCGGCGAACTCCCTTGAACATCGTCAGCTCAATGTGAGGCTCGCAGAAAGGATTGATAATCGAGGCGCTTCGGGAGAAATTATATCGAGTAACAATATAATCGGGCTGGGCGAACTCATGCATCGTCTCGAGGACCTGGAGGCGTTCGTCGCCATCCTGGACGAGGGAAGCTTCACAGCCGCGGCGCGGGCGCTACGGCGCTCCCTGCAATCGGTCAGCAGATCGCTCGCCACCCTCGAGGAGAGCATCGGCGTCGAGCTCGTGCGCCGCACCACCCGCCGATCGCATCCGACCGAAGCGGGACGCCGCTTCTATTCGCGCATCCGGCCGGCGCTTCTCGAGATCAGCGATGCCGGCATGGAGGCCAGCAACCAGCGCGCCGAGCCTGTCGGGCTGCTACGGATCAGCGCGCCGGTGCTGTTCGCGCCCGTCCATGTCGTCCCGGCGCTGGCCGAGTTCCTTGAGCGATATCCGAAGATCGAGGTCGAGCTCAGCCTGAGCGATCGCTTTCTTGATCTGGTCGAGAATGGCATCGATCTGGCGGTCCGCATCGGCGACCTGCCCGATTCCGAGCTGAAGGCGCGGCGGCTCGGAGCCTTGCGCCGCGTGGTCTATGGATCACCGATGTATCTTGCCAAACATGGTCGCCCCAGCCATCCCAGCGAGCTTGCCGATCATCAATGCCTGGTGCGCCGTCTCGATGTGACGTCGGAGGCATGGCCGTTTCAGATCGACGGCGAGAGCCACACCATTCGCGTAAGCGGAAGGCTGCGGACCGACAGCACTGCCGCAACTTACTCGGCTGCTGCGCTCGGCCTGGGGCTCGGCTTCACCCCGCTCTGGCAGGTCCGCGACCTCGTCGAACGGGGCGAGCTGGAGATCGTGCTGGCCGAGTACGAGACGCAGAAGGTCCCGATCCATGCAGTGACGCCGGCAGCCAAGATTCCGCTGCCGGCCGCACGCCTCTTCGCCGAGCACCTCGCGCGACGCCTCAGCCCGACCAATCTCGAAGGACATCGATGAGCCCGGCAGGCAAAGCCGAATCCGCGCGCCCAGCTGACCAAAAATAGCGGCGATGCATGGTCGCGTCGGCTAAATCCCGCTTCGAACTCCCAAGGACGGCAGCAACCCCAGCGCATTTCCTGCCAGGATCGCATCGGTTGCCGAGTTCGGCAGCGACATGGCATCGAGCGATCTCACGGCTGCGGTCATCGCATCCTCGGGCGCGTAGGGATAATCGCTGCCGAAAAGGACATGCTCCGGTGTCGTCAATGCCAAGAGCGGGTTCAGCATAGACGGCTCGGCCGATAGGGCAGTATCGAAATACAGCGTCTGGAGCAGCGCCTTCACGCCCTCAGGGACCATCTTCTTGTAGTCCGGCCGGCGTTCGAGCCTGGCGAGGCGCCCGGCGAGGAACGGTATCGTGCCGCCGGCATGGGAGAAGATCATGCGGATCTTCGGAAACCGGCCGATCGTGCCGGAAAACAGCAGGTTGGCGATCGCACGCGTGGTGTCGAACGGGAATTCGAGGGAGGCTGCTGGCAGCCCGACCCAGCAGCCGCAGGGCGTGTCAGTCGGATGCACGAAGACCGTCGCCGCGCGACGGTTCAGCGCTTCGAAGATGGGGTCGAACAAGGGATCGCCGAGATAGCGTCCTTCGTAGTTGGTCAGCAGGCCGACGCCGTCGGCTTCAAGCTCGTCGAAGGCGCGTTCGATCTCCTTGAGGCTGGCCTCGATATCCGGCAGCGGCAGCGACGCGAAGCTGCCGAACCGGCTCGGATGGTCGCTTCGCATCCGCGCGGCAAAATCATTGCAATGGCAGCACAGCGCCGCACGCTCGCCCTCGTCGCACTGAAACCCCGGGGCCGAGATCGAGACGACCGCGAGCGAAACGCCATTGCGGTCCATCGCCTCGATCGACTGCTGCGGGCTCCAGGTGGGCGCCTGCCCCGAGACCAGCGTGCGGCCGATCGCATCCGCGCCGACCAGCTCGCGATAGCGCGGCGGTATGAAATGGTGATGGATGTCGATGCGCCGTCGCATCGGCGCTGCGCCAGTCATCGGTTGCCGCCGGGCAACAGCGCGTCCGGGACCTGCGGATGCGCCTGCATCCCCCCGGTGACCGCCGGTCCAGCAGCCCAGGCCAGCTCGACGGCCTCTGCCGTGACCACATCGCCGAGCAGGAAACCGACATTGGCCAGCGTGGCCTGGTGCTGCACCGCCGCGTGCGAGGCGACGGCGTCCTGCACGATTGCGACGTCGAAGCCGCGGCTATGAGCTTCGCGCAAGGTCGATTCGACGCAGACATTGGTCTGAACACCGGCGAAGACGAGGGCTTCGCGCCCAAATTCCCGCAGGTGTCGCTCCAAGTCCGGATTCGAGAAGCCGGAATAGGTGTGCTTCTCGAAGACGGTCTCGTTCGCCTCCGGCGAGACGCCGAAGAATCCCGCACCCCAGGAACCGCGCTCGCAACAGATGGCGCTGGCGCCGATCCGGCGCCGTTGCGCGATCATCGAGGGCGGGATCTCGCGCTCCTCATAGCAGGCGGTCAGCCAGATCACCGGAACCCCGGCACGCCGCGCCCTCGCCAGCAGGCCATTGAGCGGCGGCACGATGGCGGCGAGGCCGGAGACGTCCTTGCCGATACCGTCGATATAGCCGCCGGGAGCACAGAAATCGTTCTGCATGTCGACGACGATCAGTGCGGTGCGTTGTGGCGCTAGCCGCTCCTCGACCGTCGCCAAGATGCTCCGGCTGGCGAACGCGCTGCTTTTCTCAGGTGTGGCCATGTCAGGCGAAATCCGACCAGACGCTGGCGCCGATGCCGCAACGCATCTCCGCCGACGCAACGTAGAAGACTGAGCGTGCGCCGGTGCCGCCCGCCGCCGCCATCGCCACCATCCAGGCGAGGAGCTCGGTGGTGCCGCCGCCGCCGGCATCGTTCATCCGCTCGACGGTCGCCTCGCGGATCACCCGATCGGCGTCGCTTTCTTCCATCAGTTCGAGGAACCAGCGGTCGAACCTCGAATCCATGGTGAAGTAGCGCGGCCCGCCGGGCTCATGCGACAGCCCGCCCGTGCCCATCAGCCCTACGCGAAGGCCGGCAGGCAGGACGTCGCGCACGATCCGCCGCAATTCCTGGCCGAAGCGGATGCAATCGGCCGGCTCGGGAACCGGAGGATTGATGCAGTTCATATGGATCGGCAGGATCGGGACGTCATAGCCGAGATACCAGAGCGGCACCGACCAATTGTCGTCGAAGAGCAGGCCATCGCCGCGATCGATCTTGTGGCCGGCCGCCATCGCCTCGCGGGCGATGATCTCCGCAATCGCCGGCCGGCCGCGGACCTGGTAGCCGGGCTGCTTCAGCCAGGCCTTGAAGAACTCGGCCGGGCCGGTCCACTCAGAGGCGCAATCGACGCGCCAGTTCGGCGGGTTCTTCAGCGGCAGGTTGAGCAGATGGTCGTTGCCGACGCCGATGATCACGTCCGGCTTCGCCGCGCGCATGATCTGGCCGAGCTCCTCATAGCCGGCCTTGATCGCCTGCTGATCGGAGACGGGGCAGGAATCGAGCCAGCCCGTTACGCCCGGCGCATGCGCCATGGCCATGATCGAAACGAACTCAGCCATGCGGCTTCTCCTCGCTTGAAATGTCGCGATGCTCGACGATCTGATCGCCGAAGGAGCGGCGATAAGCTTCGGCTGCCGCACTCTTGGTCGTGTTGCCGGCTGCGCCGTGAAAGAGTCGCGTGACCTGCGGCAGGAAGTATGGGTGCACGCCGAGCTCGCCGAGGCGCCGGACGTCGACGGCGCGGAACGCCTCGCGCTCTGCCACGCTGAGGCCATAGGCCTCCATCAGCTCTTCGAGCCGCTCCTTGAAGTGCGGCCAGACATCATTGTCGCGGCGGATGTCGAAGATCAGCCGGTTGGACGGCAGGTCTGGGTCGAATTCGTTCGCCATCGTGAGTTCTCCTGTCAGGCGATCCTTAGCGGCCGGCATTCCCTCGTGCAACAATAATTTATAAATTTTACACTTTTGATGCAAAATCAACTTCTTAGAAATTACCCCATATGCACCTGATTTCGTGTATTGCAGGTGAAACTGAGTAGGCGGGCCGATCTCGATTCGCGCCCGCAAGGGGGTATGGATGGCGGATAGTGCCAGCAAACAGCCGAAACCCGACTGGGGCCCCTCGGCTTGGCTGCTCAGACAGGACGGGCCGCGCACCCAGGCCGACGAGGCGCTCATCAAGCTGCGCCGCGACATCATCGTCGGCGAGTTCGAGCCCGGAAAGCGGCTGCGGCCGGACCAGCTCGAGGAGCGCTACGACATTGGCCGCAATCCGGTCAGGGAGGCGCTGTCGCGCCTTGCCGTCGAAGGGCTGGTGCGCGGCGAAGGGCAGCGCGGGTTCCAGGTCGCACCGGTGTCGCGCGAGGAATTGCTCGATGTCGCCGATCTCAGGCAGCGATTCTCGACGATGGCGTTGGCCCGCTCGATCGCCAATGGCGACGATGAGTGGGAGGCCGGGATCGTCGCCGCCTATCACCGCATGTCGCGCATGGAGACGAGCCTGACTGGCGATCCAGCGAGCTACGCCGACGAATGGGAACAGCGCAACAACGCCTTCCACAATGCGCTCGAAGCGGCTTGTGGCTCGCCCTGGTTGCTGCATTTCTGCGCCCTGCTCTACGAGCAATCGGAGCGCTATCGCCGCGCCGTGGTGCGTTATCCCGAGCTGCGACCCTCGATCCATGCCGAGCACAAGGCGATTCTCGAAGCCTGCCTTGCCCGCCGCGAGGCGGAGGCCTGCCGACTGCTCGCTGAGCATATCGAGGGTGGTGCGCGGGCAACGCTCGCCAGGCTCGACGAGCAGCTCGGTGCAAGCCCGCCGAAGCGCCGCCGGGGTCGCTGAGAGTCTTTTTGTGCACTTCCAATTTTTTATGTGAAATGGAAAATTCATAAATTATTTGACAGGCCCCGATTTCGATGATCCTTTGAGCTCACCCAGACGCCTCGTCGGCGTCGCAGTCCCGGAATCGGGCAAGGGGCGGGATTTCCGCAGGCTCGCGCACGACCGCCAGAGGGGCGGGTGAAGCGCAGGTCGTGAGTCGGCAGCGGGCAACGCTGCATCTGAAACGGGAGATGATCGTGAACGGGGATTTCGGCTGGGCGCTGCGCGCCGCAACGTTCGGGCTGGCTTTGGCAGCCGGGTTTTCGCCGGCAGCGGCCCCTGCCGCCGATGGCAAGCTGGTCGTCGGGGTGATCCTGCCGTTGTCAGGCACCTTCGCCAACGAGGGACGCCAGTATGAGCAGGGCATCGCCGCCTATCAAAAGCTCAACGGCAAGACGGTGGCAGGACAGCCGGTGGAAATCGTCACGCGCGACGACCAGGGGCCAGGCTCCGGCGACCTCGCCCGCCGACTGACGCAGGAACTGATCCTGCGCGAGAAGGCGGATGTGATCATCGGCTACAGCTTCACACCGAACGCGATGTCGGCCGCCTCGCTGCTCGGCGAGGCCAAGCGCCCGGCGATCATCGTCAACGCGGCGACCTCGATCATCACCGAACGCTCGCCCTATTTCGTTCGTGTCTCCTGGACCTTGCCGCAATCTGCGGCAACGCTCGGCGACTGGGCGGCGAAGAACGGCATCAAGACCGTCTACACGATGGTCTCCGACTTTGCGCCGGGCATCGATGCCGAGACCTGGTTCAAGAAGGCCTTCATCGCCGGTGGCGGACAGGTGGTCGGTGAAGTCCGCACTCCCGTCACCTCAATGGAGTATGCGCCCTATCTGCAACGCGTCATCGAGGCCAAGCCGGATGCGCTCTTCGCCTTCAATCCCGGCGGTGACGTCTCGGTGGCCTTCATGAAGGCCGCACGCGAGCGCAATCTCGCCGGGGCCGGTATCAAGCTGCTGGTCACTGGCGACGTGGTCGAAGACAACTCGCTGTCGTTGATCGGCGAAGGGCTCGACGGCGTGATCTCGGCCCATCACTACCAGTCAGGCATCGCAAGCGCCGAGAACGAGCGCTTCATCAAGGCCTACAAGGAGGTCGCCGGGGCGGCGGCGATCCCGAACTTCCGCGCGGTCCAAGCCTATGACGCGATGGACCTGCTCTACAAGGCCGTCGCCAAGTCCGGTGGCAAGACCGATGCCGCCGGCTTGCTCGAGGCGATGAAGGGCCTCACCCTGACGAGCCCGCGCGGCACGATCACCATCGATCCGCAGACGCGCGATGTGGTGCAGGACGTCTATATTCGCCGCGGCGAGAAGCTCGACGGGCGTTGGCAGAACAGGGCTTTCGAGACCTACAAGGCCGTCGTCGACCCCGGCAAGACCGCGCGCTGAGCCGGCGGGCAAGGAGTCAATCCAGGTGTCTAGCCTCGTTGCCGTCCTGGTCGACGGCGTCGCCTACGGGATGCTGCTGTTCCTCTCCGCAGTCGGCCTCTCGGTCACACTCGGCCTGATGCGCTTCATCAATCTCGCCCATGGCGCTTTCGCCATGGTGGGAGCCTATCTCGCCGTGGTCGTGGTCGGAGCCGGCCTTCCCTTCCTTCTTGCCCTGCCATTGGTGTTCGTCGTGGTCGGCGCCTTCGGCATCGTGATCGAGCGGACCGCCATCCGTCATCTCTACCAGCGCAACGCGTTGGAGCAGGTGCTGTTCTCGATCGGGCTCGCCTTTGCGCTTGGCGCGCTCGCCAACCTGATCTTCGGGCCGCAGCAGCAGGCGATCCAGACGCCGGGCTGGCTGACTGGGCGCGTTGCCCTGCTCGGGCTCGAGATCACCAGCTACCGTCTCTTCCTGATCGCCATGGGCGCTGCAACCGCGATCGCCCTGATTTATCTGTTCGAGCACACGCTGTTCGGGGCCAGAATTCGCGCCGCGGTCGATAATCGCCGTGCCGCCGAAGGGATCGGCATCCAGGTCGAGCGCCTGTTCGCGCTCACCTTCGGGCTCGGCGCGGCGCTGGCCGGGCTCGGCGGCGCGCTGTCCGTCGAGATGCTCGGGCTCGACCCGGCTTTCGCCCTGAAATACCTGACCATGCTGCTGATGGTGGTCGCGATCGGCGGAGCCGGTTCGATCGAGGGCTCGCTGCTGGCGGCGCTCGGCCTCGGCACGGTCGACGCGCTGTTCAAATATCTCCTGCCCGAGGCCGGCGGTTTCGTGATCTTCGGCCTGCTCGTCGCCGTGCTGCTGGTCAAGCCGGCAGGGTTGAAGGGGCGGGCGGCATGAGCGCGCTGAATCCTGCCGGCCATGGCGGCCTGTCGAAGCCCGCATTGCCGTTCAGCCCGGTCACGCCGCTGATCTTCGCGGCGTTGATCGCGAGCTACTTCCTGTTTCCAAACCATCTCGCCCTGGCGACACAGATCCTCGTGCTGATGATCTTCGCGCTGTCCTACGACCTGCTGCAGGGCCATGCCGGCATCGTCTCGCTCGGCCATGCCGTCTTTCTTGGGCTCGGAGCCTATGGCAGCGCCATCCTCGCGCGATGGGGCTTCACCGATCCGCTTTTCGGGCTGATGGCGGGCGCGTCGATCTCTGCTCTCGTCGCCCTGGTGCTGAGCCCGATCGTGGTCCGCGGCAGTGATTTCACCCGGCTTCTGGTCACGCTCGGCGTCGCCTCGCTGATCCACGAAGCCGCCAACCGGATGCGCGATCTCACCGGCGGTGCCGACGGGCTCGCGGATTTCGAGGTGGCACCGCTGCTCGGGCTGTTTGCCTTCGACTTCGAGGGAAGGACGGCCTTTCTTTACGCGTTGACCGTCTTCGCCTTCGTCTATGCGGCGCTGTGGCGGGTGACGACCTCTCCCTTCGGATTGGCGTTGCGCGGCATCCGCGAGAACCCGCGGCGCATGCCGGCGATCGGCTCGCCGGTCGCGCGCCATCTGGCCGTGAGCTACCTGCTCTCCGGAGCCATCGCCGGCGTCGGCGGCGCGCTCCTGGCACAGACGAGCCGCTTCGCCTCGCTCGACATGCTGGGCTTCGAGCGCTCGGCCGAGATCGTCATGGTGGTGACGCTGGGTGGGACCGGTCACATTGCCGGCGTCAGCATCGGCGCCGCCGCTTTCGGGCTGGTCAAGGACGCACTCTCGACGGTGAGTCCGCGCTATTGGCAACTCGGGCTCGGGATCGTTCTGATGGCATCGGTCTTTCTGGCACGTGGCGGCATAGGCGGCTTGATCGAGCGTTTCGGCCGGTTCGGGAGGCGTACATGACCGCCGCGCTCACGACGACTGCGCTCAGCGTCCGCTTCGGGGCCTTCCAGGCGGTGCGCGACGTTTCGCTCTCGATCCGCGCCGGCGCGCGCCATGCGCTGATCGGGCCCAATGGCGCCGGCAAGACGACGCTGGTTCACGCCCTGACCGGCAGCGTGAAGCCGGCTGCCGGCCGCATCCTGATCGCAGGAGAAGACGCGACCGGCCAGTCGGAGGCACAGCGCGTCCATATGGGGCTGGCCCGGACCTTCCAGATCAATCAACTCTTCCGCAAGCTCACGGTCCTGGACAACGTCCTTCTCGCCGTGCTCGAGCGAAACCGCCGGACGGCCGTCTTCTGGCGCTCCGTGCGCAGCGATCGGGCGGCGCTCGATGAGGCGCGTTCCTGCCTCGCCTTCGTCAATCTGCTGGCGCTGGCAGAGCGCCCGGTCGCGGCGCTGCCCTATGGCAGTCAGCGCCTGCTCGAAATCGCGATCGCCTTGGCGGCGCGCCCGCGCGTGCTCGTGCTCGACGAGCCGGCGGCCGGTGTCCCTGCCGCCGAAAGCGCGGCGATCTTCGAGCGCATCCACGCTCTGCCCGCCAGCCTGACCGTGGTCTTCATCGAGCACGATATGGGCCTGGTCTTCCGCTTCGCCGAGCGGATCACGGTTCTGGTCGCCGGGCAGATCCTCACCGAAGGCACCTCGGCCGAGATCTCGGCCGATCCACGCGTCAGGGAAGTCTATCTCGGCCGGCGAGGCGATCATGCTGCTTGAAATCGAAAGCCTGGTCGCCGGCTATGGCGACGCGGTCGTGATCGAGGATGTCGGCTTTCGCCTCGACGAAGGCGAAGGCCTGGCAGTGCTCGGCCGCAATGGCGTCGGCAAGACCACGCTGATCCTGGCGCTGATGGGCCATGCCCGCGTCACCGCCGGTGCGATCCGCTGGCGCGGCGAGGAGATCTGCCGCAGCGACGCGAGCGGGCGCGCGGCACTCGGTATCGGCTGGGTGCCGCAGGAGCGTGACATCTTCGCCTCCCTCACCGTCGAGGAAAATCTGCTGGTCGCGCGTCGGCCCGGCCGGTTCGGGCTGGCGGAGGCCTATGCGATGTTCCCGCGCCTGCATGAAAGGCGTCGCAACTATGGCGACAATCTCTCCGGCGGCGAGCAGCAGATGCTGGCGATCGCCCGCGCCCTGATGACGAATCCCCGGCTGCTTGCTCTCGACGAGCCGTTCGAAGGCCTGGCGCCGGTGATCGTCGAGGAGTTGGAGCATTCGATCAGGCGCCTGCGAGAGGAGTTCGGCTTTGCGATCATCATCGTCGAGCAGCACGCGGAAGATGCGCTGCGGCTTAGCGACAGGGCGATCGTGCTCGATCGCGGCAGGATCGTCCGCGAAGGCGCCTCGGGTGATCTTCTCGCGGACTTCGCGGCCGTTCGCTCGCTGATTTCGGTATGAGGACGTCATGATCGAGCAGGATCTCTACGCCGGCACCATGGTCGAGATGACCGGGCCTGCCATCGCCGCTGCGGCCGAGCGCGGGGCGGGCGTGCTCCTGCCGATCGGCGTAATGGAGCATCACGGCCCGCATCTGCCGATCGGAACCGACGCGCATATCGCGACCGCGCTGTGCCGGCTGACACGACGCTATGCAGCGGAAGCCGGCCGCGAACTCGTCATCGCACCACCGTTCTACTGGGGTGTGAACCACGTGCTCTCGGCCTTTCCGGCGACGTTCCGCACCCGGCCCGAGATTGCAGCCGCACTGCTCAACGACATCGTCGACACGCTCTGCGAAAATGGCTTTCGTGACATCCTCTTCGTCAGCCACCATGGCGACCTCGAGCACAACCGGATGCTGCACAAGGTCATGCTGGACCAGCTCGAGCGCGGGCCGGGCCGCGCGCGCTGGCTCTATGCGCCGCTGCGCTGGCGCCTGTTCGAACGGTTGGGCTGTTCCGGCAACGAACCGTTCTGGGTGCCTTGGCAGCGCCCGGACGGCCTGGATACGTTGAAGACGACCGGGATTCTCGGTGTCCATGCCGACGAGCTCGAGACCGCAGCAATGGCGCGCTACTATCCGGCGCTGGTCGATTTCAACGTCCTCCCAAAGCTGATCCCGACGCAACTCGGCGAGGCGGATCTCGTTCGCTGGCGCAAGGGCGGGAGCGAGGCCAAGGCCGTCACGCCAGACGGCTATTTCGGCGCACCGGCCCCGATCGATCCCGAACTCTGGCGCCATTACGACCTGATCGCTCGCGTCATGGCGAAAGCGGTTTAAGGGGAGTGATCTCATCAAGCAGCAAGCCAAAAACTCTGCTGGGCGCACACCAAGGTCGAGCCCCGTTTCGCCGGCATTGAGGCTAATCGGATGTCGGCTCTCGACCCTTAGCGAACCCAGGGCACGGGTCGACGCTGATGGGAAGGCTGCCGAAAGAGGTCGATGACAATCGCGGCTGCGGAAATTGGCCGAATTTTCCCGGCGATCACGCCGCGCGCGCTTCCCCGGGAATCGATCGCAGCTACTCAGCCCTGAGTTTATCGTCGCGATACCGCCGGTGTATGATCCTTTGATCATAGCGATGATGCGCGCGGATAGTTCCTGTTCGCGCCATGCATGATTTCCATCCAACCCAGAAGCGAACCTGTATCGCGGCCACTCGTCGGCTGTGCGCCAGAAGCGGACTCTGCCTCCCTGCCGGAAAGCGGTCCTACGTCGCGCAATAAGTCATAGCGGACATCGTCCCTTTATGGACAACACAGCTATGCGCCGAGGGACGCCGCGGCGCTCGTCCCTCGGCGCAGCAGGCGCTGGTAGGCGAGGCCGATCGCGACCAGGCTGGCGCCGAGGCCGATGAAGGACAGCGCCCGCAGCAGGCCCTCCAGCCCCGACATGTCGACGAGGAAGGCCTTGCAGATCGCGATGGTGACGATGCCGAGCGAGGCCAGGCGCAGATCGCGCGACCCGGCCCGGAAACCGAGCGCCAGCAGCGCGACGCCATAGAGCAGGATCGCGGCCGAATAGGCGTAGAGCTCGCCGGCGCCGACATCGGCGCTGAATAGGTCGGGGCCGACGAAGGTGCGGCGCACCTCGGTGACGACATAAGCCAGGGCCCCGAGAATGGCGGCGACGCCATAGGCCCGCGCGATCAGCGGCCGGCCGAGATGGGCCCGCGCCCAGGCGGAGGCCGCAAAGGCGAACGCAGCGGGCAGCAGATAGCCGACCAGCGCGTTGTCGAGGATCAGCACGCCGGCCAGAGGCTGGTCGGTCACCACCGGACACGCGATGAAGGCGACGCCGGCGAAGAAGCCGCAGGCGGCGAGCGTCGCGGCCAGCGGATCGACCGGCACGCTGCGTCCCAGCCAACGCACCGAACCCGCGATCATCATGGCGATCGCCAGCATGAAGCCGAGCGCGGCGTAGATCCCGGATTCGGCCAGGGTGATCGGCACCTCGGACGACAGAGAGGGGCCGTGCAGCGCATGGCGCAGCAGCAGGAAGACGCAGCCAATGGCTGCCATGGCCGCCGTCAGGCCGAAGGCGCGCGAAAGCCTGGAGAAGCCGTCGCGCAGCCACAGCCCTGCACCGGCCAGGACGAGGGCCGCCAGCCCGTAGCCCCACAAGATGCGGTTGAACACGACCGGCCCCTCCACCGCGCGCCCGTCCAGGAACGGGTTGCGCGCGAAGCCGAGGGCGAGGACGATCCAGCCGATCGAGATGCAGCCAAGCGTCACGACGGCGAGGCTCGCGATCCGGCCCCTCGACGCGTCGTGCCAGAGCCGCGCCGCCGCCGTCAGCGCGATCAGCACGACGGCGATCATCACGGATTCGGCATAGCCGACCGAGGCGCCGTCCACCGGCGAGAGCTGCGGCCCAGCGAAAGCGTGGCGGGTGATCAGTACGAGGCCAAGCGAGACCAGGAAGGCCCCGCAGGCGCTCAGCGCATCCGAGACCGGCGAGCCGCCCTCGCGCGAGGTGGTGAAGCCGAGCGCGCCGAGCGCAGCGCCGGCGACGACGTAGCAGAGCAGCCGGTTCAGCACCGGCCAGCCATCGACCGTGGTGCCGTCGAAGAGCGGGTTGAGCAGGGCGCCAAGCCCGCCGATCGCGAGCGGGATCGTGAGCGCTGCGGCGGCGAGCCCGGCGATCCGGAAAACCGCGTTGCCCGCGCCCCGGCCCAGGCGCTGGAATCCCGCGCCCAGTAGTCCTGCCGCGATGACGAGGCAGGCGACCTCCTCGAACAACCGGTTCCGCGGCTGGGTATAATGGCCGGTGATCCGGGCGAGATCGGGCGTCAGATCCGGGCCGACGAAAAGCTGGTGGACCTGCAGCAGCACGAAAGCCGCTGTGAAGAGGGCGGCGAGCGCCTGATGCACGATCCTGGGCCGGTCCTGCGTGCCGCGCAGCGCCAGCGCGGCGACCCCAAAGCACAAGGCCGGCAGGGCATAGGCCGGGATCAGCCAGTTGAGCAATGGCCGGGAGCCCATTCCGGTGAGGATCGGGTCCCAGACCCAGCGGGCGAAGGCGGCGGTCGCGAGGCTGGCCGACATCGTCCGCAGCAATGGGAGCGGGCGGGCGCGGGCGAGGATGGCGAGGCCGGCCGAGGCGATCGCGAAGCCGACCACCAGCCAAGTCTCGCGCAGGGCCAGCGCCACGGCGAGGCCGAGCGCGATCGCAGCCGCGGCGGCATAGGCTGCGGAGCCGACCAGGGCGAGCGAATTGGGCGATCGGGTGCTGGCACGCTCGACCCGCAGCAGGAGTTCGGAGGCGAGGAACAGCACCGCGACCAGCAGCGCCGCCAGCGCCGCGAAGCCTGGCGCGCGCTCGAAGCCGTTGACGCGCAGCGTCGTCGCCAGCAGCAGGCAGACGGGTGCCAGCGCTGAGGCGAAGGCCAGGCAGCCGCGCTCGACATAGCCCCCGGCGCCGGCCAGGCGCCGCGTGACCAGGGCCGCGAAGGGCAGCCCGCCGATCACCACGGCGAAGAGCGCCGCGGTCCAGGCCAGTCCGGGCCCGGCATCGGGGGCGATGCTCAGCCTGACCAGGTCGAGCAGGGTCGCGGGCGACAGGCCGAGCGCCTCGTTCTGGCGCGGCCAGAGCAGGATCATGCCGACGGCGCCGGCGGCCGCGACGAGTGCTAGCGGCGCGAGGTCGCGATGGCGGACCGCGGCGACGATGCCGACCGCGACCGTGGCGAGGATCGCGAGGTGCAGCGACCCCGGCGCGCCCATGCCGACCCAGAGCACCCCCGAGATGACGAGCGGCACGGCAATGGCGACGAGGCCGGTGAGATCGAATGGGACCGGACGCCGGGCTGCGACCTCGCCGCGCCTTCGCCACAGCGGCAGCTCCTTCAGCAGCAGCCAGGCCAGGACGGCGCCGGCGCCGACGAGGAAGGAGGGCCAAAGCAGCCCACGCATGGTGAAGGCGATCAGCACGGTCCAGGCGCCGTGGCCGGC
Organism: Bosea sp. 29B; assembly: GCF_902506165.1. Classification (NCBI taxonomy): domain Bacteria; kingdom Pseudomonadati; phylum Pseudomonadota; class Alphaproteobacteria; order Hyphomicrobiales; family Alloboseaceae; genus Allobosea; species Allobosea sp. 29B. The sequence continues at coordinate 5,542,687 of NZ_LR733817.1, forward strand.
GACGGCCGCCAGCGTGACGACACGGCTCGGGCGCCGCAAATGCAGCAGGAAGGCGGTGGCCGTTACGAAGGCGATGAAGAGCGAAAGCGAGGCGAAGGCCGGGGCCGTGCTCGCGATCAGGAAAGGGGTGACATAGGAGCCGGCCAGTCCGAAGAGCCCGAGCGCCGGCCCGTGCAGCAGCGAAGCGGCGAGGGCTGCAAGGCCGATCAGTGCCATCATCGCGAAGGCGGGCGTCGGGCCGATGAAGCCGTAGATGGCGTGGGCGGCGAAGACGACGCCGAAGCCGGCCAGCACGCTGACGCCGGCCAGCACGGAGGGGATGTTGGCGTTACCCAGCGCGCCGGGCGCGTTGAAGGGCAGTGGCGCCTCGCGGCGGCGCAGATATTCGCTGGCCCCGGCCAGCAGCAAGGCGAAGACGGCGCCCATCAGCAGCCGCACGCCGGGACCGAACAGGCCGGCTTCGATCGAGTAGCGGACCAGGAACAGCCCGCCGAAGGCCAGCGCGACGCCGCCGATCCAGACGGCCCAGCGCGAGCCGATCGTCTCTTCGATGTCGCGCCGCGGCAGTGGCGGCCCGATCTGCGCCTCCGGCTCCTGCGGCGCCTCTTGCGCTTCTCGCGCGTACTGCTCTTGGAGGGCCTCCTCCTCGAAGCGCTCAAGTGCTAGCGCGGGCTCGACGTGAGCTTCGGCCGCCATCCGCGCCGCCAGCGGGATCGTTTCCGCCGGGGAAGCCAGCGGCTCGAGCGCCTCGGCTTCGGGCGAGGCGGCTTCGGCCGCAAGCTGCGGCTTGGGCGCCTGCATCTCGGCCGACAGCGGCGACTCGGCTTCCAGCGCTGTCTCGGAATGCGCGACCTCTGTAGCCGGCGCGGCGGCGAGGACTGGAACGCCTCCGCCTCTCAGCGCCGCCAGCTCCTCCCGGAGCACGGCCAGCTCGGTCTTCAGCTGCGCGATCTGATCGAGGGCTGTGTTGCTGCGTCCGGAGGCCCGAAGAGCCACCCACGGAACGATCACGAAAAAGAAGAGACCGAGAAGTAGGCCGAGAATCCCCCATTCCATGACGATTGATCGGCCTCCGGTCGGCGCGGCATTCGAAGCGTACAGCCAAACTATCGCGGTGGATCGGGGTTGTCATGGCGGGCCGCCGCCGGCCGCCCTTTGGCGGTCTTCGCTAACCACGGCAAATTCACACGCGACGTTCGGATTGTGACCCACCCCGTACTTCACCCTGGAAATACTGAAGAAATTCAGGCTCGATCTGCGTGACACTCCGCTCATTAGGACGGCGCCTCTAGCCGACCGCGTGGCGCCAGAAGCGGACATTGGCACATTGCCTGGAAGCGGACATCCGCGGCTATCGGGCTGAGGGGCATCTGTCGACCCGAGTTTGCCGTGGGTCGAAGGGCGGGCCTGGCACGGCGGGAGCCCGCCGTGCCACAGCTCATAGGTCTGTTTACTCCGAAAGGAGAAGCGCATCGTCGACTTCGATGCCGAGGTAACGGGCGGTGCTTTCCAGCTTGGAGTGCCCAAGCAGCAACTGGCAGGCGCGAAGGTTGCCGGTGCGCTTATAGATCAAGGCAACTTTCGTTCGCCGAAGGCTGTGTGTTCCATAGAGCGCGGGATCGAGGCCTATCAAGGCGATCCAGCCGTCAAGCAGGCGACCGTATTGTCTGGTCGTTACGTGATCGCCAGGTCGGCTGCGACTCGGGAAGAGCCAATCGCCAGTTGCCGCTGGTCGTCTTCTGAGCCAAGCTGTTAGCGCCTCTCGCGTCGTATCGGTCAGCTCGAATGGCACCGGCCGGCCGGTCTTCTGCTGTATGATTGACGTCCTCAGCCTCACGGTTCCGCCGAGCACAACATCAGCCACACGAAGCCGAACGAGATCACAGCCACGCAGCTTGCTGTCGATGGCGAGATTGAACATCGCCAGGTCACGCACACGATGTTCATGCTGCAGCCGTGTCCTGATCGCCCAGATATGACGCGGCTTAAGCGGCGGCTTCGGGCCTATGATGCGGCGGGTATTCCAAGCCGGGCGCTGATGGGTCTGCTGAGCTTCGACAAGCATGATGCGTCCTCCATCGGGACGCCGCATCCAGGATCCATAATACTGCCATCGCTGCTCGTTTGATGCACTAATAGCCGACTCCGGCTCCCGCCCCGAAACCAGGCACCCCCTGCGGAGCCTAACGACACAGCTTCGGTCCGGATCATGCCATCCTGTGTCAACAGCACCCCGTACTCAAAGCTAGCGAGCCGCTGTGCTCAGGTCGGGCAGCGGCCTTTCAGAAGCTGACCCTGATCTGGACTGATCCGCCGATGCGGCTGCTGTTGGCGGAAAGTTCACCGTCGAGATTGAGGCCCAACGAAAAGCGATCGGACAGCTTCGCCACAACACCGGCGCTGACGAGCGCGCTGTTGCGGTCGGGCTCGGCGCCAGTCGCCGTGAACACCGCGCCAGGCAGGCCGGCCAAGCTCGCTGTCAGATCGGCATCGCGGCGAAAGTAATGCGCCCAGGCCGCCCGGACATAACCGGTAATGGGGACACCGCCGAGCGCCGTGTCGCTGTCGACCTGTACGCCCAGTTCGCCGCGCGCGGTGATGTCGTTGCGCCTGGCCAGAGCCAGCGCTCCGGCATTGGCTCCTCCCCAGTTCGCCTCGATCACGGCCGGGCTGTGGGCTCGCGTGCCCTGGATCGCGGCCAGCGGCGACAGCGAGAGGCCGTTCCAGCTCAGCAGCGCAGCGCTTGCCTGCAATCGCCCGCTCCAGGCCGTCGTCGCGTAGGAGGAAGCGAGGCTCGAGCCCAGGACCGGGATGCTGCGGCTGACATCGTTCTCGAGCCGGGAATAGCTCAGCGCCGCGCCAAGCTTCACCGGACCGAGTTGCGTCATGCCGTAGAGGCCAGCCTGGAAGACATCCGCATCGATCTTGCCGAGCACGCCCGGCAGGGAGGCCCGCGCCTTGCCGCCGGAGACCGCGACGCCGGCGAACGTCCCGGGCATCAGTCTGACATCGACGCCCGTCGCCAGATGGGCATCGTCGATGTTGCGCCTGGCCGAGCCGATATGGGCATTGCCGTCGGTGCGGCCATAGGAACCATAGGCCGCCCCCCAGACGGAGTAGAGCGGCGCATCGAGCCGGGAGGATGCGGCGGACTGGTCGGCGTCCTTGCGCGCGAAGCCGGAATAGCTTGCGCCGCCCGGTCCGGGAGCGTCGGCACCGAGCCGGCCCGTGGCGGTCTGGTCGAGCATCACCCGCAGGAACTGATCCGAGGCGATGTGCGCCATCGCGGGCGCTGCCGTGTGCACCTCGCCCGACAGGCTGTTCACCGCGGCCGCGATCGATGCGGCCGGCAGGTTGTAGATCGCGAACAGCGAGGACGGATCGCCGCCGCTCTCGACGGCCTGGTCGATGGCCTTGCCGACGGCGTAGGCGTTGCTCGGCCCTGTCGGCCCGATGAAACTCGGGCCCGATGGGGTCGTCGGGGAATTGTCCGCCGGGTTGGATGGCGTCAGTCGCTTCGGCGTCAGCGTCACCTGCACGTCATTGCTGGTGTAGCTCACCGTCGTGGTCACGCCGTCGCCGAAGGAGCCCTCGGTCGAGACGGTCCCGAAACTGCCGCTGACGCTTGCCGCGCTCAGCACGGTGTAGGCGGTGTTGAAGCTGTAGGAACCGCCGCCTGCCACCAATTGGATCGTGCCGGCCAAGCTGGCGCTGCCGCTCACCGTCAGCAGGTCGGAGGTCGCGCCGACGATTTCGACCCGGTAGGTCGAGCCCGCGTTGAAAGTCACACCGCCTTGGACGGTCAGCGTGCCGACGGAGTTGCCGGGCGACAGCGTGCCGTTCACCACCGTCGTCGGGATGACCCCCGTGCCGCCGAGCGTCGCGCCTGCCGCCACCGTCACACCGGACGAGGCCGCGATCGAGCCGTTCACGATCAGCGTGCCGGCAGCGACGGTCGTCGCTCCGGTATAGCTCTGCGCATTGACCAGGGTGAGGGAACCACCTCCCCTCAGGGTGAAGCTGCCATCACCCGAGATGGTCCCGGAATAGCTGCCGCCCGCGCCCTCGTTGAAGATGACGCCGCGCGTGCCGGCTCCCGTCGCGAAGGTCAGGTCGCCGGCCATGCTGGAGGAATTGCCGCTGAGTGTCCCGTCCCGGATCGACCAGTGCTGGCTGCCGCTGCCCGACAGCGTCCAGGTCGACGATCCCGTCTTCTCATAGGCCGTGAAGCCGGTATGCGAGGCTACGAGATTGCCGATATTGACGGTGCCGTTCGCTGTTCCGCCCAGCGCCAGCACACTGTTGGTGCCGCCGCCCTGAACCACGACATTGCCGTCGGTCCTCGAGCCGGCCCGGATCTCGAAGCGGTTGTTGCTGCCGTAGAACTCGACCGCGTTGGCCCGCGTCGCGCCGTTCCCGGCCAGCCCACCCGCGATCGCCCCGGAATTGACGATCGAGATGCCGCCGCTCGCCGCGCC